>JBPOHC010000722.1:0-30213 GCA_052035985.1 Myxococcota bacterium | reverse complement strand
TTCGTCGCGGAGAGGCTTCGAACGCGGGTGATCCGACGGTCGCACGCGCCGCGCAGGTCGAGCCTCCTCCCACGATCGCGGTGGGCTCGGAGCGTCACGCGGGCGCGCAGCCGAGGCTCGCCGCGGGGGTTCGCGACGGTCACGACGGCGCCGCGCAATCGGCCGCGCCGGTCGCGTTTCAACGCCCCGCCGTCGATCGCGGGCACGCATCAGCGACGGCGGATCAAGACGCCGTGAGGCCCGAAGACGACACCGACGCGGCGCTCCTCGCGGCGAGCCTCATGCGGGCACACGTGAACGCGGCGGCGCAGGAGGGCCCCGTTCGTGCGCAGGGCAGCGGCGGCGTCGGCGGCGGAGGCTCTCCCGGGTCGGGCGGAGGCATCGGTCGCGGCGGCGTCGCGAGGGCTTTCGGTGATGGCGACGGTGTGCTCTCGCTCGAGACCGGCGACTCGCGCTATGTGCGCTACTTCGGCCAGGTGCGGCGGCGCATCTATCAGCTCACGGAGCGCGCGTTCCCCTACGACGAAGCGCTTCGGCTCAACCAGGGCACGGTGATCGTGACCTTCGTGATCGAGCGCAACGGACACGTCCGCGACGTCGCCGTACAGCGTCGGAGCGGCGTCGAGCGCTACGACGCCAACGTGAGAACCGCGCTCGCAGCGGCCACCATGCCGCCCATCCCCGCGTCGCTCGGACGAGAGCGCCTCGCGATCCGCGCGCCCGTCGAGTTCCTCAACCCCGTCGTGCGCTGAGGGAGCGTTCCCGCCGCGCAACGGGCCGTGGACCCCGCCGACCGATGGTGTTGGCGCGCGATCGTGTGCAACATCGACCTCGTGCTGAACCCCTCTCGCCGTAGCTTTCTGACCTCGTCGCTCGTGGCCCCGCTCGCCGCCGCGGGATGCATCGCCGATCGCCCCGCGAGCGCGCTCGTCACGCAGCGTCCGCGCGCCGCTCTTCGCATCGTCGACGCGCAGCCCACCATCGAGGGCGCGGGCGTTCACCTCCGTCGCACGCTCGGCTCGCAGGCGCTGCCGATGCTCGACCCGTTTCTGCTCCTCGACGAGGTGCACACCGACCTCGCAGAAGACTATCTCCCGGGCTTTCCCACGCACCCGCACCGGGGCTTCGAGACGGTCACCTACGTGCTCGACGGCGCCTTCGAACACCGCGACAGCCTCGGCAACCACGGCCGCCTCACGCCCGGCAGCGCGCAGTGGATGACCGCGGGGCGCGGCATCGTCCATTCTGAGATGCCCGGTCAGACCGCGGGCGGCATGTGGCTCTTTCAGTTCTGGGTGAACCTCCCGCGCGCCTCGAAGATGATCCGCCCGAGGTATCAAGACATCGCCCCCGAGCGCATCGTCGAGGCCCACGTCGAAGACGCCCGCGCGAGGGTCGTCGCAGGCTCGCTCGCAGGTCGCACCGGCCCCGTCGAAGGGATCATCACGGCGCCGCAGATGCTCGACCTGCGCTTCGACGGACGCGGCCGCACGGTCGTCCCCGTCGCCGTCGATCACAACGCCTTCGCGTACGTGGTCGAAGGCCGCGTGAAGCTCGGACCCGACGAGGCCCCCGCGCGCTCGGGGCAGCTCGTGGTGCTCGGCCCCGGCGACCGTGTGATGGCGAAGAGCGACGGCCCCGCGCGGATGCTGCTGGTGTCTGCGAGGCCCATCGGAGAGCCCGTCGCGCGCGGCGGACCCTTCGTGATGAACACGCACGAAGAGATCCGTCAGGCGTGGGAAGACTATCGCTCGGGGCGACTCGTCGAGCGCTGACCGTTACGCCGTCGGAACGAGGATCGCGGCGACGCGCGAGAGCGCCGCGAGGTCGAGCACGTCGTCTTCGAACGCGGGCACGATGATGTGCCTCGGGATCGAGGCCATCTCGCGGCGCGCGCGGGTGACCTCGGCGTTGTCGCGGCGGGCCCACACCGAGGCGTCGCGCCACGCGCGGGTGAAGGCCGCGGCGAGGTCTTGCGAGGGCTCGATGTGAGCGTCGCGGAGGAGGCCCGCCACGCGGTCGACGGAGGGCGGCGCCACGTCTTCGGCCATGCGGACGCGGTTCACGACGAGGCCCTCGGCGTTCATTCCGCTCGACTGGAGGCGCTCGAGGAAGAACATCGCCTCGCCGACGGTCATGGGGTCGGGCGAGGTCACGAGCACGAAGGCCACGTCGCGGCCCATCATGGTCTCTCGCACGCGGCTCGCGCGGTCTTTGAAGCCGCCGAAGAGCGACTGGATGTCCGAGAGGAACTCCGCCACCTGCGTGAGGAACTCGATGCCCGTGAAGGCCCCGAGGCCCGAGAGCACCTTCTCCATCGCCTTGGAAACAAGGTTGAACGAGAGCTTGCCCGTCCGCTCGAAGGCCGACACGAAGGCCCGGATGGCGGGCGAGTCCATCGCGCCGATCATCTTGTCGGGCGCGTCGAGGAAATCGAGCGCGTTCGACGTGGGGGGCGTGTCGAGCACGATGAGGTCGTAGCGGTTGTCGTCCTTGAGGGCGTAGAGCTTCTCCATCGCCATGTACTCGGGCGTGCCCGCGAGCGACCCGGCCACCTCGCGGTAGATCCGGTTGGCGAGGATGCGATCGCGCGCGGCGGGCGACGACGCGTAGCGCCCGACGAGGTCATCGAAGGTGTGCCTCACGTCGAGCATCATCGCGGTGAGCGAGCCCGTGGTGGGCATCCCCGGCGTGCGCCAGAGCTCGGGCGCGATGAGCTGCTCCTCGGAGCGCATCTCACGGAGACCGAGCGACGTGGCGAGGCGCTTCGCGGGGTCGATCGTGAGGCACAGCACGCGGCGACCGCTGCGCGCGGCTGCGAGCGCGAGCGACGCGGCGACGGTGGTCTTGCCGACGCCGCCGCATCCGACGGTGATCACGACCCGCCGCGAGGTGAGGAGGTCGCCCAGAGAACTCTGCATGGCCGCGGGAACCTAGTGCCCTTTCATGCGCGTCGCAAAGCGGATTCTTCGCGTGTCTCCGCGGCGTTCAGCCCGTGCGAGCCAGCGTTCGAGGCGCGGCCACGGTGGCGCGAACGAGCTCCGCGCGCCGTCGAGCGTCGGCGCCCGCGATGGCGCGACGCGCGCCCCACACGGCCACGGAGAGCTCACCAGGCGAGGGAGACACGCCTTCCTGCTCTGCGGCGATGAGGAGCCGCTCGGCCATCGCGAGGGCGCTCGGAGGGCGCTTCGCGGGGTCGAGCGAGAGGGCGCTGTCGATCACCGAGGCGACACCCAGCGGAACGCACGGGTTCACGCTCTCGAGCGAGGGCCTCGGCGCGTAGAGGTACGCGTGGGCGAGGGCGCTCTTGCTCGTCACGCCCGCGAAGAGCCGTCGGCCCGCGAGCAGCTCCCAGAGCACCGCGCCCGCGCCGTAGAGGTCGCCGCGCGTCCCGTGAATCGACCCGCGGAGCACCTCGGGCGGCAGGTACCCGATCTTGCCCTTGGCCGTCCCCGCGGCGTTCACGCGGGCCCTCGCGATGGAGCGCGCGAGGCCGTAGTCCGCGAGGCGCGCGACGCCGTCGAGGCCCACGAGCACGTTCGAAGGCGCCACGTCGCGGTGAATGACCCCGACGCCCGGGCCGTGCGTGGCCGCGAGCGCGTGGAGCAGATCGACACCGAGCGACAGCGCCGCGCGCACGCCGAGGGGCGCCTTTCGCGTCGCGACGATTTCGTGCGCGTTCAGTCCGTCGACCCACTCGAGCGCGAGCCACGGGCCCTCGACGTCGACGCCGCGGTCGAGGAAGCTCACCACGTTGGGATGCGCGATCGACGCCGTGATCGCGGCCTCGTCGTCGAACATCGCGCGCACCTCGGCGTCGCCCTTGAGCTCGTCGAGGATGCGCTTGATCGCGACGCGCCCGTGACCGCGGGCGTCGTCGGCGCGCCACACCCGGGCCATGCCACCGGAGCCCGCGACCTGATCGATCACATAGCGCCCTGCGACGCTGAGGGAGTTCATGCCTCGACGCCGTTAGCGCGCCGCTCGCCGCGCGAACAACTTTTCGGCGCGCCTCGCCCGAAGCGCTTACTGAAGCACTTCGATGCGGAGCCTGAGCGTGCCCGTCTGCCTCGGCACGGCGCCCTCGGTGCGGATCGGGAGCGTGAGGTCGCTCACGCCGTTGGTGATGCGCGCGGCGTCGAGGTCGGCCACGCCGATGAGCTCTCGCGTCGTCGTGTCGTCGTCGTACACGTTGAAGCGCAGCGGGAGATCCCGCGCGACCTCGTACGCGCCGGGGAGCCAGCGCGTCCACGTGGCGGTCTCGTGATCGGCGGAGACGGGCGTCTGATCGATCTCGCGCTCGAGAGGAACCGAGGCCGTGACGATCACCTGATCGGCCTCGCCGCCGACGAGGTCCCACGCGTGACCCGAGGGGTTCTCGCGCGACACGGTGCTGCTCATGATCTGGATGCGCACGCGCCGAGGCGCGGTCGGTCCCGCGTTGGTTCCGGGCGCTTCGGGGGCGACGCGATAGCGCCGCCGCGCGGGGAGGTTCGTCCCGCGCGGCGCGATCGTGAGGAGCACGGGGCACGGAGCGCCCGCGAGGTTCTGCGGGAGCGTGACGTGTTGCGGCCCCGCGCCCGCCGAGAGCTCGACGAGCGTGGCCGCCGCGGGAGGCGCCGCCGAGGGCGCGTCGGGCGTTCGAAAGCGCGCGTCGAAGTAGCGGGTGAGGGGCTCCGCGCAGGTCGCGCGAACGGTGGCGCCGTCGCCCTCTTCGAGCTCGATGTCGACGCCCACGCGGCCCTGCGAGACGTCGATGGGACCCACCACGTCGAGGCCGCCGGGCCACACCGTCGAGCGCTGATTGACCATCCACGGCGCGTGCGTGAGGTCGGGGTACGGCCGCTCGGGGACCTCTCCGCGTTGCAGCGCGCCGACCATGAAGTCGACCTGATGCGTGTCGAGCGAGAGGGTCATGGTGAAGCCCGCGCCGAGTCGGTCGCGGAGCATCGTCGAGCCGAGCTCTCCCGCTTGCGTCCGCGCGCGGTCGCTCACGCTGTTGCCGGTCACCGCCGCGACGCCGCCGAGGATCGTCGAGAAGAAGCCCGTGGCCTCCGCGCTCACCACGCCGCGCGGGGTGATCGTGGCGCGCACACCCTCGGCGGGGCGCATCCAGAGCGAGGCCACGCGGCGCGCGCGGTCGTAGCCCACGGCGACGTCGGCGCCGAGCTCGGCCTGCGCGTCGAAGAGGAGGTACTGCCGCACGCGAAAACCGCTTGTTTCACGGTCGATCCAGGTCCATCCGGGGCCGCCCATCGAGAGCACGAGGCGCTCTCCGACGACGCGCGCCTCGCAGCTACGAATCCACCAGCGTCCGGCGGAGGGGAGCGTCCCAGCGGCGGGGCCCGACGCGGTTCCCTCACCGGGCAGGCCGATGAAGGAGCCGAGGAGCCTCGGGCACATCTGGGGCGTGAGCGCCTGCGTGACGAGCGCGCGCACCTCGTCGTCGCTCGACGATCCGTTTTGCGTCGCGGGCGTCGTCGAACCGCTGCTCGACGTCTGCGTCGCGTTCGCGGGCGTCGTCGCGGCGTTGTTCGATCCGCCGATGAGGGAGCACCCTGCGGGCCAGAGCATCGAGGCGCAGAGGGTCGCGCGGAGGGCTGTGTTCATGGTGTTTCGTGTCATCGGTGGTGGGCGCGGGAGTGTATCTGAAGCGGCGCCCGGAGGAACCGCCGTCGTCGCGCGAGGGAGCCCATTGGCGCAACGAGGCGTTCGGGTGACAATCGCGCTCGATGGCATGGATCGTCTTCGCCGCGCTGGTGGTCGGGAGCTCCGCGGTCTCGTACGTGATCCGTGAGCGGCGGCACCGCCGACGGTGGCAGCTCGTCGACCTGCCTCCGGTGCCCGCGGGCGTGGGGGCGTACCGTGAGAGCCGCATCGCGGGCGGGCACCTCGCGGAGGCTCCTGGCCCGCTGCGTCTCATGGTGTTCAGTTGCATCGTGTACGGGCGCGCCGTGACCTTCGCGCTCCTGGCGACGGCGCTCTACCTCGCGGGCGCGCGCACCGAGGCGCTCGCGGTGCCGACGCTCCACACGATGGTCGGGTACTTCACCGCGGGCGGCGGCGTCGGAGCCGTCGTGGCGATGATCCTCGCGTCGCTCGTGATGCGCGCGGGGAGCGACATCCTCGTGCGCGACCCTCGCAGGGCCTTCGGACGCACGCGCGACACGGCCCTCGCCTCGGTGGTCGTCCACGGGCTCGTGCTCCTCAACGCGGTGACGGGCGCGTGGCTCGTGGGCACCGCGGGGCGCGACGCGTCTCGCTCGCTCCTCACGACGCGCGTGGTGGCGGGCGCTGCGCTCGCGCACGCCGCGGTGCTCCTGGCGCTCGCGTACGCGTATCGCGCCGAGCTCGAAGCGAAGCGCGAGGTTCGGATCTGATCTTCAGCGCGAGGTTCCGACGCCTCGGAGCATCGACGAGAGCGCGGTCTGGACGGCCTGCGGCGTGGCGCCGCCGCGGGCGAGCTGGCCGAGCTGCGAGAGCTGCGTGGGCGAGAGCGTGCCCTGCGGGTTCTGTCCGTTGGTGAGCGCGCCCATCACGGGCGCGAGCTGGTCGGCGGACATCCCGCTGCGCGCGAGCTCGGCGAGCTGCGTGAGCTGCGCGGGCGTGAGGCTCCCGGCGTTCGTGCCGGGCTGACGGAGCACCGAGTCGAGCGACGGCGGGAGCGCGGTCGGCGTGAGGCCCGCGCGAGAGAGCGTCGAGAGGGGGACGGCGAGGGGCGTGCTGTTTCCGCCGCCGAGGCCCGTGAGCACCTGCTGCGCGAGGCCTGTCGCGGCCGCCATGGGGTCCTGCGGATTGCCGCTGGAGCCGGGCGCGACGGCGATGGGCGCGTCGGTCGGACGCTGCGCGCGCTGCGCGGTCACGGTGACCGTGGCGGGCGCGGTGGCGTTGGCGGTCGGCGTGGCGACCCACACGCGGTAGGCGCCGCGACGAAAGCGTCCGTCGATCGAGGGGTTGGCGCCGTAGGTGTCGTCGGCGCAGCGCCACTGGTTGTTGGGGCCGAGGATCGCGAGCGAGGTGTCGCCCGATCCCTCGGCGTACACGCGGAGCCAGGGGAGGTCGGCCGCGGCGGTGATCACCACCTGGGGACGCGCGGTGACGAAGCCTCCGCAGCCCGGATGCTCGACGGGCCCTCCCGCGGTGACGCTCGTCGCGGCGGGCTCGGGCGCAGCGGAGGGTTGAACGCGCACCGCGCCGCCCGTGGGCGCACCCGAGGGCGTGAGGCGCGTGGTCTGCGCCGAGGCGGCGGGCGCGAGCGCGGCGAGCGAAAGCGTGATGATGAGTGACGTTCGTTGCGACGGGGTGACCATGGCGCGCGATGATAGGCGCGATCGCTGGAGACATGCCGCGGGATCGCGACGCGCGGGCACCGATGGGGCGCTCCGCGGTGGCGATCGGAGGGGCGAAGCGGAGAAATCACATCGACCGAGGACGAAAAGTCGTGGAGCGCGTTCAGGTTTTTTCGAGCTCGGCCGTTCGATCGAGACGAACCCCCCCGATCACTCCGCCAGGGTGAAGGACGACGTCATGGAGCTGCGGACCTGCACGTACGAAATCGAGACCGGCTGGGCCGAGGCGCCACCCGCGGAGCTCGATTCCGCTTCCACCCTCGTCATCGCCTTCGGGGCCACGGCCCTCATCGATCGACCCGAGCCCCTCAAGACCCTGCGGCGAATCTTCCCCCGCTCGCTCCTCGTGGGCTGCTCCACGGCGGGTGAGATCCACGGCACGCGCATCCTCGACGGCTCGCTCTCCGTAGCGATCGCGCGCTTCTCGAAGACGCGCATCGCATATGCGCAGAGCCCCATCGAGCGCGCCTCGGACTCTCGAAGCGCGGGAGAGACCATCGGTCGCGCGCTCAACCGCCCGGGCCTCCGCGCCGTGCTGCTGCTCTCCGACGGGCTCCACGTCAACGGGACCGAGCTCGTCGCGGGGCTCAACGCTTCGCTCCCCGAGTCGGTGGTGGTGACCGGCGGCCTCGCGGGCGACGGTGATCGCTTCAAGCGAACGTGGGTGCTCGTCGAGGGCGACGCGCGGCCGTGCTTCGTCACCGCCGTGGGCTTCTACGGCGAGCACGTCCGTGTGCGCCACGGGTCGAAGGGCGGGTGGGACATCTTCGGCCCCGAGCGCCTCGTCACGCGCTCCGAGGGCAACGTGCTCTACGAGCTCGACGGACGGCCCGCGCTCGACCTCTACAAGACCTACCTCGGAGAGCGCGCGGCGGGACTGCCCGCGACGGGGCTGCTGTTCCCGCTGTCGCTCCGCGCCAACGACGACAACGACGAGAAGCGGCTCGTGCGCACCATCCTCGCGGTCGACGAGACCGCGCAGTCGCTCACCTTCGCGGGAGACATCCCCACGGGGTCGCGCGCGCAGCTCATGCGGGCCAACTTCGATCGCCTCATCGACGGCGCCGCGAGGGCCGCGGCGATGACCCGCGCGCAGGGGGAGATCCACGGTCCGGTGCTCTCCATCGCGATCTCGTGCGTCGGCCGTCGCCTCGTGCTCGGAGAGCGCGCCGAGGAGGAGACCGAGGCCACGCTCGAAGCGCTCCCCGCGAGCGCGTCGCAGGTCGGATTCTACTCGTACGGCGAGCTGTCTCCCTTCGCCACGGGGCGCTGCGACCTGCACAACCAGACGATGACCCTCACGACCTTCGACGAGGAGTAGCGGTCCCGTGAGCGTTCACCCTCTCCTCCTCCGTCAGCTCGAGCGCGTCGGGCTCGACGACCCCGCGTCGCCACCAGACAGCGCGCAGTGGTCGCGCCTCGTGGAGCGCATCAGCCGCTCCTACGTCGAGGCCGACCAGGACCGCTACACGCTCCAGCGCTCCCTCGACCTCTCCTCGGCCGAGATGCGCGAGCGCAACGATGACCTGCGCCGCTCGTCGGAGGCCGACGTCACCGCCGAGCGCGACAAGCTCAAGGCCGTGATCTCGGCCCTCGGCGACGGGCTCTGCTCCCTCGACCTCGCGGGCGCCATCACCGACGTCAACCCCGCGGGCGAGCGCCTCCTCGAACGCCCCGCGGGGGAGCTCATCGGCGCTCACGTCCTCACCGCGTTCCTCCTCCACGACGAGGCCCGCGAGCGCATCCGCCCCGACCGCCTCACGGCCCTCATCGCCTCGGGCGACAGCCTCCGCGACGAAGACGCCGAGCTCCTCGCCGCCGACGGGACCCGCGTCCCCGTGTCGTGCGTGCTGAGCCCCGTGATCGACCGGGGTGTGCTCACCGGCGCCGTGTTCGTGTGCCGCGACATCACCGAGCGCAAGCGCGCCGAGCGCGCGCTGATGCGAGCGCGCCGCGACGCCGAGGCAGCGAGCCTCGCCAAGAGCGAGTTCCTCGCGAACATGAGCCACGAGATCCGCACGCCCATGAACGGCGTCCTCGGGATGACCGAGCTCGCGCTCTACACCGACCTCACGCGCGTGCAGCGCGAGTACATGCTGGCCGTCCAGTCGTCGGCGAAGTCGCTCCTCGGGATCATCAACGACATCCTCGATTTCTCGAAGATCGAGGCGGGCCACCTCGCCCTCGACGAGACCGAGTTCGCGCTCCGCGACTGCATCGGCGACACGCTCAAGGTGCTCGCCGCGAAGGCCCACGAGAAGGGCCTCGAGTTCGTCGCGGACATCTCCCACGACGCCCCCGACACGCTCGAAGGCGACCCCCTGCGGCTCCAGCAGGTCCTCATCAACCTGCTCGGCAACGCGGTGCGCTTCACCGACTTCGGCGAGGTCGTGCTGCGCGTGGGCGCCGACGTGGCGGGCGACCAGGTGACCCTCCGCGTCTCCGTGAGCGACACCGGCATCGGCATCGCGAAGGACCGCCAGGCGCGCGTCTTCGAAGCCTTCTCGCAGGCCGACAACTCGACCACGCGGCGCTACGGCGGCACGGGCCTCGGCCTCAGCATCGCCTCGCGCCTCGTGAGGCTCATGGGCGGCACCATGACGCTCGAGAGCGAGCTCGGACGCGGGAGCACCTTCTCGTTCACCGCGAAGCTCCGCCGCGCGACGGCGCGCACCTCCAGGCTCCGCGAGGGCGACGCCACGATCCGCGGCCTCAAGGCCCTCGTCGTCGACGATCACCCGACCAACCGGCGCATCCTCCGCGACGCGCTCACCTCGTGGCAGATGGAGCCCCACGAGGCCACGGGCGGTGCGCAGGCCCTCGCGACGCTCATGCAGGCCGCCGCCGCGGGGACGCCCTTCAAGCTCGTGCTCCTCGACGTGATGATGCCCGACCTCGACGGCTTCGAGGTCGCCGAGGAGATCGGCCGCAACCCCGCGCTCGAAGGCACCACGGTCATCATGCTGTCGTCGATGGACGTCTCGCGCGACGTCTCGCGGCTCTCGAACGCGGGCGTCGCGGGCTACCTCGTCAAGCCCATCGCGCTCGGGTCGCTCCTCGACACGATCGTCGCGCACCTCGGCGGAGGCCCCACCGCGCTCGCCGCCGCCAGCCGCTACTCGCTGCTCGCGAACGCCGTGAAATCACGGCGCGTTCTGCTCGTCGACGACAACGCCATCAACCGCCGCGTGGCCCACGGGCACCTCGCCGCGAGGGGCCACCAGGTCGTCGAGGCCGTCGACGGCGCGTCTGCGCTCGCCGCGCTCGCGCGTGAGCGCTTCGACGTCGTGCTCATGGACGTGCAGATGCCCGGCGTCGACGGCTTCGAAGCCACGGCGCGGATTCGTGAGGGCGAGCGCGGCGACTCGCGGCACCAGCGCGTCGTGGCGATGACCGCCCACGCGATGGCCGGCGACCGCGAGCGGTGCCTCGCCGCGGGCATGGACGGCTACGTCGCCAAGCCCATCTCGCGCCAGGACCTCTACGCCGCCGTCGAGTTCGAAGAGACCGCCGGGCTCGCGTCGCCGCCCGCGCCGCAGCCCGGGACCGCGCAGCGCGCTCGCGATGAGGCGCCGTTGGCCGCGCCGCAGAGCCCCGCCCACGAGGCGCGCGCGTCGATCGCGCCCGCCGTACGTGACGCGCCGGTCTTCGACCCCACGGCGCTCCTCGCGCGCTTCGACGGAGACCGCGAGCTGATGCGAGAGGTGATCGGGATGTTCTGCACGGACGCGCAGGGCATGCTCGACGACGTGCGCCGGAGCGTCGCGACGTCGGACGTGCGCGGCGTCGAGCATGGGGCGCACACGCTGAAGGGCTGCCTCGGAGAGCTCTGCGCGAAGGAGGCGCAGGCGCTCGCGAGGGAGCTCGAGTTCGTCGGTCGCGAAGGGCGGGTCGACGAGATGACCGCCCGCTTCGGCGCCCTCGAAGCGTCCGTCGCCGAGCTCCTCACAGCGCTCGAAGCCTATCAGAAGCAGGGAGATTCACGATGAAGGTGCTCATCGCCGACGACAACGCCATGTCGAGGCTCACGCTGCGGAGTCAGCTCAAGAAATGGGGCTACGAGGTCGTCGAGGCCGTCGACGGAGACGCCGCCTGGGCCATCCTCTCGACGCCCGACTCGCCGCGCCTCGCGATCCTCGATTGGATGATGCCCGGCCTCGACGGCGTCGAGCTCTGCCGACGCGTGCGGGCGCAGGGGCAGGAGCCCTACCTCTACGCGATCCTGCTGACGGGGCGCGAGGGGCGCGACGACGTGGTGGCGGGCCTCGAAGCGGGCGCCGACGACTACGTGACCAAGCCCTTCGACGCGCAGGAGCTCCGCGTGCGAGTCCGCGCGGGCGAGCGCATCTGCGCGCTTCAAGAGGAGCTCGTCGCGGCGCGAGAGCGGCTCCGCCACGAGGCCACCCACGACCGCCTCACGGGCGCGTGGAACCGCGCGGCCATCCTCGACGCGTACGAGCGCGAGCGGACGCGCCTCGGCCGCTCGGGGGCGCCGCTCTCGATCGCGATGATCGACTTCGATCACTTCAAGCGCATCAACGACAACTACGGTCACGGCGCGGGCGACGCCGTGCTCCGCGAGGGCGCCGCGCGCGCCGCACGGGCCATCGGCGCGAGCAACACCGTCGGACGCTACGGCGGCGAGGAGTTCCTCGTGGTGATGCCCGAGTGCGAGGCCGCCGCGGCGGTCGCGGCCTGTGAGCGGGTCCGCATGGCCGTCGCCGCGGAGCCCATCGCGACCTCGGATCAGAGCGTCAAGGTCACCGTGAGCATCGGCGTCGCGTCGTGGTCGGGCGCGGGCGACATCTCGACGCTCATCGACCGCGCCGACGCCGCGCTCTACCGCGCCAAGCGCAGCGGACGCGACCGCGTCGAGCTCGCGCCCGACGCCGCCAACGACCGCTTGAGCTTCGCCGAGCTCATGTCCGCAGCGCGCTGATCGCCCTCTCTGTCACCCGAGCAACGTCGCGTAGTCGTCGGGCCGAAAGCCCACGAGCACCTTCGCGCCCGCCACGAGCACGGGGCGCTTCACGAGCTTTCCGTCGGCCGTGAGCGCGGCGACGAGCTCGTCGTCTCGCATCGCGTCGACGCGGGCCTTGCCGAGCGCCCGATACGACTGACCGCTGGTGTTGAGCCACTTGCGCACGCCCACGCCGCTCGCGGGGATCCACCGCGCGAGCTCCTCGGCCGTGGGCGGCTCGTCGACGATGGGGCGCGAGCTGTACGTCACGCCGTGGTCGTCGAGCCATCGGAGCGCCTTGCGGCACGTGTCGCAGCCCGCGTACGCGAGCACCAGGACGGGGTCGGTCTTCTTCATCGCGAGGCGCTCTCTACCAGCGCGCGGCGAGGTTGCGAAGCGATCGGCGCGCGGCCCTCAGTAGGGCGCGTCGGGGCCCCAGGTCTCGCGCAGAAACTCCCGGCGCCCCGAGTGCTCGTGGTAGGCCTCGTAGCGGTCGGGCGTGGTGCGCCAGAAGTTCTGGTGATAGTCCTCCGCGACCCAGAACACGGGGGCGTCTTCGACGGTGGTCACCACCGTGGCGTGAAAGCGCCCCGACGCGACGATCGCCGCGCGAGAGCGCTCCGCCGCGGCGCGCTGCTCGGGCGAGTGCACGAAGATCACGCTGCGATACTGGTGCCCCGAGTCGACGAAGGCGCGGTCGGGGTGCACCGGATCGACGCGGCGCCAGTAGAGGTCGAGGAGCTGCTCGTACGTGACCGCGCGCGGGTCGTAGAGCACGCGGATCGCCTCGGCGTGCCCCGTCCCGTGGTTGCTCACCTGCTCGTAGCCGGGGTGGAGCTCGGGGCCTCCCGTGTAGCCCGAGACCGCGTCGCGCACGCCCGCTTGATGTTCGAACGCGGCCTCCATGCACCAGAAGCATCCGCCCGCGAAGGTCGCCACCGCGAGGCCCGCGGGCGGAGGTCCCGCTTCGACCGTGCCTCCGTGGAGATCGATCGCGGCGGCGTGTGCGGCGGGCGCGTTCGGCGCAGCGGCGTGCTCGGGGGTGACCGTCGGAGGTGCCGTATTTGAAGGCTGATTCGACATCGACGAGCCGCAGCCCGACGCGCCGCAGCCCGTGACGAGCACCGAGAGCAGGATCGTGGAGCGCAGCAGAGAGAGCGTCATGCAAGACCTCCGTTGGGGGCGTTGGACGTCGCGGTCTACGCCGTCTTCAGAGGCCGGTTACGACGTGCGCCCATTGGTCACGCCGCGGAGGTGTGGTAGGTGCGACGCCCGCAACTCGCTCGAAGCGACGCTCCCGTACGCTCGACGCGCGAATCCGCTGAACGCCGACGAACCCCCAATGACATTCGAAGAACTTAGCGCGCACCCGACGCTCCTGCGCGCCCTCCAGCAGCGCGGCTACGAGAAGCCGACGCCCGTGCAGGCCGCCGTGATGGCGCCCGAGCACATCGCTCGCGACCTCATGGTCTCCGCCGAGACGGGCTCGGGCAAGACTGTGGCGTTCGGCCTCGCCGTCGCGAACACGCTCCTCGGCGAGCGCGCCACCTTCGACCCCCCCAAGCGCCCGCGCGCCCTCGTGCTCGCCCCCACGCGCGAGCTCGCCATGCAGGTGCAGCGCGAGCTGGCGTGGCTCTACCACCACGCGGGGATGCGCTCCGTCGCCTGCGTCGGCGGCATGGGCATGGCGATCCAGCTCAAGCTCCTCGGCGACGGCGTTCACCTCGTGGTGGGCACCCCGGGGCGCCTCTGCGACCACATCGAGCGCGGCGCGCTCTCGCTCGAAGACCTTGAGGTGCTCGTCATCGACGAGGCCGACGAGATGCTCGACATGGGCTTCCGCGACGAGCTCGAGCGCATCATCGAAGCGGCCCCCCGCGCGCGCCGCACGCTGATGTTCTCGGCCACGCTCCCGCCCGAGATCGCGCGCCTCGCGAAGCAGTGGCTCACCGACCCGCAGCGCATCACGGCCACGCCGCCGCAGCAGCAGCACCGCGACATCGAGTACCGCGCGCACCTCATCGCGCCGCGCGAGCGCGAGCACGCCGTGGTCAACGTGCTCCGCGCCAACGAGGCGCAGGGCTCCATCGTGTTCTGCACGACGCGCGAGGCCGTGACGCACCTCTCGGCGAGCCTCTCGGAGCGCGGCTTCGCGTGCGTCGCCATCAGCGGCGAGCTCTCGCAGCCCGAGCGCACGAGGGCCCTCCAGCAGCTCCGTGACGGGCGAGCGCGCGTGCTCGTGGCGACCGATGTCGCGGCGCGCGGGCTCGACCTGCCCGACGTGGGACTCGTGGTGCAGGCCGACCTCCCGAACGATCCGCAGGCGCTCCAGCACCGCAGCGGACGAACGGGTCGCGCTGGGCGCAAGGGCGTGTCGGTGATCCTCGTCCCCGCGGATCGAAAGCGCTCCGCCGAGCGGCTTCTCTTCGATGCGCACATCAAGCCCGTGTGGAGCGATGTGCCCGACGCGAAGGCCATTCGCGCGCGTGACGAGGCGAAGCTCATCGAGGCGCTCACGAACAGCGAAGCCCCCGAAGAGGAGGACCTCGCGCTCGCCCGCCGCGTGCTCGAGAAGGTCGCGCCCGAGCAGCTCGCGGCGAGGCTCGTCGCGCTCGAGCGTCAGAAGCTCCCCGACCCCGAGGAGCTCCCGCTGACGGTGAGGGCCATCGAGGCCGAGAAGTTCTACGAGAGCCGCGCGCCGAGGCCCCGCTTCGACAGCCGCTACGAGCCCCGCGATCGACGCTTCGGCGGCCCTTCGCGCGACAGCCGCTACGGCGCTCCGCGTGACAACCGCTTCGCCGGACCTCCGCGCGATGACCGCTACGCAGGGCCCCCGCGCGATGACCGCGGACCGCCGCGCAGCGCGCCCGCGATCGACTCCGAGTGGTTCACGCTCAACGTCGGACGCACGCAGAACGCCGACCCCAAGTGGATCATCCCGGTGCTCTGCCGCCGCGGAGGAATCACCAAGGACGACATCGGCGCCATCCGCGTGATGGAGCACGAGACCCGCGTCGAGATCCGCAGCGCCGCGGCGAAGAGCTTCGAAGAGTCTGCGCAGCGTCCCGATCGGCTCGACCCGAGGCTCCAGATCGAGCGCGCGCAGGCCGGAGCGCCGCGCCCCGACCGCCCGCCGCCGCCGCGCCCCCGCGAGGGAGGCCACTTCGGCCCCCCCGGCAAGCGCGGGAAGTAGCCCTCTCCTCTCCGCTACGCGACCCTGATGACCACGGCCGTGATGTTGTCGCGGCCGCCGTTGTCGAAGGCCTCCTGCACGAGCGTGTCGCACGCGTCGACGGCGCCCTTCGTCGCGAGCACTTCTGCGATGCGCGCCTCGGTGACGCCCTCGTTGAGCCCGTCGGTGCAGAGCAGAAACACGTCTCCCTCGCGCAGCGCCGCGGCGGTGACCTCGGGCCCCGCCTTCGTGAGCATCCCGAGCGCGCGCGTGATCACGTTCGCGTGGGGGAACTTCTCCTTCGGCGGCACCGCCGCGCCGATCGCGCGCATCTCCTCGTAGAGCGAGTGATCGCGCGTGAGCTGCGTGAGCACACCGTCGCGGAGGCGGTACACCCTGCTGTCTCCGACGTGGCCCACGATGGCCGTCGCGTCGTGCACCGCGAGGGCGGCGACCGTAGACCCCATCGACGCGAGGCGACCCTTCTTCTGCGAGAGGATCTCGGCGTCGGCCATGCGGATCGCGACGGCGAGCATGTTCTCGCGGAGGCCGAGCTTGGGGTCGACGCCGAAGGGCCAGGTCACGTTGTCGTCGCGGCGGTTGCGCGCGTAGAAGCCGCGCATGGCCTTGACCGCGAGGTTGCTCGCCACCTCGCCGCCCTCGTAGCCGCCCATTCCATCGGCGACCATGAAGAGCCCGAGGTCGGCATCGACGCACCACGCGTCTTCGTTGTTGCTTCGACGACCCGTGGAGCTACGGGCCGCGCACTCGATCGGGAGGCTCTTCGCGGTGTTCATGGCCGCGATTCATTGCGGTCCGCGTGCCGTGTGAATTCACCGTGTTTTCAGGGCTATCGATGGGGTGACGAGGCCCCGTTCCGAGGGCCATGACCTCGTCGGGTGGGGTGTCGAGGCACCACCCCGCGAGATGTCAGCGCTTCATCGGGGGAATCGGGGCGCTGGCGACGCGCGAGAGCGTGCTCACGGTGCTGACGTCGTGGGGCGTGCGCCACTCGGGCGGCAGGTCGAGCAGGCCGTCGGAGTGGAGCGCGTCGTAGAACGCGTCGCACATCACGCCGCAGACGACGGAGAAGACCCGCGGGTCGGCGATGAAGTCGAGGGTCTCGGTGTGAAAGACGTGCTCGTCGGCCTCCATCGCGTCGAGGCGCGTGATGAGGGGCTCTTGAACGTCCATCACCATGCGCTCCAGAAAGCCCCGTTCGAAGACCTCGCGGAAGCGCTGGAACCACCTCGCCTCGATGCGCACCGAGCCCGTCTGGTCGTTGCGGGCCACGTCGGTCGCGGCCACGACCTCGCGCGTGAAGTCCCCGAGCCCCGCGCGAAAGCGCTCCGTGAGGAACTCCGTGAACACCTCGATCACCACGGGCAGGAGCTTCTCGAGCTCCGGGGCCTTGCGCGCGAGGAGCGAGATCTGAAGCTCTTTCTCGAGCCGCGCGAGGCGGTCGAGGGCGTCGTTGTAGACGTCCTCGCTGTCGTAGTTGAGCGACTGGAGGTCGTCGACGATCTGCGCCTTGTTGCGCGCCACCGCGTAGTAGAGCGCCTGCTCGGGCAGCGAGATCACGCGCGCCGCGAGCTCGTCGGGCGTCGCGTGGTGACCGAGGGCGGCTTCGAAGAAGAGCGTCGTGATGCGCCGCGAGAGCGTGTCGACCTTGGCGCGAAGAAAGGTCCCCCTGCGAGGGTCGAGGAGGCTCTCGAGACGACCCTTCAGCGCGTGTGCGAGCTCGCCCGCGCGGTCGCGCTTCACGCCGGGGTTGGTCGGTCCACGTACCGACTGGATCGCGCGAAGCTCCGCGATCACCGACTCGGTGATCTTGTCGAGCTCCGCGTTGGTCTTCTGATCGGGCTCGAAGAAGACAACCCGCGCGCTCACCTGCTCGTCACGGAGCTTCAACGCGGCTTGCGCGAGGTCCATCTTCTGCCGCGCCGAGACCATCAGCAGCGAGCCCGGGATGGCGGACTTTCGCGGCGTCGTCGAGGGTCTCCGCCCCTTCGTGGGACCGCCCTGCTGCGCCGCGTCTTCGCTGGGCTTCGGGGCGTCGGGGGGACTCTGCTTGTCGTTGCTCACGTCGCCTCTCGCGCCCCGCTGCGCTGGCCGCGGCGACGCCGCTCTGCCTCTACGCTACACGCGCGCCGGTCGCAACGGGCACGGCGCGTAGCGCGAGCGAGAGCCGCGTGTCATCGTCGCGCCCCCATCGCACGGTCACTCCCCACGACCGCGCACCCTCCACACAGACTCCATCGCACCACACAGGACCTCTTCAAATGAGCGGCCGAGAGTTCATCGCCCTGGGCACCGGGAGCCAGGTTCCCACGCGTCGCCGCAACCACAACGGCTACCTCCTCCGCTGGGACGACGAGGGCTTTCTCTTCGACCCCGGCGAAGGCACGCAGCGACAGATGGCCCACGGCGACCTCGCCGCGAGCAGCATCCACCGCATCTTCGTCACGCACTTTCACGGCGACCACTGCCTCGGGCTCGCGGGGATCATCCAGCGCCTCTCGCTCGATCGCGTGAGCCACCCGGTGACCGTTCACTACCCCGCGAGCGGCGAGGAGTTCTTTCAACGCCTCCGCTTCGCGTCGATCTACCACCCCGCCGTCGAGCTCATCCCGGCGCCCATCACGCTGACGGGCGAGGGGATGCAGGTCATCGCCAGCACCGACCGATACACCCTCTTCGCGCACGCGCTCGATCACGGCGTCCCGACGCTCGGGTACCGCGTGCAGGAGCACGACGGGCGACGCTTCATCCCCGAGCAGCTCGCCGCGCGAAAGGTCACCGGACCCCTTGTGGGAAGGCTCGCCCGCGAAGGGAAGGTCACCGTCGACGGCGTCGAGGTCACGGCCGAAGAGGTCTCCGTGGCGAAGTCCGGGAGCGCCGTGGCCTTCGTGATGGACACCCGCGTCTGTCCCGGCGCCCTCGCGCTCGCTCGCGACGCAGACCTCCTCGTGATGGAGGCCACCTACACCGCCGAGGATCAGCGCCTCGCCGACGAGCACGCGCACTCGAGCTCCGTCGACGCCGCGCGCACCGCGCTCGAAGCCGGGGCGCACCACCTCGCGATCACGCACTTCTCGCAGCGCTACGAGAGCACGGCGAAACACGTCGAAGAGGCCCGCGCGGTCTTTCCCCACGTCACCGCGCTCGACGACCTCGCGAAGGTGACCATCCCCCGCCGTCGCTGAGCGCGCTCGAAATCACGGCCTCTCCCGCGCGCGCTTCGGGCACACTCCGCCCCCATGCGCACGCACCTCGGTATCATCTCCGCGCTCACCACGACGATCCTCGCGGCGCAGGTCTCCGCGCAGCCGCGTCCCATCGCGCTCTCGGCCGTCGAGCACGCGCTCGGGGCGTCTCCCGTTCACCGCGTCGTCGGTCACGGGAGGCTCACCGCGGGGGTCACGCGCGACGCCGACATCGCCGTGCTCACGTGGCCCACGCCCTCGTGCTGCGATCAGCTCACCCACCTCGCGAGCAACGCCGTCGACGCCCGCGAGCAGCCCCGCATCGGCGTCCGTGAAGGCTTCGGCGCGGCGCTCGGCCTCGTCATCCGAACGGCATCAGGAGAGCGCGTCGCGTGGTTCCACGACCCCGCGTCGTTCACCGCGCGCGGTCACGCATACCGAAATGAAGACAGCCTCGAACCCGTCACCACGCTCGAAGACACCCGCACGCACGTCGTCGTCGAGGTGACCGACACGGTGCTCCCTGACGGCGATGTGCTCCATCGCAGAGTGGCGCTCACGGTGCCTCCGTCTTCGGGCGTGACCTCCGTCGCGGTGCTCGCGCACACCAACCTCGGACCCACGCAGAACGTCGTCCCGCGGCTCCCGCTCGGTGACGTGCTGGCCGACAACCGCAACGACTTCGCCGTGCTCTGGGACGAGGCCCGCGGCGCCTTCGTACACTTTCGCCCGCAGCGCGCCGACCCCGTGACCGACCTCACGCAGCTCCTCGCGCCGCCCACCTTCGCGGCGGATCACTTCGGCCCCGTCGACGACCTCATGCGCCGCACGGGCGATGTGAGCGCCGACGTGCAGACCCTCGTGGGTGCGCTCGACTCGCGCTTCACCGCGGGCGTCTACGCGTACGTGGGCTCCGACCCCGCCCCCGCGCAGCACCAGGCCGGACTCGAAGACGACGGCTTCTGCGAGTCGCTCGACACCTTCATCGAGAACGTCGCGAACCTCTCGACCACGGGCATCACGCTCCCGATCAATCCCACGGTGGCGCGGGTGTTTCGCTGCGCCGACTCGATCCGCGGCGACGCCGTTCCCTCCGCGCGCATGTGGACGCGCCGACCCCCCTCGGCCTGGAGCGACGCGCAGGACGGCACCCTCTCGGGCAGCCCGCTCTCCGCGTGGAGATCCGACACGGCGATTCGCATCCCCGTCACGCTCGACGCGATGGGCCGCGGTCAGGCGCGCGTGCTCCTCGCGTTCGGTTCGACCGCCGCCGAGTCTCGCGGGAGGTTCGAACGCGCGAAGGCCATGAGCGCCGACGACGTCGAGTCCGCAGACCTCGCAGCGTGGCGTTCGGCCATCGCGCCGGTGACCTTTCCCACGGCCCCTTCGACGCTCTCTGCGCCGTCGAGAGCGCTCGTCGATCGGGCGTCGCGCCGCGCGATCCTTCACGTCTTCAACGGCACCGACACCGCCACGGGGATGATCGTCGCGTCGATCGCGCGGCAGGCTCCCTACGGCCTCGACTGGCCTCGCGACGGAGCCTTCTTCGACTACGCGCTCGACGTCACCGGCTCGCAGGCTCGCACGACGAGGCGCCTCGCGTGGGCACTTCCCCTCGCGCGCAGAGAGCCCGTGCTGCCCAACCAGACATTCGCGCTCACAGACCCCGCGCCGCCGCTCGATCCTCGCACCCGCACGCGCCAGTACCCCGAGGCCGCGTGGGAGATGAACTACTACAACACCGGCGCGATGGGCGGGTTCTTCCGCTTCGAGATCGACAACACCGCGTGGATGGTCTGGACCGCCGCCGTGCACGTCGCCTTTCTCCCCGAGGCCGATCGCAGGGCCGCCGCCGACGGCGTGTGGGAGACCGTCCGTCGTAGCGCCGACCTCCTCGCCGCGTGGAGAGACGGACGCACGGGCCTCAACGCGCCCGCGAACGAAGACGACAACGCGGCCTTCACCTCGACGCTTCACGGAGGCACCGCGACCTTCGCCGCGCTCGAGGCCGCCGCGAGGCTCGCGCGCTACACCGACCACACCGCCGACGCGACCCGCTGGGAGCGCCGCGCCGCCGAGCTCCGTGACGCGCTCGTTCGCACCTTCTACGACGCGTCGCGAGAGCGCTTCGTCAATGACGTGGGCGGCGCAGCGGCTTCGAACCCGGGGTCTTCGTCACTCGGCGCGACCGCGTGGCTCGTGTGGCCCGCGAGGATGCTCCCCTACAGCGATCCGCGCGTCGCGAGGCAGGTGAGGCTCGACCTCGAGCAGGTGCTCGCCACGCTCCGCGGCGACGCTGGAACCGACGGCGGCGCGTACCTCACGAAGACCACCCTCTCGGCCGCGGCCTTCCTCGCGGGAGGCGGCGATCCTTCGCTCGCGCCCCTCGTCGACGAGGCCATCGAGCGCATCGCGCGTGACGTGTTCGATCAAGACGCCCAGACGCTCGGCGAGGTGTTCGTGACCGTGCGCGACGCCGACGGCGGAGTCATCGGACGAGAGAACCGCGTCTCGATCCCGCATCTCTGGGAGGCGACCCTCTTCGCGCTCACCGTCGCCGCGAGGAGCGCGCCCGAACGCTTCAACCTCACGCTCTCGGGGCTTCCGCCCGCGCAGACGCCGGGACCTGGCGTGGTGCCCTTCGTGCCCGAGCCCGATACCGATGCGGGCGTGCGTGACGCCTCGACGACGCCCACCGTCACGCCCTCCACCGACTCGTCGAGCTGCGGATGTCGCGCGGGCAATCCCCGCAACGAGGGCCTCGCGCTGTGGCTCGTCGCGCTCGCGATCGTCACGCGTCGCCGTCAGCGCGAAGGTGTGACGCGCTCCACCGACGCCCGCTCGATGCGGTGAAGCAGAAAGACGCGCTCGGCCTTCTTGTCGAGGTCGTCGCAGACGAGCCTCGTCTCCGAGCGATCCATCACGACCTTGCGCACCCTCGCGCGACGCGTCGTCGCCACGCCGTCGGCGTCGCGGTAGGTGAAGCGCAGCGGGCGCTGTTCGAACCACGCCTCCTCGACCGCGGTCCTCACCTCGGGCACCGCAGAGCGCGCAGGCACGCCCACGTAATCCAGCTCCTTGAGGTGCGTGAGGAGCTCTCGCTGCGCCGATGCGCCGAGGGCCGCGCGCACCTTCTCGGTCGCTGATCGCAGGGTCGTCGCGAAGGGGATGAAGCGCATCTGTTCGAGCCACGTCGCGGCGCTCACCAGCACCGCCGCCTCACGCGCCGTGAAGTTCACCGAAGGGACCGTGTAGCCGCGGTCGAGCGCATACCCGCCGCCGCGTCCACGATCGGCGCCGATGGGGAGCGACGCAGCGCGCAGCGTGGCGAGGTCGCGGTACATCGTTCGAATGGTCACGCCGAAGCGATCGGCGAGCTGCTCGGCCGTGACGCCCGTGCGACGCGCCCTGAGGTGCTCCGCGATGGCGATGAGACGCTCCGTCCTGCGCATTCCACGAGCGTGCACCGGAGGAATGTCAGCGCGCCAGCGAAACCTGACACAAGGCTGACAGTGAGCGTGCGGTACTGCTTGTCACGTCACCCACGAGAGGACCACCGATGACCACCGAGAACGCCGCCTCCGCCCCGAAGTCCGCCGCCGTCGCCGCGCAGCCCGAGCTCACCCTCTGCGAGCTCACGCCCACCGACGTCGAGGGGCTCGAGAGCTTCTCTCCCTTCTGTCTCAAGACGCACCGCGCCCTGAAGCTCGCGGGGCTGAAGTACACCTCGCGTCACGCGGACAACCCCGCCGCGCACAAGCCCCTCTCGCCCACGGGACAGGTCCCCGTGCTCCTCGTCGACGGGAGGGCGATCGCCGACTCGACGCCCATCCTCCGCGAGATCGAGAGACTTCGACCGGGCACCCTCGAACGCGGCCTCGACGCGCGCGCTCGCGCCGAGGCGTGGCTCTGGGAGGAGCTCGCCGACACGGCGCTCAACGGCTTCCTCGTGGCCGCGCGGTGGGCCGACGAGACGAACTGGCCCCTCGTGAAGAACGCGTACTTCGCCGCGATGCCGGGGCCCGTGCGCGCGGTGGTCCCCGCGCTTCTGCGTCGCAACGTACTCAAGGCGCTGCACGCGCGAGACATCTGGCGCGCCGGACACGAGGCGTGTTGGACGCGCTACGAAGACCTCCTCGACCGCCTCGACGCGCGCGCTCCCTCCGCGGGATTCTGGATGGGCGACGCGCCCTCGGTGGCCGACGTGGCGCTCTTCGCGCAGCTCCACGGGCTTCGAAACAGGTACACCGCGCGGCAATCCGCGATGATCGCGTCGCGCAAGGCGCTCACGGCGTGGCTCGACCGCGTCGACGTGATCACGAGGGGGTGATCGCTCCGCGCAACGCGGCGCTCGACGCCTCCGGCGGCCGCGAGGAGGGGGGCGCTGCGGCGGTCTCGACGCGACCGCGCTGAAGCGCCGCAGGAATTGACATCGCCGCACGGAACCGGCACTACAGATCGGTTCGCTTCCCCTTTGTGCATGGTCTTCGCCGCGCTTCGGGTGCCCGCGCATGGGCGTCCGGTTTCGGGTGGGCGGAGCGGCGACCGACAGTGAAAGCAGCGTCGATGGGTCCCTCGTTGAGCAGCGCACTCCAGCCCGGCCAGACCTTCGGGCGCTATCAGATCGTGCGGACCCTTGGAGTGGGCTCCTTCGGCATCGTCTACGAGGCGGTGCAGTACCCCCTCGGACGCTCCGTGGCGCTGAAGCTCCTGCACGACCGGACGCTCTCGCACCCCGACGCGCAGGCCCGTTTCGAACGCGAGGCCATGGCCGCCGCCAGGATGCGCCACCCGCACATCGTCGAGGTCTTCGACTTCGGCGCCCACGAGGGCACGGCCTTCCTCGCGATGGAGCTCCTGGAGGGAGAGAGCCTCCAGGCCCTCATCCGCCGCTCGGGTGCGCTGCCCCAGAGCCTCGCGGTCGACCTTCTCCTACCGATCATCTCCGCGGTGGCGGCCGTTCACGACCAGGGGATCATCCACCGCGACCTCAAGCCCGAGAACATCCTCCTCACGGTGACGCCCGAGCGCGAGTGGCACCCCAAGCTCCTCGATTTCGGCATCGCGAAGCTCGAACACGCGGGGCCCGAGCTCACGCGCACCAACGCCCTCCTCGGCACGCCCTGCTACATGTCGCCCGAGCAGGTGATGCAGGCCCGCTCCATCGACGGCCGCGCGGACCAGTGGTCGATGGGGGTGATGTTCTACGAGGCCGTGACGGGCGCGAAGCCCTTCTTCTCCGAGACCCTGCTGGTCATCATGACGGCGATCACGTCGGAGGATCCGGTGCCCCCGAGGGTGCATCGCCCGGAGCTCGACGCGGGCTTCGAAGCGGTGATCCTCCGGGCGCTCCAGCGGCGTCCTGAAGACCGCTTCGCGTCGATGAGGGACTTCGGCTCGGCGCTCCTCCCCTACGCCTCGGAGGCCGCGCAGGCCCGCTGGTATTCGGACTTCAACGAGGTCCCGCAGTCTGCCCCCAGGATCTCGGGGCCGAACCTCCGCGCCCCGCGCTTCTCGGCTCCTCCGTCGCCCGCGGTCCCCTCCTTCGCGGTCGAAGAGGAGGCCACCAGGGCGCGTCAAGACGCCGCCCCCGTCGATGAGCCCACCGAGCTGGTGAACACGACCTCGCAGGACGGCGAGTTCCCCGCGGGATTCCTCCCTCCGCCCGTTCAGCCGATCCGTGCGTCCGTGACGTCGTCGCAGTCTCAGCCCGGCGTGAAGGTCTCTCAATCGCTGATGCAGCAGATGCCTCAGGGGGTCCAGCCGCGCCCCGTCGCGCACACGCCCGCGCCGTCACAGCGACCCGTCTCGAACACGCCGCCTCCGTCGCAGTCGCAAGACCTCTTCGCGCAGGAGAACTCGCACGAGGTCGGCACGGGCACCCTCGCGATGGACCTCGACACGGCCCCCGGTCGCCTCTCTCCGGTGCAGGGCCCCGGCGCGCCGCGACCTACGACGGCGAAGATGCCGTCGTTCAAGGCGACGGTCGAGATGGACTCTCCCGTGGTCCCGGTGATCGCGCCCGCGGGCAACGCGCCCATCGCCCCCGGGATGCCGCAGAACCCGTACGTCCCGCAGTACGGACAGCCCTATCCGCCGCAGCAGCACTATCCGATGCACGGCGCGTCGCCCGACGCGTACCCCGGCGGGACCTTCAACTACACGTCCGGCGAGGTCGCGCGTCCCGCTCCGCAGAAGAGCTCGCGCGCGGGCCTCTTCATCGGCCTCGTTGCGCTGGTGATGGGCGTCGGCGCGCTCGGGGGCGTCTACTGGTTCACCACGCAGCGCAAGGGAGACGAGCAGAGCCGCCCCGCGGTGACGCCTCCGACGCCCTCGCGCGTCGACGCCGCGGTCGCGCTTCCGACGCTCCCTGCCGTGGCCGATGCGTCGGCGGCACCGCTCGTGGTTGACGCGGGCGCTGCGCCGCTCGTGACCGACGCTGGCGCCGCTCCCCTCGCGGTCGATGTCCCGGTGGCGCCTTCCGTCGATGCCGCGGCGTTGATCGCGCCCGTGATCGACGCGGGGGCGCCCGTGGTGAACGCCCTCGACGCGGGCGCTGTCGTGAACGCGGTCGACGCGTCGGCGCCTCGAGGCCCAGACCAGCGCGGCGCGCGTGATCGGTCGCCGAACCGCGACGCGGGCGTGCGCATTCGAGTCCCCCGCGGGCCTCGCGGACCTCGCCCGCCGCACGGCGGTCCCGCGCCGATCTTCTGAGCTTCCGCGGCGGTCTCGTCGTCGAGGTCTTGCCTCGCGGGGCGATCTCTGCGATTCGTTGCGCCGTCGTGAACCGATCTGCGCGCGTTGCCGGTGTGTGGTTGATCGTTGCGTCGATGCTCGTGGCCTCGTCTGCGGAAGCGCAGCCGAGGAGCTCGGGCCGCGATGACGTCGAGGCGCAGCACGCGCAGGGCAACCGCCTGCGCGAGCAGGGACGCCACGCCGAGGCGCGGGACCTCTTCCGCTCGCTCTACGAGCGCACCCACGACCCGAAGGCGCTGGTGCGTCAGGGCCTCGCGGAGATGGCGCTGCAAGAGTGGGTGGCCGCCGACGAGCACCTCACCACGGGACTCGCCGTGCAGGGTGACCGCTGGGTCGACGAGAACCGCGCGCGCATCCAGGGCGCCGTTCGCGAGGTCCAGTCGCACGTCGGGACGCTCGTGGTCGAGTGCACGCCGCCCGGCGCCACGGTCTTCGTGAACGAGACGCCGCGCGGACAGTGCCCGATGCAGCAGCCCCTCCGGCTCCTCGTGGGACCGGCCACGGTGCGCGTCGAGGCGACGGGCGCGCTCCCGATGACGCAGACGACGAACGTGGTGACCGGCAGCGATCCCACGGTGCTGCGCATGTACCTCGCGCGCGAGCAGGCGCGACACGACGACAGCGCGCGTCAGGCGATGCTCGCGAACAACAGCCGTCGCTCGACGATGCTCACGCTCGGCGGCGTCGCGCTCGGACTCGGCGTGGCGGGCCTCGGCGTGGGTGCGGCGGGCTTTCTCGCGCTCGACGACGAGACCGTGGGCATCGTGGGCTTCGCCGCGGGTGGCGCGCTCGCCGTGACGGGCGTGGTGTTGTTGGTCGCGGCTCCTGCGAGGCAGCGGGAGGGCGGTGCGTCGATCTGCGGCCCGACCTTCGACCGTCCCGGCCTCGCCTGCGCGTTCCGGTTCTGAGAGACGCGCCCTCCCGTCGCGAGAGGTTCGACCTCAGCCTCTGGTGGTTCGACCACCAGGGGATGGGTGGTTGCATGACTCCCTCCCGGTCGTCGGATGACTCCCTGGGGGTGGTTGCATGACTCCCTCCCGGTCGTCGGATGACTCCCACCCAGTCGTCGGATGACTCCCTGGGGGTGGTTCCAAGACTCCCTCGGGGTGGTTCCAAGACTCCGCGGAGTGGTTTGATGACTCCCGGGAGAGGTTTCAAGACCCCATCGGGGTGGTTTCAAGACTCCCAACGAGTGGTTTGATGACTCATTTGAGTCATTTCAACGTCGGGAAGCGTGTGTTCGTGTGGGGCGTGGAGGGAGACCGCGCACAGGCTCAGTGCGCGGCGGCCTCCTCGGGCGCGGGCAGCACGTCGAGCACGAGGCGGTTGGTCGAGACGAGGTACCGCGCGGCCACGCGGCGGACGTCGTCGAGGGTGACGGCCTCGTAGCGCGCGATCTCGGCGTTCACGATCGACGCGTCGCCGTCGTAGAGCTCGGTCATCCCGAGGTACTCCGCGCGGTCGAGGGGGCGCTGGAGACCGAACACGAAGCCCGCGCGAAAGGCGTTCTTTGCCTTCTCGAGCTCGCGCGCGGTGACGCCGTTCGCGACCACCTCGGTCACGATGGCGTCGAGGGCGGTGCGAGCTTCGGCGGGCGAGTGTCCTTCGGCGCAGATGGCCCACACGGAGAAGAGGTCGGGGCCGCGGCGGTCTTCGGTGTCGACGCTGATCTCCGCGAGCAGCTCGCGGTCTCGAACGAGCGTGCGGTACATGCGCGACGACTCTCCGCCGCCGAGGATCAACGCCAGGAGCTCGAGCGGGTAGTGATCGGCCGTGCGCCGCGGAGGGACGTGCCACGCGATGTGAAAGCCCGGCGCCTCGGCGTGCTGATCGGTGATCGACGCGACGCGCTCGGTCGTGGGCGGGGTGTACGACGGCTCCGTCCACGCTTCGCCTCGGCGTGTGCTGATGGAGCCGAAGTTGCGGCGGACCATCGCGAGCGCCTCGGCGGGGTCGAAGTCGCCCGCGATCGAGAGCACGGCGTTGTCGGGCGCGTACCAGCGCGCGTGAAAGTCTCGCACGCGACGGATCTGTTCCGCGGGAGGCACGCCCGTCATCTCGAGGTCGCGCATGTCGCCGATTGTGCTGTGCTCGTAGGGGAAGTAGCCCTCGTAGAAGAGCTCGTCGCGACGCAGGAACGACTGCATGTACGGGCGGTTCTCGTAGGACTGGCGGCGCTCTTCCATCACGGTGAGGCGCTGGTTCTCGAAGGCTTCGGAGGTGATCGCGAGGGCGCGCATGCGGTCGGCCTCGAGCCACAGCCCGAGCTCGAGCGAGTTCGCGGGGAGCATCTCGAAGTAGTTCGTGCGGTCCTCGCTCGTGGTCGCGTTGGAGTCGGCGCCGTGGAGCGAGAGGAGCCGATCGAACTCGCCCTTGGGCAGCCCCTCGGTGCCTTCGAACATGAGGTGTTCGAAGAGGTGCGCGAAGCCCGAGCGACCGCGCTCTTCCATTCGTGAGCCCACGTCGTAGTAGATGGCGATGGCCACCGTGGCGACGGAGTGGTCGGGCGAGAGCACCACGCGGAGGCCGTTGTCGAGGCGCTCCCGCTGCACGGGGATCTGGAGGGCCAGGGGCGCCGACGGGCGGACCTCCGCGGGCTGCGCGGGGGAGGGTTGCGCGGGCGCAGGGCGAGGGGTCTGTTGCGCGAGGGCGTCACCCGCGAGGGCGCAGAGTCCGAGTGCGATCGAGAGGGTGCGTTGACGGCGCATGGGGCCCCGGAGGGTGGTTGTTTTTCTCGCGCGCGACAAGCGTTGCGTGGAGGCACGGGCGCGGTCTAGAGAAACCATCGATGCGAACGTCGTGGACCGCGCTCACGGTGTCTCTCCTTGCCGCGACCTGGGTGGGGTGCAGGAACCCTCCGAGGGCTCCGCCCGCGCCGAGGTCTCCTCGCGTCGACGCGGGTTCTCCGACAACAAGGCCGCCGTTCCCCGCGCAGACGCTGTCGACCAACGCGCGGCGCGACTGCTTCGCCGACGACTTTCAGACCACGCGCGTGAAGCTCCGCGGCGCGCTCGTCGAGCTCTGCGGCGTCGCTGCGGGAGCGCCCCGCTGCTACGAGATCGACCCCATCGCGAACCGCGTGGAGCTCGTTCGCGTGGCCGACGCGCCCGACTCCGCGACCAACGAGCCGACCTTCGTGGGCCCCTTTCAGCGTACGGAGATCGCGAGCCACGGGTGGCGCGCCTCGACGCGCGGCGGCGCCCTCAACGTCACGGGCCCCGCGGGCAACCACCGCACGGTCACGGCGCAGGGCTTCGGCTTCCACTCGTATGAGAACACCGCGTTCCTCCCGTGGACGGAGGGCTGGTACGCCGTGATCATCGGGTGGAAGGGGCAGGACCTCGGCGCGACGGCCGTCATCGACCCCTTCACGCTCCGGATGATCAGCCACGCGGCGATCCTCCCGTGCGGTCGCGACTCTTGACCGTCGTCGTGTAAGCCACTGGTTTTGTCGGCGTTCTCACCGCACACACCACGGAGAACGTCATGAAGACCCTCGGCACCCTCGCGCTGCTCTCGCTCACCTCGCTCGCCGCGTGCTCCGGTGGCGCGTCGTACAACTCGCCCGCCTACGTCACCGCGCAGAGCACCTCGTCGGGCTCCTACGGCAACGGCTACGCGGTCACCACCTCCTCGCGCGTCGCGCCCGTGCCGAGCATGGCACCCTCACAGCCCGCCTCCTACGGCGGCGCCGTGAGCGAGGCGAGCGTGTCTCGCTCCGTCGACGTCGACCTTCCGTCGTCGCCCGGCGGACAGCCCGTGAACATCGCCCCCGAGGCGCGTCCCGGACTCGCGACCGAGTGGGGAGAGACGCGTCAATCGTCGATGTCGTACGCGCCCTTCGTCCGCGCGTCGGCGCAGCCCACCGACGTGGCGATGATTCACTACAACGACGCGCACCTCGCGGCGATGCAGGCGATGCAACACACGGCGCGGTCGACCCGCTGGTTCGGCATCCGTCACGACGGCGTGCGCGTATCGCTGCGCGACGAGAGCGGCGAGGCGCTGCCGGGCTACTACGCGGGCGACACGGTGTACGTGCTCGGCAACGCGGGGCAGCGGTACATCATCCTCATCGAGAACACGACGCCCGCGCGCTTCGAAACGGTGGTGTCCGTCGACGGCCTCGACGTCATCAACGGACGCCCCGCGAGCATGGGGCAGCGCGGCTACATCCTTCAGCCCTACGGGCGCGTCGAGGTCGAGGGCTTCCGCCAGAGCCGCGACACGGTGGCGTCGTTCCGCTTCGGCAGCGTGGGTGACTCGTACGCGGCGCAGACGGGCGACGCGCGCAACGTGGGCGTCATCGGCGTGGCCCTCTTCTCCGAGCGCGGCGCGGTGGTCGATCTGGAGCAGAACGAGGTCGAGCTCCGTAACCGCGCGAACCCCTTCCCCAACGGCTTCGCGCCGCCGCCTGCGACGCGCCGCTACTACTACTGAATCACCGCGCATCTGGGCTGAGCGGATGCGCGTTCGTCGGCCCCCCTCTCTGCGCTGCCGCGCGCCCTCACCCCCGAGGATCGGGCAAGGGCTCCATCGTCTGACGACGTGAGATCGAATCCACGGCCCGCAGCACGAAAATCCACGCCCGCAACGCGCAGAGCCCTTGCCCCCGATCCTCGCTCCGTTCGGCACACATCTCACGATCCCCTTGGTTTCCATGAGGGATCCGGCGGCGGTTTGCCGGGGAGTTCGTGCGGCGCCGCGTTTTCGACGAAGTGCGCGATGCGCCAGAAGCGCAAGAGTTCACGCCACCCGCGCCAGAGCACG
>JBPOHC010001088.1:0-3457 GCA_052035985.1 Myxococcota bacterium | reverse complement strand
TGCACGTCGTGCTCGACGCCGCTCAGGAACACCGGGTGGTCCGGGTCCCAGCGCCGCTCGTCGTCGTGCGCGAGGGCATGACGGAGGACGTGGGCGAGGTCTGCGAGGTCCTTGGTGCGGTCGTAGGGTAACCGCCCCGAAGTCGGCGTGATGTTCTCGCCCAGCGAACGTGGCACGCACGCGGACGGAGGTCATCCGTGCCGCAATCGCCCACCCCAACTCTCTCATCGGTCCTGAAGCGCGCGTACTGGTCGTCCGCCGACGCGCGTGTCGTCCTCGACGCGCTCGACGACGCCGGGACACCCGTCGCGGAGTTCGCCCGCGACCACGGTGTCGACCCTCAGCGGCTCTACGCCTGGCGTCGGCGGCTCCGGCGCACTCCTTCACTCACGCGCCCGGTGCACTTCGTCGAGCTCCCGCCGACCGCCGTGTCGGGGGCCCCTGCGTGCTACGAAATCGTGCTCCCTTCGGGCGCGCGACTGCGCATCGAGGGGGCCGTCGTCACGCGGGACGTCGCCGCGCTTCTCTCGCTGCTGCACACCGGGACCGCGCCGTGTTGACGTTGCCCCCCACGGTCCGCGTCTTCGCCGCCACCGAGCCCATCGACGGACGAAAGGGCATCGACGGGCTCGCGGCGGTCGTCCGCACGGCGCTCCAACGCGACCCACTCAACGGCGACCTCTACCTCTTCCTCTCACGGCGGCGCGACCGGGCACGGGTCCTGTACTTCTCCCACAACGGCTACTGGCTGCTCATCAAGCGCCTCGAGCGCGGGCGCTTCCACCTCCCCTGGGACCCTTCGCCCGAAGCGCGCAGTCGCCCCCTCGACCACGCCGAGCTCTTGCTCCTGCTCGAAGGCATCGACCTGCGTGGCGCGCACCATCGCCCGCGGTGGACCCCACGACAATCGTGATCAGAAAACGATGTCTTCAATGAACGGTTCTCATCGCTCGTGCATCTCACATGACAAGACCTTCGCGATGCGCGCACCTCGGATCAGCACCAAAGACCTCGACCTCTCCGCCTTCGAGGCGTGGCTCCGGGGTCAGCTCGTGGGCCCCACCTTCGCTGCGGTGATCACCGTGGTGCTGCAGATCGTCCGCGCGCTCTTCGCGCAGAACACCCTCCTCCGCGCGCGCATCGCGGGGCGCGCCGCGCAGCCGCCCGGCGAGCGCCTTGCCCGTCTCGAGCGGCAGCTCGCGTTCGCCTTTACGATGCCCACCAACGACCTCACGCCCGACGCGCAGGCGAAGCCCCGTGACGGCGACGAGCCCGCGAAGGACAAGCCCGCGAAGGACAAGCCGCGACCGCGGCAGAAGCTCCCCGACGGGTTGCCGGAGATCGAGATCCCGAACAACGTCCCCGAGGCGCAGCGCACCTGCGGCACTTGCAAGGTCCCCATGATCGCGCTGAAGCCTCGCTGCGTCCGGACGATGGAGCTGATCCCAGCGCGGATCGTCTACCACTGCCGCATCGACGAGACCCTCGTGTGTCCGCGTTGCGACGCCATCATCCGTGCGCCTGCGCCACCCTCCGTGATGGACGGCGGCATCCTCGGACCGACCCTCGTCACCGAGGCGGTCGCCTCCAAGGTGCTCGACGCGATGCCCATCGAGCGGCAGGCGCGCAACCTCCAGCGGCAGGGCGCTCCCGTCGCGGCGAGCACCCTCGGGCGTGCGTCGTCGTCGCTGCTTGCGCTGTTGGTCCCTCTCGCCGAGCGCATCCTCGCGAAGGTGCGCGAGAGCGAGCGCGTGCAGCTCGACGCCACCTCCTTGAAGGTGCTCGACCGCAAGGCGGCCGACGGCGTGACGATGGACACGCTCTGGACCCTCCTGGGCGATCGCCGCTGGATCTACTTCGTTCCGCTCACCTCCGCCGACTCCGACGCGATCGAGGCGGTGATCGCCAGCGCAGAGGCAGACAGCTTTCAGTGTGATGGCACGAGCACGACCAACTTCATCGAGAAGAAGATGCAGCGACGCCGTCCGGGCTGTCACGCGCACGGGCGTCGTCGTCTCGTCGAGGCGGTCCGACGTGGGGACCTGCGCGCGATGGACGGCCTGCAGATCTACGCGAAGCTCTTCGCCATCGAACGGCGCGCTGACCGCAGCGGTCTCGACGCGGCGGCGCGGCAGCGACTGCGCCAGGAGGAGAGCGTCGTGGTGTTGGAGGAACTGCGCGCATGGGTGCTCGCGCTCGCACCCACGGTGGAGCCGAAGTCGAAGCTCGGCGAGGGGCTGACGTACCTGCAGTTGCAGTGGCTGCGCCTGTGCCTCTTCGTGTTCGACGGCGAAATCGACGTCACGAACAACGCGAGTGAAAGGGCGCTGCGCCCGTGGGCACTGGGACGCCACACGTACCTCTTCGTGGGGGATCAGCTGCACGCGAAGCGTTGGGCGGCGGCGTACACGCTCTGCGCGACGGCCCTCGCTCACGGGCAGAACCCGCGCGCGTACCTGCACGCGGTGGTCGCGAAGCTGCTCGCGGGACACCCGCACACGCGGCTCGACGAACTGCTCCCCGACGCGATGGGCGTCAGCGATCCGGCGATCGCGCTGCCCAAGCGTCCGCAGGTCGAGGGCGAGAGACCGCCGTGCTGCGAGACAGAGTGCGACGAGGCTTCGCACGCAGCGTAGGCGATGTGGTAGCGGAGGGTGAGGAGCCCCTCGCGATGAGCACCGAGAAGCGCCGCCGTCCTCTGGCACCGACCGCACCGACGCCCGACAAGACTTGCAGTCATCCAGGTGGTGTCGTGCGAATGAGCACGGTGCACCTCGAGGCCGATGACCGCTTCGCCCAGGCGCTGATGGCCGCCCTCTGCGAGCAGCTGGGACTGACCGTGACGCAGGGCAGCGAGCGCGCGAAATTCAGTATCCGCGGGGAGTCGTCGCAGGTCGATGCGCTGCTTGCTCAGCAGGACCGCCTGCTGGAGATGCTCGACGATCAGTTGATGACCGTCGCGCAGGACTTCATTCGCAAACACACCGGCCTCGAGATCGGCCGCGCCCGCTGAGTGGAGGACGCCCTGGCTCGGACCGATGTGAGCGACCGTGGCTCGCGTCCAGCCGACACCTCGCCCTCACGGGCTCGACGCTACCGCGAGGACGAAGGGGTGTCCGCCGCGAACACAGCGTGCGGCGACGCCGACTTCGGGGCGGTTACCCTCAACCCGCAGCGGATCGAGCTCGCCGTTGACCGCGATGGAGACAACGCGGTCGTCGTCCTCGTCGAGCGCGTCGATCACCTCGCGGATGTACTGGGCGTTCACGCCGAGGGCGGCGGGTAGTTCGCCCTCGAACGACGCCATCGCCGTCGCCTCGGTGCTGTTCCCCTCGCCGTCCTCGACGCGCAGCAGCACCCGTGCGAGGTCCCGCTGGAACGTTAGGCGCAGCGCGGGCGCCCCCTTCGGCGCGAGCGCCTTCACGGCCTCGCGGAGGTCGACCGTGGCGAAGCGCAC
>JBPOHC010001155.1:0-11727 GCA_052035985.1 Myxococcota bacterium | reverse complement strand
TGTCCTTGTACGAGATCGCCTTGATCTTGCCGCCCGAGCGACGCGCCAGCACCGCCGAGATCGCCGCCGTGAGCGTCGTCTTGCCGTGGTCGATGTGACCGATCGTGCCGACGTTCATGTGCGGCTTCGTACGAGTGAACTTCTCCTTGCCCATCGCCTATCGTTCCTCCGGAAGCGCCCTGAAACTTTCTTAGGGCGCGTGGATCTGGAGCCCACCATCGGGATTGAACCGACGACCTCGTCCTTACCAAGGACGTGCTCTGCCAACTGAGCTAGGTGGGCGTATGCGAACCAATCAAACGAGACAGAGAGCGGGAGACGGGATTCGAACCCGCGACGTTCAGCTTGGAAGGCTGACGCTCTACCAACTGAGCTACTCCCGCGCCGAGGCGGCGGAACTTCTACATCAAAACTTTGGTGGAGAGTGTTGGATTTGAACCAACGTAGGCGTGGAGCCGGCAGATTTACAGTCTGCTCCCTTTGGCCGCTCGGGCAACTCTCCGTGTGATCTAGACCTCTTGTCCTAAGTGCTTCGTGTTCTCTCGCGAGTGTCGAGCTGGCGACGGGATTTGAACCCACAACCACCTGCTTACAAGGCAGGTGCTCTACCGTTGAGCTACGCCAGCAACCCTCTGCAATTTCAAGGGGCGCCAACCATAGCCGAGCTCCAGTCGAGGTGCAACCCTCTGGTCTGGATCGCTCGCGAGGGTCGCGCTTCTATCTCCGTTTCCTCGGCGGTGTCAAGCGCCGTCTTCACGCGCTCGGACGAACGGTATTCGACGCGGGAGCTCCTGCGGGCGCGGGCGTGTTCGCTCTCGGTCTCGGCGCCCCGCCGTCGCCGACGATCAGCGCGCGGAGGTCGTCGAGCGCCTCGTTCGCGCGGCGCACCCACTCGTTGTCCGAGATGCCGTTGCGACGGGCCATCGAGAGCGTCGCCTCCCAGCTCCGCAGGGCGCCCTGGAGCAGCGGGCGCAGACGCTCGCCTGTGCGGCGGCGATAGATCTCTCGCGCGTGGGCGTCCCAGTCCGTGGGCGTCGGAGCCTCGACGATCGCGCGGTAGAGGTCTCGATACATCTCGCCGATGTGGTAGCCCGCCGCCGCGGCCCACTGGGGGTTGCCCGCGCGGATCGCGTCGTTGAAGAGCACGTGCGCGTGCGTGACGAGCTGCACGCGCCGCGTGATGGCCTCCTCCGCCGTCGCGTCTTCGATGCGGTACACGACGTCGCTCGCGCGCCCGCGGAACACCTCCGCGAGCAGCACACGCGCCTGCGCGGCGTAGGTGTCGTCGCCGAGCGCCGCGACGCTCTCGGGCGTCGGCGCGAGCGCGATGGCCTGCTCCGACGTGCGCTCGGCTTCGTCGCGATTGCCCGCCGCGAGCTGCGCCGCGGCGCGACGGGCGAGCGCCTCGGTGCGATCGGCCATCGAGAGGTCGTTGCGCGCGAGGAGGCCGTCGGTCGCCTCGATCACCCACTCGGGGCGCGTCGCTCGCTCACCGATCACGGCCACGCGAAACCACGCGTCACGCGAGAACTCCGGGTCACGCGGCGTGCGCGCGGCGATACGCATCGCGTCGGCCGCTTCGGGGAGGCGCTCCAAGCGCTGGAGGCACTGCCCGCGGTTGAACTGCGCCGTCGGCGCGCGCGCGTTGTCGGGGAACTCTCGGAGGAGCCTGTCGTAGAGCGCGATGGCCTCGTCGCACCGCTGAGCGCGCAGGCTCTGTGAGGCGCGGTCGAAGAGCATCGAGGCGTCGTACGCGTCGCCCGCGCCCGTCGGAGACGCGAGCACGCGGAACTCCTCGCCGCGAACGTGACGCCGCGGCTGCGTCGCGTCGGCGCGTCGAGAGGTCGTCGAGGTGGTCGCGCAGGCGCCCGTGAGCGAGAGCGCGAGCAGCAGCACGAGGCGAGGGTCGGTCATCGCGGGGCTCCGTTTCTGCGACGCGAAGGGGGCCGAAGGTATCACCGCGCACGGCGTCGCTCCTCGCGAGACTCGCACCCGCGGAGGGATGTTCCCGCGGCGCGAGGATCTGGTACACCGCGACCGTGAACACCGTCACGCTCCGGCATCGCGCGGGTCTCGACGAGAACGGCCTCGGCCCGAGGCTCGGACCGATGACCGTCACGGGCGTCCTCCTCGCGATCACGTCGAGGGACGACGTGTGGATTCCCGCCGCTGCGCGGGCTGGCATTGGCGACAGCAAGAGCCTCTGCGCGCACGGCTCGATGCGTGACGTCGAGCGCTTCGTGCTCGCGGTCACCGACGCGCACCTCGGCGCTCGCCCACGATCGCTCACGGAGCTCCTCGGCGTGATCGGGCACGAGAGCGACGGCGGGTTGCGCGCGCTCTGCCCTGCTGGAGAGGCCCCGCGCGCGTGCTTCGAACACGCGATCGAGCTCCCTGCGTTTGACGGCGCGCCGCGCGGCGAAGACCTCGACACGGCGCGACGACTTCTGGATTTCGGCGTCCGCGTGCTCGAGACACGCGTCTCGCTCTCGTGCGCGAAGAGGCTCAACGTCGCGTCTCGCGGCGGCAAGAGCCGCTTCGACGTCGACCTCGACGCGATGTTGTCGATCATCGCTCGCCTGCGCGCGACGGCGGGCGCCGAGCTCGACGTGGGCTGCGGCAAGGTGGGAGGTCGCAAGTCGTACGGGCCGGCGCTCACGGCGCTGCATCCGCTCCCCGACACCGTCGAAGAGAGCCAGGCGCGGTCGGCCTACAGGCTCCGCTCCATCGGCACGGTGGCCTTCGTGCGAGACGGCGACGCGACGGACCCGGCGATCTCGCTGGCGTCGCTCTTCGGCAAGTATCTTCGCGAGCTCACGATGGAGCGGATCTACCGCTACTACGCGGCGCACGTCGCGGGCGTCGGCCGCGCGAGCGGGTACCACGATCCGGTGACGACGCGCTTCATCGAGGCCACGGCGCTCACGCGCAAGCGGCTCGAAATCGCGGACGAGTGCTTCTCGCGGTGACGCGGGTTCAGAGCAGCTCGATGCCCGTCGCGTCGAGCTCGAGGCGCTCAGCGGCCTGATGGCCCGTGGCCTCGGCGGCCTCCTGCTCGCAGTGCCCGTTGGGCGTGCCGCCCACGACGGTTCCCTGCACCCGCGCGCGACGTCCCGTCGAGTCGCGGGGGACGAAGAACGAGTGCCCGTGCATGCGGACGTGGACGCGCTGCTCGGCGTCGGAGATCTGCATCCAGCAGCCGCGCGACTGGCACACGGCGGAGACGACGCCCTCGGTGCGGACGGTCTGCCCCGAGAAGCGCGAGGGGTTCTGCGCGATCGCGGCGAGGGCGGTGCTCTCGGTGAGGGTGATCGCCTCGCCGAAGTGCTGCGCGGCGGCGCTCCCCCCCGCGGCGGGCGCGGGCTGCGCAGCGGCTTGCGAAGGGGCGGCTTGCGCGGGGGCGGCTTGCGCGGCGGTCTGCGAGGCGGACTCGGGCTGAACCAGCGGGGTGGGGCCCGGGTTCTCTCGGATGCATCCGAAGAGGCCGAGGAGGATCAGGAGCGGTGCGCGCTTCATGGTGTGTCGCCTTTATCACACGCCCGAAGAGACTCAAGACCGGCGGCGCCTGCGCGTTTCTGGACGCTCCCGCGCGGGCTCGGTAACGACGGAGGCATGAATGGTCCTGCACGATCAGAGCGCCGCGCGCACACGCGGATGCCAGTCGACCTCTGGATCGAGGAGAGCCACGGCGGCGCGGTGTACTACCAGCGCGCCACCGACCTCTCGCTCGGCGGGCTCTTTCTCGCGCACACGCTGCCCCATCCTCCGGGCACGCGCGTGAAGCTTCGCGTCGACCTCGGCGACCACGACGACCTCCAGGTCGACGCCGAGGTCGTCGACGACGGACGCAGCGCGGGCATGGGGATGCGCTTCGTCGCGCCCGATCGCGAGATTCGTACGCGCATCGCGAACTTTCTCCTCGCGATGCGCTCGATCGGCTGATTTTCTAGGGGATTCTGCGGGGGCGGAGGGCGCCGCGCGGGGCTGAGCGATCAGCGCCGCGCGGCGTTCGTGCGATCAGCAGGGGATGCAGATCGTGAGGCTGCCGAGCATGTGGATGTCGTACTGCCCGTTGTCACACATCGGGCGGCACTCCCAGACCTCGGACTCGAAGGCGTAGTGCGGGGTCTGCCCGGGGCCGCAGGTCACGTCGGGGCGCGGGCCGCAGACGACGAGGCCGTCATAGAGGCCGCCGTACGTGATGATGACCTCGCAGCCGCGCTCGCAGCGCCACGATCCGCCCTGCGTGTAGTAGGGGTAGAGATCGGGCGGGCACGAGGGCGGCGGCGGCACGCAGCGGAACGAGTCGGGGCGCACCTCGACGGACACCTGGTTGCCCGAGCAACGCATCGTGTCGCACATCGGGAGGAGCGTCGGCATGTTGTCGCCGGGCGCCACCATCGAGCGGTCGCCGCGCATGTGGAAGTCGCGGCGGTGATAGACCAGCGTCTGGCCCGGTCCGCATACGCACCAGTCGGCGTCGACCTCGCCGTCGCAGTCGTCGTCGAGGCCGTTGCAGACCTCGGTGGCGGGGTTCACGGCGCCGGTGCATGCGCTCCAGCGGCCGCTCGACTGGCAGGTGATGATGCCCGCGTGGCAGATGCCCACGCCCGCGGCCTCGGGCGCGCCGTTGAAGCACGAGCGCGTCTGGCCCGGCGTGCACGCGCAGCCCTCGTCGATCTGGCCGTTGCAGTTGTTGTCGCGTCCGTCGCAATCCTCTGCGGAGTTGGGCGTCGCGGCGCCGAGGCAGCGGCCCCAGTCGGAGGTGCCGTCGGGGTTCGCGGTGCACATCTGCGAGCCGCTCGTGCAGACGCCGACGCCCGCGGTGCCGGCGGGGCCGGAGTAGCAGCTGCGGGTCTCGCCGATGGTGCAGTTGCAGCCCTCGTCGATGGTGCCGTCGCAGTCGTTGTCGATGCGGTCGCAGCGCTCGATCACAGGGAGGAACTGCTCGTTGCACGGCCCCCAGGTGCCCGCCGGGAGGCAGGTCTGCGAGCCCGCGCGGCACACGCCCACGCCGAGGGTCCCCGCGGGGCCCGCGTAGCAGCTGCGGGTCATGCCCGCGGTGCAGCGGCAGCCCTCGTCGACCTGGCGGTTGCAGTTGTTGTCGTTGCCGTCACACGCCTCGCTGGCCGCGGGGGCGCCGGAGCCCGTGCACGCGCCCCAGTGACCGACCGACTGCGCGCCGCCGGTGCCCGTGCACATCTGCGAGCCCCACGCGCAGGGGCCGACGCCCGCGTGCGCGGGGTTGCCCGTGTAGCAGAACTGACGCTGGCCGACGTAGCACTCGCAGCCCTCGTCGACCTGGCCGTTCATGTTGTCGTCGAAGCCGTTGCGGCAGATCTCGCCCATCACGGAGCTGTCGGGGTTGAGGTCATCGGCGTCGGTCATTCCGGCGTCGGTGCGGGGGCGGTCGGTGCGAGCGTCGGTGACCGAGCCGTCGCCCGCGTCGGTCCCGCCGTCCATGCCCGTGTTCGCGCGGCACATTCCGCCGGTGCAGATGCCCGTGACGCACTGGTCGCCCGAGTCGCACATGGAGCCCACGGGGCGCGTTCCGCCGCCAGGGGTGGCCGAGCACGCGCCGCTCACGCAGAAGCCGCTCGCGCACTCGCCGGGCGCGGTGCAGGTCGCGCCGTTGCCGCGGCCCGTACCGCCCATGTTGGGCTGACAGATCCCGCTCACGCAGAAGCCGCTCGCGCAGTCGGCGGGGGTCGCGCAGGTCGCGCCGTTGCCGCGGCCCGTGCCGCCGGGGTTCTGACAGATGCCCGCGACGCAGTTGGCGCTCACGCAGTCGCCCGCGACGCTGCACGCGCTCCCGTTGGGACGCCCGCCGCCCGAGGGCGGACGACAGACGCCGCCGCTACAGTTGGCGCTGGCGCACTCGCCGTTGTTCGCACAGCTCGAGCCGTCGGCGCGGCCCATCCCGCCGACGGTGCCCTGGCACACACCACCGCCGCAGATGCCGCTGCCGCAGTCGGAGCCCGAGCCGCAGGCCATGCCGTTGGGGCGGCCCATGTTGCCCGTGGTCGACTGGCAGGTGCCCGACGCACACACGCTGCTCGCGCACTCGCTGTTGCCCACGCAGGGGAGGCCGTTGCTGCGGCCCATGCCCGTGGGGCTGGCCTGACAGGCGCCCATGACGCAATAGCCGCTGCCGCACTCGGTGGCCGACGAGCACGCCGAGCCGTTGCCGCGGCCCATCCCGTTTGCCGTCGACTGGCAGACGCCCGCGTTGCAGACGCCGCTCACGCACTGCGAGTTGCTCGCGCACGAGGCCCCGTTCGGTCGGTCACCGATGTCGGTTCCTCCGCCCTGTTCTGTGTTCGTGCACGCCGCGCCGCATACGGCGATGGCGAGCACGAGCATTGATTTCATCCAGGTCGTCATTCGAAGTCCTCGGTCCATGTGAAAGTTGTTCTGCGCCCTGTTCGGGTCGACGCGTCGCTCAGTGCACGATGATCCGGTCGATGATGCTCGTCGCAGCGCTCAGACCGGGGATCGCCGAGATCGCGCCGCCGAACCGCACGCGGCGGAAGCGGGCGCGCCAGTACATGTGATAGGCCCACTCGTCGCGGTCTTCGGTGCCGTCGTAGTAGTACTCGGCCTGCGCGAGGCCCACGCGCGTGAAGGCTTCGAAGGTGCCGAAGGCGCCGCCGCCGACGCCGCGTCCCAGCGTCGCCACGTTGACGCCGCGGGTGTTGTTGTCGAAGGGCGTGCGCGACGCGAGGGCGACGCCACGGAGCTGGACGTACTCGCAGTCCTGACCGGGCATGCCGTCGGTGCAGTCGCCGGAGCCGTAGTCCATGTCGTAGTTGCGCCAGCTCGGGCGGTCGGGCGGGCAGAGCGACGTGCCGATGATGCGGCCGATCCAGCCCGAGACGAGGCTGCGGAAGGGCGCCAGGAAGGGGAAGAACGACAGCGGGAAGGTGAGCGCCTCGCCGATGTTCCGCCCGGCCCGGATGCAGAGGCCGCGGGGGTTGTTCTCGAGCGGCATCGGCGCGACGGGGAGCGTGCGGTAGGGCACCACGGGCAGGAGGAGCCCGCTGTCGGCGGGGGGGCTGTACGTGCCGCTGAGGGTGCTCGCGAGCACGCGCCCCTGCGCGATGCCGGGGAAGGTGTTCTTGATGATCTCCTGCGCGCTGTGACCGAGCTGGAGCGCGGGCTGGAGGATCGTGCGGGCGTAGGTCTCGACGATGTTGACGAGGACGCGATCGGCGGCCTCGAGCGCGGGCACGGCCTCGCCGCACACGAGGATGAGCAGCGAGCCGCAGGCGATCACGAGGCCGAAGACCGCTCGCTCCACGAGCCTGAGCGCGAGGTAGATGGTCATGAGCACCAGCAGCACGATGTTGATCATCGCGATGAGGTTCATGCCCCGCGCGTGGACGACGGCGCCGGAGAAGGCGATCGCGTCGGCCGCGTCTTGCAGGCGCTCGCGGTACACCAGCGTGTTGCCGATGCCGACGATGTAATACAGAAAGCCCGTCACGAGCATCGCCATGAAGACGCCGATCACCATGATCGCGCCGCTGTCATCGCGTCTCAGGGATGCGGGCGCGTCGTCTCGGACGTCGTCGAAAATGGCCCGTGAAGGGATTGCCGCGCTCATTACGTGGGACCTCGACTCGTGATGCCACCAGAAAGGCTCTCGATGCGTCAAGCGCCCTTCTGGCAATCCGAGTCAGCCGCTCCTTGCGGGGAACGGGCCATGCAAATCCCCCTCTGCCGAAGGCTCCGACGCGTGGTCAATGCACTGTTCGGTGGGAGGCTTTGCTGGTCACTCGCCCCCCATGCAGACGCAAGCCTTGCGGTCGTCACGCGACCGCGTGGAGCACGTTGACGACGCGCCTCGCGGGTGTTGCCATACCGCCGCATGAGGCCGTTGTTCTTGATCGCGTGGGTGCTCCTCGGCGCAACGGGAGTGCTTCAGGTGATGCCTGACGGAGACCGCCTTGCGCAACGCAGGCCGCAGCGCATCGGGCCGCGCAGAGCGCCCGGCGGAGGAGGTGGCGTCGCGGTGGTGCCGCTCCCCGTGGGTGTTGGACCCAACGGGCGCGCGCCGAACCCCGACCCCGTGCGCTGCATCGCCGACTGCGACAACGACATGCGCACGTGCCTCAACCGCTGCTCGCACGAGAACCCCAGGAGCTGCGAGCGCGTGTGCTTCACCACCGTCGCGCAGTGCTACTCGGTCTGCCCGGGAGACGCCGCGACGATGGCCCTCGACGGCGGATGGCACCGCGAGACGCCCGCCACGGGGCCGGTGCTCCACACGCTCCCGAGGCGCTGAGTTCCAGCGCTTGACAAGGGGCCGCGCGGCGGGTTCTAACCGCTCGCGCATGCAACTCGCGCGCGTGATCGGCACCTGCGTCGCCACCGAAAAGACCGCTGGTCTCCAGGGCGTTCGGCTGCTCCTCGTCGAGCCCGTCGACGCCGCGGGACGCGCCACCGGCGCACCCGTCGTGGCGGCAGACACCGTGAGCGCTGGCGTGGGCGAGATGGTCTTTCTCGTAGGTGCGCGCGAGGCTTCTCTCGCGCTCGATGAGGCTTTCGTCCCCGTCGACGCCGCCATCGTGGGCCTCGTCGACGAGGCGTGGCGCAGCGACGGCAAGGGCGAGTTCCTCCGCGGCCGCGACGACGTGGTGCGGCGATGAAGCTCGCCCGTGTCGTCGGCACCGTCACGGCCACGGTGCATCACCCCTCGTACGACGCGCAGACGCTCCTGCTCTGCGAGCCCATCGACGCCGCGGGCGCTCGCACGGGCGAGGTCTTCATCGCCGTCGACCGCGCGCAGGCGGGCGTCGGCGACCGCGTGCTCATCAACGCCGAGGGCGGCGGAGCGCGACAGGTCTTCGGCCTCAAGCCCACCGACAAGCTCGCGATTCAAGACGTCATCGTCGGCGTCGTCGACGCGGTCGAGGGTGAGCCGTGAACGAGGCGAAGGTCCGAGACGAGATCGCCCGAGCCTGCGCGCGCATGGCCGCGAGGGGTTGGGTCGCCAACCACGACGGCAACGCCTCCGCGCGCATCGCGCCGAGCCGCTTCGTGTGCACGCCCACCGCGACCGCGAAGGACTCCGTCACCGCCGACTCGCTCGTCGTCACCGACGCCGCGGGTCGCAAGACCGGCGGCCGCGGCAACCCCTTCTCCGAATACGCCCTGCACCTCGCCATCTACCGCGCGCGCGCTGATGTGGGGGCCGTGGTGCACGCGCATCCGCCCTTCGCGACGGGGCTCGGCGTGAGCGGGCGCGAGCTCGTGAGCTTTCTGCCCGAGGCCGTCGTGTCGCTCGGGGTGCGGGTTCCGCTCGTGCCGCTCGCGGCGCCGGGCGCGCCCGCGGTGGCCGCCGCGGAGCCCTTCTTCGCGAAGTTCGACGCCGTGCTCGTCGCGGGCAACGGCGTGTTCGCGTGGGGCGACGACGTCGAGCAGGCGTACCTGCGCCTCGAGCTGGTCGAGCACCTCGCCACGATCGCAGCGCGCGCCGCGGCCTGGGGCGGGCCGCACCCGCTCCCGCAGGACATGATCGAGAAGCTCCTCGAGGCGAGGCGCAAGGCCTTTCCTGGCAGGGCGTAGGGATTGCTAGTTCGAGGGGCGGGATCGAGCGCGCTCCCCGGCGGGTCGGCGACTGCCTGGTTGAGGGTCGGCCACGGCGTCCTCGCGGCCGCCGGGTTGTTTCGTGCGGATGGGCGCTCGTCTACCGGCCCTGATGCCATGTACTCTCGCATGCTGAGGTGGTGCTCTCATGACAGCAGGGACGACGATGCTCGGTTCGACGCTTCCGGAGGTCTCCTTCGGCTTCGACGCGGGCGGTGATGGCGCCTCGTGGCGCGTGCTCCAGCTCCGCGCGAAGGAGGGCCTCTCGGAGCTCTACGAGGCCGTGATCGACCTCGCGACCGACGACCTCCACGCGACGCCCGACGACCTGCTGGAGAAAGCCGGCGCGCTCAGCCTCTCGCGCAATGGCCACACGCGGCGCATCTGCGGCCTCATCCGTCAGGTCGATGACCAGGGCTCGACGGACCGCAGCCGCCTCGCGCGGGTCTACGTCGTGCCGTGGCTCTACCAGCTCTCGCAGCGCGTGACCTCGCGGATCTTTCAGCACATGAACGCCCGCGACGTCGTGAAGGCCGTGCTGCGCGACGCGGGCGTGTACACCTCGACGCTGCGCGACGAGACCACGGGGCAGTACCCCGAGCGCGAGTTCTGCGTGCAGTACCGCGAGAGCGACCTCGCGTTCGTCATGCGCCTCCTCGAGGACGAGGGCATCGGGTTCTACTTCGCCCACGACGGCGCGGCCGAGTCGCTCGTGCTCATCGACGACGTGCGCGCGTTTCACCCGCTCTCGACGATGGACGGCGGCGACGTCGCGGTGGCGGGCCCCGAGGGCGCGACCATGTCCGTCGAGACCGTGCGGCGCTTCGACTGGGGCAAGCTCCTCGCGCCCACGGGCGTCACGCTGCGCGACTACGATTTCACGCACCCCTCGGCGTGGGTGAACATGACGCGCCCGCAGCCCGCGTCGCCAGGCGCGCGCGAGATCTACGAGCACCCCGCGCGCTACACCATCAACGAGTACAACGGCCGCGTCTACGCGAAGCACGACGGGCAGCGCCTCTCGCAGATCCGCCACCAGGAGCACCGCACCTGGGAGCGCACGGGCCGCGGCGCGAGCAACGTCACGGGCTTCACGCCGGGCTTCACCTTCGGCCTCAGCGACCACGGCCGCGGAGACCTCAACCGACGCTACGTGGTCACCCACGTCGAGCACTTCGGCGTCGCCACCGACGCGCTGCGAGAGGTCCACCTCGACGAGGTGCGCGAGGGAGACCGCTACCGAAACACGTTCTCCGTGATCGACGCCGCGGGGCCATATCGCCCCAAGCGCGTCACGCCGCGACCCCTCGCGCATGGGACGCAGACCGCGCTCGTGGTGGGCCCTCCCGGCGAGGAGATCCACGTCGACGAGCACGGGCGCATCAAGGTTCAGTTTCACTGGGACCGCGACGGCAACAGCGACGACCGCAGCTCGTGCTGGATCCGCGCGTCGCAGTCGTGGGGCGGCGGCGGCTGGGGCTTCGTGTTCGTGCCGCGCATCGGGATGGAGGCCATCGTGACCTTCCTCGAGGGCGACCCCGATCGGCCGCTCGTCACGGGCTGCGTCTACAACGCCGCGAACACGCCGCCGTATCCGCTCCCCGAGTCGAAGACCAAGAGCACGCTCAAGACCAACAGCACGCCCGGCGGCGGCGGCTACAACGAGCTGCGCTTCGAAGACCAGGCGGGGTCCGAGGAGGTCTATCTGCAAGCGCAGAAGGACTTCAATGAGCTGGTGAAGAACAACCACTCGACCACGGTGAACGCCAACCAGACCAACACCGTGCACCAGAACCAGACCGAGACCGTCGACCAGAACCAGACGATCACGGTCCATCAGAACCAGACCCTCACCGTCGACCAGAACCAGACGCACACGGTCCACCAGAACCAGTCGCTCACCGTCGATCAGAACCAGTCCATCACCGTGCACGGCGACCGCACCGTGATGGTCGACGGCAAGGAGGAAATCACCGTCCACAACCAGCGCTGGACCACCATCGAGGGCGGCTACGACTGCCTCGTCGTCGACGGCAACCAGGACGTGACCATCAACGGCCCCGCGGGGTCGAGCAAGCACGTGACGGGCACCGACTCCATCGACGCGACGGAGAAATTCACCGTCTGCGTAGGCGG
>JBPOHC010000996.1:0-16804 GCA_052035985.1 Myxococcota bacterium | reverse complement strand
CACGAGGCGGTGGATGTACTCCCACCAGAAGATGCTCTTGAAGCCGTCGAGGGTCATCGAGGCGTTCTCGATGCGAAACTGCGGCGACGAACGATATTGCGCGAAGAGCGCCTCCCAGTCGTGCACGTTGAGCGGCGGAAGCGCACCTGTTACCGGCCTCCACTCGACGATCGAGAGGCCCGAGCCTGTGAGTCGGGTGATGCCTCCGACGGCGAGCATCACGAAGACCATGAAGGCGCAGGCCAGGAGCCAGCGCGCGACGGCGTTGCGGGATTCCATCAGTGGGGCCGCGTGAGCACCCGGCGTTCCACCGTCGACGGGGGGCTGAGAGTGCGATCGGTCAGCGGGGTTCGTTGAAGGCCGCGTCGAGGTCGAGTCCCGCGTCGCCGTCGCCTTCGCACGAGAGCAACTGGTGACACGCGTCGCCGAGGGAGCGCAGGAGCGCGCCGGGGTCGTTCGCGAGGTGCCCGCCGAGCACGTCGCACGACATCGCCATGAGCGCGCTCGAACACGCGGGGAGAAAGTTCTCGTTGGCGTGACAGTCTTCGCGCTGTGAGAGCGTGCCGAGCGCGTTCGCGGTCTCGCGTTCGAAGGCCGCGAGGGTCGCGCGCACGTCGTCGAGCGACCCGCCGTCGGCCTCGGCCACGTAGCAGCGCTCGATGCGCTGCATGAGCACGTGCGCGTAGCCCGTCGCCCACGAGGGCGCCGTCCCCTGACGCCCGGGAGGCTCCGAGAGGATGCGCGCGAGCGCGTCGCACGGCGCTCTCCGTAGCGCTTCGACGCAGGCGATCTCGTTCGCCGCGCTGGAGCAGTCCGACGCGCCGAGGGCCTCTGCGGTCGCGGTCGCGCGCGGCGTGAGCGCGTCACGGAGCGTCGCCCGATCGGCCTCGGTGAGGGGGCCCGACTCGGCCGCGTAGCACGACACGAAGCGGTCTCCGAGGGCCTCTCCGAGCGTCGAGAGGTTCGCTGGAACGCCCGCGAGCTCAGGGGCTTCGTCGCGGTCCTGCGCCTCGCCGCGCGCGCTGATCGAGGCGAGCGCGAGGAAGAGAACCATCATCCCGTTGCGCTTCATGACCTCACCTCCGTCTCCTTGCGCGGTCGCCTCGACAGCATCGCGCCCACCACCACGCCCACGAGGAACCACGGCCCGAGCCTCGGTCGCTCACGCACGACTTCCCGCGCGCTCCGCTCGGGCGTGGCCGTTGGCGGATGCTGCGACGACGCGCCTCCCCGCGTGCGCAGCGAGGTCGAGGATGCGCCCGCTCCGCCTTCAGCGCGCGCCTGATCCGCAGCGCCCGCCGGAGTGGCCCCCGAAGACCTCGCCGTCACCGTCACCCTCGTCGACGCGTCTGCGCGGGCGGTCGCAGCGACGGCCCCTGCGTCGCGGTCGTCGCGCGCGGTCACGCCAGCGTCCCCCGACGCGTGCGCGCTCTGCGACGCGTGTCGACGCTCGTGGCGGGCGCCGTGTTCGCGGTGTGAGCCGCGGTGGTGCCGCGACTCGTGCGTCGCCGCGGCCTGCTCGTGCTGACGCGCGGAAGCGCCTTCGCGCGCGGGGTCTGCGTTGTTCGTGTTGTGCGCGCTGTTCGTGTCGTTCGCGTCAACGCGGTCTCCGTCGGAGCTCGGGTTGTTCGAAGCCTGCGCGCTCTCCGCGGGGTCGGCGGGCGGATGCGGACTCGCGCGCAGCGACTCCATGAGCGACGCGAAGGTCGGCGCGGGTGCGCCCGACGTGTGGATCGCGATGCTTCGAACGAAGCGATCGAAGGGGCCGCGCAGCGGTCGCGAGCTCGACGTTCCCCCCGCGACGCCGCCGTCTCCGTCGTCGCCCGAGGCGTCGGGGTTGTCGTCGCGTCCCTCGATGGACCCGCTGCCCGCCGCGAGCGTGAGCCCTCCCGCGGCGTCGCGCGCGGCGCCCGCGACGCGGACCACCTCGCGCGGTCGCGTGCCCGCCCAAAGCCCCACGCCGAGGAGCGCGAGACCGATCCCCTGGACCGCGCGCGTGGTCGCACGCCCGGGGGCGCGGAGCTTTCGCGCGGCCAGCGCGCCGAGCGCGAGGGCGATGAAGAGCCCGCCGAAGAACGCGCCGATTTCGAGCGGCGTCGCCGTGGGGTCGCTGACGTTGTCGTCGCGCGTGCCCATCGTGCTGCCGCGCGCGTTCGAAGCCTGCTGCGAGGGCGTCGACGTTCGCTCGGGGCCGTCGGCGCCGCGGCCAGGGGCGCGCGCGCCGGAGCCCGTCTCGGTGAGTCGCTCCATCGGCGACGAGGTGCGGCCGCGGGGGTCGTGCGAGACCACGCTCGACAGGCCCACCATGCCCGCGAGCAGCGCGAGAAAGACCGCGATCGAAATGAGCAGCGCGCGGGTCTTCGCCGTGAGCAGGCGCGACGCCGCATCGCGAACGCCGCCACGCCACGGGGCCGCGAGGCCCTCCCAGACGCGCGTCCGCCACGAGGTCGACTCGCTCACGAAGGCCGCGCATTCGAGCGCGGTGAGCGACTCCTGAAGCGTGCGAAGCGCCGCGAGGTCTTCAGACTGCGCCACGAGGAGCGCCTGCTCGACGTCGCCCTCTCGGATGCGGCGCTCGGTCTCGGCGACGCAGGGGTGACCCGCCGCGCTGAGCGACGCGATGACCTCGGGCGCGCGTCCGCGCCGTACTCCGAGCAGAAACAGTCGATGTGCCCCCAATGCGATCCCCCGATCTCTGCCGCACGCTCGGGCGCGCTTTCGCACCGCCCTCGATCCGCGCGAATCTGCGTATACCGTCGGCGCGCGGCGACGGTCAACGGCGGACGTTCCCTGTCACGCTGCGATTGGCGCGCGGGGCGCGGTCGCGGTTACCCTCCGCGCCCATATGGAGATCGTGCTGGTCATGGGGTACCCCGCGTCGGGCAAGTCGACCTGGGCCGAGGCTCACTTCAAGTCACACCGTCGGGTGAACCGTGATTCACTCGGCGACAAGACCCTCGAAGACCTGGTGCCCATCGCCGAGCGGCACCTCGACGAGGGCGCCTCGGTGGTGCTCGACAACACCTACGCGACGCGAGAGTCGCGCGCGTCGCTCCTCGCGCTCGCGAAGCGCAAGGGCGCGGTCGCGCGCTGCGTGTGGCTCGACGCCACCATCGAAGACGCGCAGTACAACGCCGCCGAGCGCCTCGTGCGAAAGCACGCGAAGCTCCCGTCGCCCGACGAGATCAAGAAGCTCTCGAAGAAGGACCCCAACACCTTCGGCCCCTCGGTGCTCTTTCGCCACCGCAAGCTCTTCGAGGAGCCCACCGTGGCCGAGGGATTCGCCGCCGTCGAGCGCGTGCGCTTCACCCGCGCGCCGCAGCCCGCGGGCTACACCAGCAAGGCCCTGCTCCTCGACTACGACGGCACGCTGCGCCGCACGAAGAGCGGCGAGAAGTACCCGCGCACGCCCGACGACATCGAGATCATCCCCGGGCGCGTCGAGGCGCTCCGTCGGCACCTCGCCGAGGGCTACAAGCTCCTCGGCGTTTCGAACCAGGGCGCCGTCGCCAAGGGGGACCTCACCGTCGACGACGCGCGCGCGTGCTTCGACCGCACCAACCAGCTCCTCGGCGTCGACATCGAGGTCGCGTTCTGCCCCCACGAGCCCGCGCCGATCAGCTGCTGGTGCCGCAAGCCCATGCCCGGCATGGCCGTCGCGTTCATCGAGAAGCACATGCTCGATCGCGCGCAGACCATCATGGTCGGCGACATGACCTCGGACCGCACCTTCGCCGCGCGCTCGGGCGTGCGCTTCGTCGAAGAGGCCCGCTTCTTCGCGTAGGCGCTCAGCCCGCGCGGAGCCGCACTGCGTCGAGGGCCTTCCGCAGCGCCGAGATCTCGGCGTCCTTCTCCATCGAGGCCACCGTGAGGAGCACCTCGGCCTCGCGCACCCGCACCGCCATCGGCTCGAGGTCGGTCACGCGGCGGCGCAGCATCTCGAGCACGAGGTCGCCGTCGTGGGTCTGCGCGCGGAGCTTCGCCTCGCTCTCGCGGGCCTGCGCGAGCAGCGACTCGAGCTCGGTGACGCGCGCGCGCTCGGCCGTCAGCGCCGCCTCGCGGTCGCGCACCCGCACCTCCGAGCGCGTCTCCGACTCTCGCAGCCTCACCACCGTGGGCTCGAGCTCGCCGACGCGCTTTCGCAGCGCGATGATCTCTCCCCGCGTCGCGGCGTCGGGCTGCGCGTGCTGCTTCTGGAGCTCGGCGATCTTCTCGCGCAGCGCGCCGGCCTCGGCGACGGCCCCCTGACGCTCGACCTCGCGCGCCGCGAGGCTCCTGCGGGCCTCGTCGAGGTCGGCCTCGATGACGGCGCGCGCGTCGTCGGCGGCCCTGCGCGCGGCCTCGGCGCGGCGGATCCCCTCGCGCAGCGCGGCGACTTCATCATCGGACCGCAGCGCCCGCTCGCTGTTGCGCGCGTGCACGGCGAGGTCGGCCTCGAGCTCTCGCACGTTGCGCTCGCGGTCGCCGAGCTCCGCCTTCGCGCCGCGGAGCTCGCCCTCGACGGCCTCGATGCGCGACGACTGCGCCTCGGCGCGGCCCTTCAGCGTGGCCAGCTCGCGGTCGCGCGCGTCGAGCGCCTCGCGCAGCGCGCCCTCCTCGTTCGAGATCACCGACTCCTCGAGCAGCACGCGCCGGAGGAACCACCCGATGAGCCCGCCGAAGAGGCCCGCCATCAAGAGCCCGAGGAGCTCGTTCGCGAAGAGCGCGCTCACGGCGTCACCCCCTCTGAGAGCACGCGCACGCCCACCCGCCAGTTGCGCGCGCGCCCCTCCGCCGTGGCGTTGTCTGCGATGGGATGCTCAGACCCCGCGCTGAACACGCGCAACTGACGCCGCGCGACGCCGCGCGCCATGAGCCCCCGCGCGACGGCCGCGGCGTGCCTCGCGGCGACGTCGCGGGTGATGCCCGGGTCGCCCGCGTTGTCGGTGTGCCCCTCGACCGCGATGAGCGCCGCGGGCCACTGTCGGATCACCGACGCGACGGCGTCGAGGTGCGCGCCGTTGGCGCTCGTGAGGGTGTCGGTGCCGCTCACGAACTCGAAGGGATAGCCCGCGAGCGCCGCGTCGAGGCTCGCCTGCAACGATCCCTGCGGCGGAGGCGGCGGGGCTTCGATCACCGGCGCGGCGGTGACGACGGGCGCGCGCGAGGGCGCGGCGGGCAGCGGCGTCACGACGATGCGGTCGACGAGCTCCACGTCGCCGGGCACCGAGGCGCGCATCGTCTGGAGCAGCGAGGCCCGCTCGACGTCAGAGGACACCGCGCCCGAGACCACGATGGTGCGCTCTCGCACGGAGAGCGACGCGTCGCCGTGGATGCGACGAAAGAGGTCGAGGAGCGTCGGAGCGAGCGAGACCCAGCCCGCCTGGCGCGCCGCCGACGAGACCGTGAGGTGATCGTCGAAGCCGTCGGAGCCGAAGAGCGACACGGCCCTCGCGTGCACCACCTCGCGCGCCGAAGGATCGGGCAGCGAGCCCGAGATCACGGGCCTGCCGCCCTCGAGGCGCAGCGAGAGCGACGGAGACTGCGCGCACGCGGGCGGCGCTGCGTGCAGGGCCATCGCGGCGGCGGCGCCCACCGCGCGCGGCCGCGAGAGCGCGTACCAGCACGTGATCGAGTAGCCGATCACAGAGAGCAGGAGCTTGATCCTCGACGACATTGGGGCGCCGCTCTCCTCGGTGCGCGACACCTCCGAGTTTTCGATCAGCGCATTTGCGAGAGCAAGGGAGTACGCGACCCGCGCGAAGATTCTCGCGCAGGCAAGCGGCGCTTTTGCGCCCGGTGTGAACGCCCTCTATTTCAGAGGCTCACGGGTTGACGAAAGCGGGTCGGAGCGAGAGCGAGACCGCGGCGCTGAGCTGCTGGCAGCGACCGTTGTCGTCGGGCGCGAGGTCGGCGACGAGGCGCATCGTGGTGCTGATCGCGCCGCGCAGCGACGTCGAGATCGTGAAGTTCTCGGCCGTGGCGGCGAACTCGCTGATGGAGATCCCTCCGCCGATGATGCCCTCGGCGCCGCCCGCGTCGTCGAGTCGCAGGCGCATACGCGCGCCGTAGAGGTTGAGCGTGAAGCGCGCGTCGAGCACCTCGACGGGCAGCGGGATGTTCGTCGCGTCGGTGACGAGCACGCCGTTCTCGACGTGACCGTGCGCGCGGGTGACGGGGAGGTCGCGCGTCTGGTCGAAGGTCTGCCCCGGGTCGACGCGCATGTCGCTGCCGACGAAGGGCATCCCCGTGACGCGCCGGAACACCATCGTGACGCTCGGGTCGTTGCAGCGGTTGTCGAGGTCTTCGACGGTCACGGTCATCAGGAGCTGACCGCCGTTGATGGCCGTCTGGATGGCGCCGTCGAGCGCGCCGCCCGTCATCGAATCGACCACCGGGATGAGCAGCGCGAGCTGGTTGTCGACGCCGTGTCGACCGTCGGGCGCGGTGTAGTCCTGACGCCCGCAGCCCACGGACTCGCCGGGCGCCGTGTCGTGGTCGTCGAGGTCGAAGCCGTCAGAGACGCCCGCGCGCGTGGTGTCTGCGCGCACGAAGCCGAAGCGCGCGATGACCATCGTCGACACGCCCTTCGGTGAATCACACCGGATGCCCGGTCCTGCGGGCGCGCTGGGAGGCGCGGCGTCGTCGGCGCAGCCCGCGAGGAGCGCGAGGAGGAGTGCGGAGCGCTTCATGCCACGAGCCCTCCGAGTCCTTCGGTGACGCGTCCGGCGCCGACGCCGAACTCGGTCACGCGCACGCCCATCATCTGGAGGATGGAGAAGGACACCTTGCTCGCGTTCTCGTCGCGGGCGCGGAGGTGGATGTTGCGACGCAGCCCCGCGGAGGCGCCGCCCGCGAGCACGATGGGGTACTCGTCGAGCGCGTGCGTGCGGCCGAAGGAGCAGTCCGTCGTGCAGAGGAGCAGCGTGTGATCGAGGAGCGTCCCGTCGCCCTCGGGCACGCGTCGGAGCGCGTCGATGAAGGTCGCGAGGTCGCCCATGATGAGCTGGAGGATCGAGAACACCTGCGGCTGATCGCCGGGCTCGTCGTGCGTGAGCTGGTGGTGCCCCGCGGGCGCCATGCCGAAGAGCGTGTTGTTCACGGGCTGCGTGTACATGTGAAAGAAGACGCGCGTGAGGTCGCACGCGAGGGCCATCGCGAGGAGGTCGGCCATGGCCTGCGCGCGCGCACGCATGTCGGGCCTGCCGAGCACGTCGGGGATGCTCTCGGGCGGCGTCTCGGGTCGCCTGCACGCCGCGAGGTCGGGGGGATTCTCTTCGAGCCGCTGGAGCTGCCGCTCGATGCCTCGCACGGCTTCGAGGTGCTCATCGAGGCGTCGCTGATCGGTCGCGCCGAGGCGGCTTCGAAGACGTCCGCCCTGCGTGGTGACGGCGTCGAGCACGCTGCGTCGGAGGCCGATGCGGGGGTCGGGCATCGAGGTCTCGCCGGGCGCGCGAAACCCCTCGCCGAAGAGGCGATTGAAGAGCGCGCGGGGGTCGCTCTCGATGGGGTTTCGCTGCTGCGGACCGGCGTAGCTGAGGCTCGAATCCGAGCGCTGCACGCCGGTCTCGATGGAGCGGAAGCGGGTCTCCGATCCGATGGCGTTCGCGATCACCTGATCGATGGAGGGGCGCGTGAAGGAGTCGCCCGACACGTTGTCGCCCGAGAGCAACCCCGCGGGGCCCGAGCCGTGGGGGGCGGTGTTGAGCGTCGCGACGCGGGTTCCGGTCACGACGGCGAGGTGCTCCTTCACGGGGGTGAGGGGCATGAGAATGGGAGACGGGGTCCAGTTGGTCCCTTCGCCCGTCGGGGTCCAGCGGTTGGGGAGCACGCCGTTGCCCCAGAAGTACACGCCGAAGCGCTTGGGAAAGGCCGTTCCGCCCGCGTAGGCGGTGCCGTTTCCGTTCATCATCGCTTCGAGCGGAGGGAGCGCGAGCGAGACCAGCGCGCCGCCGAGCATTCCACGGAGCACCGTGCGTCGATCGAGGTGCTTCATCGCACGCCTCCGTCGAGTACTTCGTTCGTGGCCCTTCGGAACGCGGCGCCCATCGCGACCTCGCGGAGCAGCGTTCGAAGTCGGTACCCGTTGGCCGCGAAGCTGTCTCGGAGCCTCACGATCTCGGCGCGCTGATCGCCCGTCTCGACGTGGGCCCAGGCGTGTCGGTACACGCGCTCGACGATGCACTCGGGCAAGAGCGGGTGATCGTGGAGCGCGTCGTAGAAGGCCAGCTCGTTGGTGTAGGCGCGTCCGTCGAGGCTGCCGCTGAGGTCGAGGGCGGCGCCGTGGTCGTCGAGGCGAAAGCGTCCGATGCCGTCGAAGCGTTCGAAGGTGAGCCCCACGGGGTCGAGGCTGATGTGACAGCTCCGGCACGCGCGGTCGGTCATGTGCCGATCGAGCCGCTGGCGCAGCGTTCGGAGCGACGCCGAGGGCTCGGGGATCGCCGTGTTCACGTTCACCGGCGGCGCGGGGATCGTGTAGCAGAGGAGCGATTGACGGATGAACTTTCCCCGCAGCGTGGGCGAGGTCGAGACGGGGTGCGCCTCGAGCGCGAGGAAGGCCGCGGAGCCCAGGAACCCACGGCGCGGCACCGATGCGGGCAGCGTCACATGCGCGAACTCGGTGACCGGCGCGTCCCGCACCGGGAACTGAACCCCGTAGAGCGCCGCGAGCCTGCGGTTGACCCACGTCTCGCGCGTCGTGAAGAAGTCCCTGAAGTCTCCGTCGTGCTCGAAGGTGAAGCTCTCGGCGTTGCGCAGCACCTCCTCGCGCGCCGAGGCCCCGAGGTCCGCCGAGAAGGCAGGGAACACCGTCGCATCTTTCGAGAGCGCGTCGAGCTCCGCGAGGTGCAGCCAGTCGGTGACGAAGGCGCGCAACCCCCTGTGGGCCTTGGGCGATGCGAGCAGTCGATCGACCTCGCGCGCGAGGCCCGCCTCGGTGTCGAGCGAGCCATCTCCCGCGGCGTCGAGGAGCGCATCATCGGGAGGCCCGTCCCAGAGGAAGTACGCGAGCCTCGACGCGAGGTCGTAGCCCGCGATGCGTCGCTCGCCGTCGCGCATCGGGTCGGCCACGCCGAGCTCCGCGCGGTAGAGAAAGTCCGGCGCCTGGAGCATCGCGGCGAGCGCGTACTCCATCCCCCGATGAAAGTCCGAGAGGGTCATCGCGGCGCGCATCCCGACGGCCACGAGCGCGCCGACCTCTTCGTCCGTGAGCGGACGCCGCCACGCGCGTCGCCCCATCGCGCGGACGAAGGTCGTCGCGCAGGCCGTATCCGAAGGCCCCGTGGGGGTACACGTCACGACCGCCGCGCGTCGCGTCGCGTCTCGCAGCACCTGCTCCGCGATGGCGTACGCGGCGTCTTGATACTGCTCCGCGCCGCGCGCCGAGAGGCTCGCCTCCGCGGAGCCGACGGCGCGCGATCCCTCGCGCGAGGTGTCGGGTTCGAGCGCTCTCGGAACGACCACCGCGTCGCCGAAGAGGTCGCGCAGCGTGTTGGCGTACTGCGACTGCGTGAGCCTCCGCAGCGGCGCCCTGGGCGCGACGTACGGCGGCGGTGCGGGCGCGTCTTCGGGCGCCCTCACCGACGCGTCGGGCGGTGGCGCCGGGGGGGTGGTCTCGCAGGCCGCGAGGGCCGCGCAGACGAAGAGAATCGAAGGGCGTTTGAGCACCGCTCTCAGGGCCTCCTGTGAAGGGTCACGCGATCAGAGAGTGCAAGGGTTCCGTCGAGCACGCCGAGCACCGTGGGGTCGCTGTCGTCGAGCACGTGGCGACGCGCGAAGGCCATCGACCACGCGCCGACGATCACGCCTTGAAGCGCATCGGGGATCATCGTGCAGCCGCCGAGGGCGAAGTACTGGTGACAGCCTCCGCGCACGTCGATCCAGGTGAGGGGCATCGGGGCCGTCGAGGTGAACTGACCGTCTGCGCCGACGGGGTCTTCGCTGCCGCTCATCGCGAGCATCGGGATGCGCACGGAGCCGTGTCCCATCGCGCCGAAGAGCGTGCGGTTGATCGAGCCCGCCATGGGGATGGCCGCCACGATGCGCGGATCGCCGATGCCTTCGCGGAAGACCGTGAGGTCGCTCTCACCGCAGCTCAGACGCGGCGTGCACATGGCCCTGAACGCGTCGACGTCGAAGGTCGCGCCCGCGCTCGCCCATACCGTGTGCGTGCCGAAGGAGTGCCCCGTGAGCACCACCCGTCGCGTGTCGCAGCGCCCCGAGAGCGGATCGCTCGCAGGGAGCGCTTCGACGAGGTCGAGCGCGGCGCGGACGTCTTGTGATCGCAGGTGATAGAGCGTGAAGGGCCGCGGGTCGGGCGTGTCGAAGAGGGTGTTCCCGACGTGATCGGGCGCGACGGAGACCCATCCGTGCGACGCGAAGTAGCGCATGAGAAAGTGCGAGGTCCCGCCGAAGCCGCGGTCGCCGTGCGAGTAGACCTGCACGGGATATCCGCGCGGATGGACGCTCGGCGCGAGGGGCGCGTCGGTGATCGCCTCGGGGTCGGCGAAGAAGCGCCCGTAGGTCGGGTGCGGCCCTCGAATGGCGCGCGTCGGATACCAGACGTGAACGGGGATGGTCCTCGGCGTCGTGGAGCCGCGCGGCGTGTACGTGTGCATGAGGAGGCGGTAGCCGGTGCCGAAGGGCCCGCGCTGACGCACGTCGAAGCCGCGCGGATCGCCCACGGGGGCTGCGTCCGTGGGCACGACGATGACGTCGTCGTCCTTCTGCGCGGAGGGGCTGTCGGTGGGCGCGTCGAGCGTCGCGTCGGTGTGCGCGGTCGCGTCGGCTGCGGGCGTGCTCGCGGAATCACCGCAGGCCACGAGGATCGACGCGAAGACGACGACGGAGTACGGGGCCCTCATCGCGGGCGAATGTCGCACGAAAGCACAGCGTGCGGTCAACGGTGCGTGGGAGGCAAAGACGAGCGGGGCCGACAAGCGCGAACTCATCTGGCCGCGCGAACGCGGGCAGTCCGCACGCGCGAGAGTTTCTCTCGTCGGGTCTTGACTGTGGGCGCGTGTAGGCCCAAGCCCACAGGCCATGCAACGGGACCGCAGGTTCTCAGGGTTGACGCGCTGGTGCTGTTCGGTCGCGCTGGTCTCGGCGCTCTCGGGTGTCGGTGCCGGGTGTGGAGCCTCGCCGGAGGACGACACCGGAACCAACGCGGGCGAGTCAGCGGTGACGGCGCCCGCGTCGGTGCTGCGGGTGCTCGGACGGGGCACCTGGCGACCCGAGGGCGTGCCCGCGTCGACCCTCAACGCGTGGGTCGACGTGCGCGTCGCCAACGTGCGCTTCGAGAAGCGCGTGCTGGTCGAGGTGCTGGCCCGGTACGAGGGCGGCGCGGTGCTTCGGACGCTCCACCCTGCGCGCTACAAGAGCGCCGCGGACGCGAGCGGCGAGCGCTGGGGCACCGACGCGATCCAGCTCTTTCCCGCGGCGGGACCTGGCGGCGCGAGGCTCTCGGGGCCTGTGATCTTTCGGGTGCGCCTTCAGCACGACCTCAACGGTGACGGTCGCGACGAGATGGTCACCACGGCGTGGCTCGCGCTCCACGGCGACGGGGCCGTGCGCGCTCCGGGGGCCGACGACCCCTGGAGCAGCGCCCTGACCTCGCCGACGCGCCCCGTCGCGGGCGCCGCGGAGGCTTCGCCAGAGAGCTACTTCGCGCCCTTCGACGACCCGGGCGTCTCCGTGCTCCGAGAGATCGATCGGGTGATCGAGGCGAAGCGCGCAGACCCGGGGGGGCGCCACACGATCCACGCGGCGGTGTTCAACATCAACGACCCGGAGATCGTCGCCCGCCTGATCGCCGCGCATCGCGCGGGGGTCGAGGTGCGGCTGGTGACGGAGGCGAGCAAGTTCCGCCCCGAGTCGACGTGGCAGACCGGCGATGACGCGCTGGCCGCCGCGGGCGTTCCGCAGGTGGGGGTCGGGCGCGGCGGGCGCGGCGCGATGCACCTCAAGTACGCCATCTTCGACGGCGCCAGGGTGGCCACGGGCTCGTTCAACTGGGAGACCGGCTCGCGTCGCGAGAACCACGAGAACATGGTGCTCACCCGCCGCCCCGCCGTCGTGGCGGCGTACGCGCGGCACTTTCAGGCCCTCGCGGGCGGCGTGCTCGCCAACGCGGTTCCCGACGACGCCGTGGCGACCGTGCGCTTCGGCCCGACGGCGTCGCTCTCGTCGGAGGTGGGGCGGCTCATCGATGGCGCCCGGCGCACGCTCCACATCGCGATGTTCACCGCCAAGGACTACGAGTACGAAGACGGCGGCGGTCGCGCGTCGCTGTTTCGCAAGCTCGTGGAGGCTCGACGCCGGGGCGTCGCGGTGACCCTGCTCACCGATCAGGGCGTCGCCGAGGGACAGGAGTACTTCGGCCGCACGGACCCCGACGACCAGACCGACGAGTGGCTCGAGGCCAACGGCGTACACGTCGTGCTGGTCGACAACCCCTTCGGGCAGTACGCCTCGATGCACCACAAGCTCATGGTGGTCGACGGCGAGGTGGCGCTCACCGGAGCGTTCAACTGGTATTACGACGCCGCGTTCCTCAATGACGAAGACGTGGTCGTGTGGCGAGACAGGGCGCTCGCGGCCCGCTTCACCGGAGAGATCACCGACCTGCTCCGTCGCTACGACCCTCAGTTCGACCCGTCGGCGTGGCCTCAGGTGCGGGTGGACTTCTCCGTGCGCCACGACGGGACCACGTGGGGAGATCGGGTGCGCATGGTCGGCGACCACGCGTCTCTGGGCGCGTGGCGTCCTTCGCAGGGCGTCGCCCTCGACGGCAGCCGCTTTCCCACGTGGCGGGCGACGCTCATCCTGCCCGCGGGCGTGCGGCTCGCGTACAAGTTCGCCGTGCTGAGCGCGGCCGGAGGCGTGGCCTGGGAGCAGGGCGACAACCGTCGCTTTCAGATCCCGACGGGCGTGACCACGGCCGAGCGCGACGACGGCGCCTTCTGGCGTTGAGCGTTGCCTCTTCGACGCTTCAGAACACGGGCGTGATCGCGGACTCGGTCCCGCCCACGCCCGCCGCGTTGGGGCCGGTCTGCCAGCGCGTGTCGTCCACCAGCCATTTGTACTCGAAGCGTCGGGAAGGCAGCGTCGGACACACCAGCCTCCAGGTGTTGCTCGACGCGCGCCACGCGGTCCATCCCTGATCCCAGCCGAGCGGTGCGCCGTCGCCTCGTACGGTGAGCGCGTGGCCGTCTCCAACGTCTGCGGTCGCGAGGAGCGTGGTGAGGGTGACCGCGGGCGCCGCCGCGGGCGAGACGCGAACGAGATACCCGTGGTGGTCTGACACGACGGGGTGACGGGCGCCGTCAAAGATCACCGTCGCTCCGTCGCTCGAGAGGCCAGCGCCCGCGCTGGCCCAGATGTGATCGATCCTGTCGGCGGGGAGGCTCGCGGTGAGGTCCCGGTAACCCCACTGCGAGAGCGCGCGATGCGAGGGTGAGCCGGGCACCGCGTTGAAGTCTCCGGCGATCAGCACGGCGGGCGACGGGTGCGTCGCGGAGAGCGCCACGGAGGCGGTCTCGCGGGCCTGCTCCGCCCTCGCCGCAGGGCTCTCGTAGGAGAGGTGGACCGAGTACAGCGCCGCGCCGCCGAGCTCGGGAGGCAGCCGCGCGCCCACCATCACCCGCGTGAGCCCCGACTGCGTTCGATACCGATGGACATGCACCGACGCGGGGTCGAGCGCGCCCTGCACGAGAACCCCGAGGCCCTCGAGCGCCTCGTCGGGCGTGCCCTCCCACGCAGTGTGCGCGGCGGTCCACGTGCTCGCCCAGCGAGCTCCCGTGGCCGTGCTCAGGGCTCCCTCGAGCATCGCGATGGCCGACGTGGAGTCGCGCCGACAGGCCTCCTGCACCGCGATCACCTTCACCCGCTCCGCCGCGACCGCCGCGGCGATCGCGCCGAAGCGCTCCTCGTTCGTGCGAAACGTGGTCCCGTCGCTTCGGAGACAGTGGAGGTTGAGCGTCAACAAGCCGTAGGGGTCACGCCACATCGTCGTCCCTCCCAGGTCGGTCGCGGGGGCGTCGCGCGCGTCCGCGCTCACGACGTCCGTCGAGAGGTCTTCCGTGGCCGCGTCCGTCGCCGTGTCCGCTCTGTCGATCGCGGCGGTGTCCGCGACGGCGTCGACAGCGACGTCTTCTGCGACGTCTTCTGCGACGTCTTCCGGGGCGTCCGCGGCTGCGTCCGGGGCACCCGTGCTCGTGGAGTCGCAGGCCATCGAACACCCGACGAGCGCGCAGAGCAGAGTTCGCGGAGTCAGCACGGCGTGGGAGCTTTACCCGAGCCGCGGGATTCCGTCTCTGGTCCCCCTTGACGACACGCCGGGTAGGGCGCATTGACGCCCCCGAAGGAGTACAACGTGAGACGTTTGACCACATCCCTCGCGATGCTGGGGTTTCTCTCGTTGGGGTGCGCTGCCGACGAGGCCTCGAGCGCCGATGACGGATCGGGTTCCGACTTCGGTGGCGAGCTGGTGCAGGGCGAAGAGCGCGCTGTAGACCTCAACCCCAGGGCCACCGCTCCGCTGCCCGACGGGGCTGACCTCACGCGCCCGCTGGAGGTGCTCTTCGCGCCCGACGACCCCGTGGCCACGATGGAGGCCACGATGATCGAGCGCGTGCGCCGCGCGAGGCTGTCGGACACGCGCGCGTCTCTCGTCGAGGGGCAGAACCCGTACCGCATCCGCTACGCCGTCTACAACATCGGGTACACCGTGGCGCGCCAGCTCGCGAGCGCGGCTCGCAGCGGCGTCGACGTCCAGATCCTCACGGAGTCAGACCAGCTCCTGCCCGATCGAACGTGGAACACCGTCGACGAGTACCTGGTGAACGAGCAGGGCTTCGAATACGTGGCCGACCACCGTCGCCTCACGGAAGCCACGCGCCGCACGGCGGACCTCGTGGGCGTTCAGACCCCCGGGCTCATGCACCTCAAGACCCGGATCTACGAGACCCCCGAAGGGGCCACGGTGCTCTCTGGGAGCTTCAACCCCGGCGAGAGCGCGGTCGCCAACGAGGAGACCTTTCATCTCATCCGCGAGGCATCGCTCGTGGCGCGCTACCAGGCCATGTACGACGCCCTGCTCGCCAATCGCCCCATCCCCAACGTGTGGAGCGACAGCGCGGCCGTGAACGTGCTGTTCTCGCCAGAGGGCTCCGGGCCGCGCGCGGCGGCGCAGCTCCTGCGGTGGATCGAGCAGGAGAACGAGCAGATCGTGCTGATGGTGTTCTCGCTGCGCGACGTGTCCGTGCCCGGCGCCGCGCGCACCCTCGTGCAGCTCCTCGGGGACAAGGTCCGCGCGGGCGTTCCCGTGTGGGTCATCACCGATCGCAAGCAGTCCGATGGCGTCAACGCCGACGGCGCGCGGGAGTTCCCCGACGACCGCACGGAGGACAGGCTCCGCGCGGTCGGCGTTCACGTGTACGAGGTCATCAACCGCGCGACGCCCTTCACCGCGATGCACCACAAGGTCGCCGTGCTCGGACGCACGCGCATCCGCGTGGTCACCGACGCCGCGAACTGGAGCGCGGCGGCCCTCGGCTCCGCGCGCGCCCCGGCCTCGAACCACGAGAGCATGCTCTTCATCGACTCGTCGCGGCTCGATGACGGCCGCACCGGTCAGCGCTACCTCGGCCAGTGGATGCGGGTGCTCTCTCGCTACGCCGCGCAAGGCGCGCCCGACCGCGAGCCTCCGTTCTCCCAGGTGTTCGCCGCCCTCACGGCCCTGCCCGGCTGGCCCGCTCAAGCGGTCACCTTCGTGGCCGAGCAGGCGATGTCCGAGTGGGGCGAAGGGATCTACGTCCGCGGCGACCTCGACGCGTTGAGCGCGTGGGGCACGCGCGGCCAGGGCGTCGCCCTCACCACCACGGCGGCGACGTATCCGACGTGGACGCACGCGACGCCCATCTCCATCCCCCTCGGCGCGACCTTCGAATGGAAGCTCGTCGCCGTGAGCGCCCAGGGTGTTCGCTGGGAGCCCGGCGCCAACCACGCCGACGTCGCCCAGCCCGCGGCGCTCCTCCCCATGGCATCCGCGGTCGCGCGCGCGGCCTGGCGACGCCAGTAGCGCGCGCTCGGTAGTGGCGGCGCTTCGAAGCGCTCACGCGCTCCGCCTGGTGGGCGCCAGGAAGTTCTCGATCAGCGTCGCGCCGTGCTCCGTGAGCACCGACTCGGGGTGAAACTGCACGCCCGTGATCGCGCGCTCCCTGTGGCGCAGCGCCATCACCACGCCGTCGGACGTGCGCGCCGTCACCTCGATGCACGCAGGGAGCGTCGCCTCGTCGACCACCAGCGAGTGATACCGCGCCGCCCTGAAGGGCGATGGAACGCCTTGAAATAAGCCGTTTTCGCTGTGAGTGATCTCCGCGGACTTGCCGTGCACGGGCTCGCTCCCGCGGACCACGCGGGCGCCGAAGACCGACGCGATGCACTGGTGACCGAGGCACACGCCGAGCACCGGCGCCGTCGACCGCGCGATGAGCTCGTTGCTCACGCCCGCGCGCCTCGGATCACCGGGGCCGGGCGAGATCACCACGCGCCACGGATCGCTCGCGAGGAGCTCGTCGACCGTGCGCTCGTCGTTGAGCACCACGCGAACGCGGGCCCGCTCCCCGGCCACGGCGCCGAGGAGCTGGACGAGGTTCCACGTGAACGAGTCGTAGTTGTCGACGACGAGGATCGTGCCCTCTCCCCGTCCCTCTCCCGCGAAGCGGGCATAGCGCTGGACACATCTCACGGCGGGCCTCGTTTCCTCGATCGTTTGCGGGGTGGAGGCAGTACGCCTTCCTCCACGTCGTTGCGGAGGAACTCCGCG
>JBPOHC010000671.1:0-4165 GCA_052035985.1 Myxococcota bacterium | reverse complement strand
TTTGTGTTGGCGCAGGGCGCTCACGCGCCCGGCGTTTGTGACATCACGACCCGAGGCGCGTGCGGAAGACCAGCAGCGACGTGTGGTCGCCGAGCACCGAGATGCGTCCCGCGGCGGCGCCCCACTGCGTCTGTCCGCCGTTCTCGTCGAAGGTGAACGTCGCCGAGCCGTTGCCCTGCGACACCTTCGCGTCGAGATCGCGCGGAACCCTCGGCAGCAGCGTGTCGGGCACCAGATAGGCCGCCGCCACGTCGTTGTCGCGCGTGCCCGACGGAATGATCCGTCCGCCGTACGAGAAGCCCACGTAGAGCTGCACGCGATCGCGCCCCACGCGGAGGTTGAGCAGCTCGCGCACGGCCTTGGCGAGGCGGCCGTAGGTGATCGTCCCCACGACGGCGCCCGTCACCGCGCCCCCCTCGGTCGCGCGCGTCGGCTGCGCGGAGACGAGGTACACGCGAGGCGCCTGCCCCTCGCCCGACGACATCTCGCCGACGCAGGTCCCGCCCGTCCCCTGAAGCGCCGCGCGCACACACGGAAAGGCCGCCCCGAGGTCCCTGCCCGGGATGAAGTCCTGATCGGGCGCGCGGTCGCCTGCGATGCCCTTTCCGTCGGCGCCGACGGCGGCGATGAACCACGTGGGATAGAGCGTGAGGTCGCGCCCCACCTCGGTGCGGTCGTCGTGCATGTCGTGGAGGAGGCGGTTGCGCACGCGCGCGACGTTGCCCGCGTCGGCCACGGCGGGCGACATCTCTCGCGCGACCTTGGTCATCACCTCGGTGAATCCGCGCGTGAGGCGCTCGATGCCCTCGCGCCCTTCGGTCACGTGCTCGACGGCCTTCGCCGCGTTGGCCCTCCCGACGGCGGGGTCGGGACCCTTGTTGCACGCTGCGACCACACCCGCGGCCACGAGGGCCACTCCCATCGTTCGTACGCTCATGCCTGACCTCGACAACGGCGATTGAAGATCGTTTTCGCGCTCACCACGAGTCCTGCGGGCGGATGCACTCGGCGAGCGCCCCCGCGCGGCCGCAGCGAGAGAACACGCACGCGCGGCCGTCGGCGCCCACGGTGATGTCTCCCACGCGCCAGAGGGGGTTGCTCCCCGCGGAGCCCGACGAGCCCGAGAGCGTCACGCGCTCGCTCTCGAAGACCACCACGCCGCCGCAGTAGACGCGCACCACGACGGGCGTGGCTTCGGGGCCGCCGAAGTAGTGAACGCCCACGGCGAAGCGCGTCCCCGCGGCGGCCTGCGTGACGTTGATGTTCTCGGGCCCCGGGAGGTCGTTGATGTGATCGACGTCGAGCTGCGGGTTGTTCACCGGGCCGACGGGCGCCCACGTGAGCACGCCGTCGGGGCAGAGCATCCCCACGGAGCGGTCGCAGCGGCAGTTGCCGTAGTAGCAGTCGGAGTTGTCGGGCGCGGCGCCCGCCCAGTGACCCATCGAGCGCGAGAGGTCCGCGAGGTGGAGGTCGATGTCGATGCCGCCGCCCATCGCGTCGCACGAGCGGCAGGAGCGGTCGACGTTCCACACGAGCTCGACGCGCACGGCCTCGTCGGAGCGCGAGAACGCACGCGTGGTGCACGACGCCGAGTTGCCGCGAGAGTTCGAAGCCGTGAAGCGCCACACGAAGTCGCCCGCGACGTCGAAGGTGAAGCCCGACACGCGCGCCATCGGCGTCGTGAGCGATCCGGTGCTCGTCGGCGGCGCGCGCTCGGTCGTCCATCGGTACGTGAGCGGAAGGCCCAGCCGCGACGTCCCCATCCCCGCGAGGCTCACCGTCGAGAAGGGGACCGACACGATGTCCGCGGGGCAGGTCGCGAGCACGTCGGGGTCGACGTGGATGTTCGCGGTGCAGCTCCGCGTGAGCCCTCCCTCGTCGGCGGCCGTGAGCTGCACGGTGTAGTCGCCGAGCGCGTCGCACACGAACTGCGTCGAGAGGCTCCCCGTTGCGGGCGTCACGGCCGCCATGCTCGTCGCGGGCCTTCGGGTGAGGGTCCAGCCGTAGCGCAGCGCGCGGCCGAGGCGCGACGTGGCGCGGCCCATGAGCGACGCGGTGTCAGACTGGTAGTGCGACTGGTCGTTGGGGCACACGAGGTCGATCGCGGCGTCGGCCTCGATGGTCGTCACGCACGAGTCCGAGCGCCCGAGGGCGTCGCGCACTGTCAGCCTCGCGCGCCAGGTCCCCGCGGCTGCGAGGCGGAGCCCCGTCGCGGCCGAGGCGGGCGTGGTGAGGTTGAGCGCGGGCATCGCGACCCCCGCGGGCGCCGTGTCGATGCTCCACGCGAAGGTCACGGCCCCACCGGCGGACTGCGAGCCGCGACCGGCCAGCGACACGGTCTGCGTCTCGACGGCGCGCTGCGACGACGGACACACGGCGGTCACCGTCACGGGCACGTCGGGGATCACCGGGATGTCCCTGGGCGGCACGATGTCGGGCGGCGTCACGCGGTCGACGATGACGGGGATGTCGGGGATCACCGGGATGTCAGGGATCACGGGGATGTCGGGGATCACGGGGATGTCGGGGATCACCGGGATGTCAGGCACCACGGGGACGTCGGTCACCACGGCGCCGTCGGGCCGCGGGTCCTTGAGCGCAGAGCGCGCGCCGCACGCGTCGAGCGCGAGCGAGAACACAACGAGAAGCGCCAGGGTGATGCGTGTTTGGAGCGCCATGACCGGGCGATGGTACACCCGCCCCGGGGCCGCGCGTCGACGGTGATCTCACCGCGTCGCGTTGGTGTATCTTCGCGCGCCGTGAGCACCGAACACCACTACCGATCGAACCTCAGGGACACGTTCTTCAACCTCTTCGAGTTCCTCGACACGGGTCGCAACTCGCTCGGGCACGCGCCCTTCGACGCGCTCGACGAGCAGACCGCGCGCGAGTCGCTCAAGGCCATCGAGAAGATCTGCGTGAGCGAAGTGGCCGCGAGCTTCGGCGACGCCGACCGTCACCCCGCCCACATGACCGACGACGGACGCGTCGTGCTGCCCGAGTCGCTCGAGCGCTCGCTCAAGGCCTTCTATGAGGGCGACTGGCACCGCTTCTCGCTGCCGCAGAGCATGGGCGGCGTGGGGGCTCCGCCGTCGCTCGCGTGGGCGTCGTACGAGATGGTGAGCGGCGCCAACGGGGCGGCGAGCTTCTTCCTCGCAGGGCCCATGATGGTGCGCTCGATCGATCGGCTCACGACCGACGCGCAGCGCAGCCGGTACATCCCGCAGATGATCGACCGCGGGTGGAACACCGCCATGGTGCTCACCGAGCCCGATGCGGGCAGCGACGTGGGCGCGGCGCGCGCTCGCGCGGTGCACGTCAAGGACGACGAGTGGCACATCGAGGGCGTCAAGCGCTTCATCACGAACGGCGACTACGAGGGCCCCGAGAACATCGTCCACATCGTGCTCGCGCGGCCCGACGGAGGGCCCGTGGGGACGAAGGGGCTCTCGATGTTCCTCGTGCCCAAGGTGTGGGTCGAGGCCGACGGATCGCTCGGCGAGCGCAACGGGTGGTCGGTCACGCGCCTCGAGAAGAAGATGGGCATCCGCTCGTCGGTGACCTGCGAGGTCCACTACGGCGAAGAGAAGCCCTGCCGCGCGCTGCTCGTCGGAGAGCGCCACGACGGGATCCGTCAGATGTTCCACATCATCGAGGAGGCCCGCATGGCCATCGGTGTGAAGAGCATGGGGACGCTCTCGACGGCCTACCTCAACGCGCTCGCGTACACGAAGGACCGCGTGCAGGGACCCGACCTGTTGCGCGCCACCGACAAGAACGCGCCGCGCGTGCAGATCATCAAGCACCCCGACGTGCGTCGCATGCTCATGAGCCAGAAGGCCTACGCCGAGGCGATGCGCGCGCTCATCCTCTGGACCGCGTCGATTCAAGACCAGGTCGAGATTCTGGGTGGACACAGCGACAAGCGCGCGGCGGAGCTCGACGCGCTCAACGACCTGCTCCTCCCGCTCGTGAAGGGGTGGTCGTCGGAGGCGACGACGGCGCAGCTCCAGCTCTCGCTCCAGTGCCTCGGCGGATCGGGGTACTGCGACGACTACCCGATGGAGCAGTACATCCGCGATCAGAAGATCGACACGCTCTACGAGGGGACGACGCACATCCAGGCGCTCGACCTGTTCTTCCGCAAGGTGGCGCGCGACGGCGG
>JBPOHC010001065.1:0-21695 GCA_052035985.1 Myxococcota bacterium | reverse complement strand
TGTCCTTGTACGAGATCGCCTTGATCTTGCCGCCCGAGCGACGCGCCAGCACCGCCGAGATCGCCGCCGTGAGCGTCGTCTTGCCGTGGTCGATGTGACCGATCGTGCCGACGTTCATGTGCGGCTTGGTGCGAGCGAATTTCTCCTTGCCCATGTTCCTGATCTCCTGATCTTCAGTTCGTCTTGTTGATTCGGTCGGTCACTTGCCGCGGCTCTTCGCGACGATCTCTTCCTGGACGGCGTTCGGCACCGGGTCGTAGTGCGAGAACTGCATCGTCGAGACCGCGCGGCCCTGCGTCTTGGAGCGCAGGTCGGTCACGTAGCCGAACATGTTGGCGAGGGGCACGTAGGCCTCGATCACCTGCACGCCCTTGCCGCGAGCGTTCATGCCGCGGACCTGACCGCGGCGAGAGTTGAGGTCGCCGATGACGTCGCCCATGAACTGGTCAGGGGTCACGACCTCGACGTTCATGATCGGCTCGAGCAGCGCGATGCCCGCGCGCTTCGCGGCTTCCTGAAAGCCCATCGAGCCCGCGATCTCGAACGCCTGCGCGCTCGAGTCGACGTCGTGGTAGCTGCCGAAGGTGAGGCGCGCCTTCACGTCGACGACGGGGTAGCCCGCGAGCACGCCGCGGCCGAGGGCCTCACGAATGCCCTTCTCCACCGCGGGGATGAACTCGCGGGGGATGACGCCGCCCTTGATGTCGTCGATGAACTCGAAGCCCTTGCCGCGCTCAGACGGCTCGATGTCGATGACGACGTGGCCGTACTGACCGCGACCGCCCGACTGCTTGATGTACTTCGACTCGACGTTGAGCGCGGCCTTCTTCACCGACTCGCGGTAGGCCACCTCGGGCTTGCCCGTGTTCGCCTCGACCTTGTGCTCGCGCTTCAGGCGGTCGACGATGATCTCGAGGTGGAGCTCGCCCATGCCCTCGATGATGGTCTGGCCGCTCTCGTCGTCGGTGTGGACGCGGAACGAGGGGTCCTCCATCGCGAGCTTCTGGAGCCCGATGCCCATCTTGTCCTGGTCGGCCTTCGTCTTGGGCTCGATGGCGATCGAGATGACGGGGTCGGGAAAGGTCATCTTCTCGAGGACGATGGGGTGCTTCTCGTCGCAGAGGGTGTCGCCCGTGCGCGTGTCGCGCAGGCCCACCACGGCGGCGATCATGCCCGCGCACACATCCGGGATGTCCTCACGGTTGTTCGCGTGCATGAGGAGGAGGCGACCCACGCGCTCGCTCTTGTCGCGCACGGAGTTGTAGACCGACGAGCCCGACGAGAGGCTGCCCGAGTACACGCGGACGAAGGTCAGGTTGCCCACGAACTTGTCGTTCATGAGCTTGAACCCGAGCGCGCTGAAGGGAGCGTCGTCGCGCGGCGGGAATGACACCTCGACGTCGGCCTTGTGCGGGTGCTTGCCGATCTTGACGGGGATGTCCACCGGCGCGGGCAGGTAGTTGACCACCGCGTCGAGGAGCTGCTGCACGCCCTTGTTCTTGAACGCCGAGCCGCAGACCACGGGCACGAGCTGGAACGACAGCGTGCCCTTGCGCAGGGCCGCGTGGATCTCGTCCTCCGTGATCGAAGCGACCTCGTCCGCGAGGAACTTCTCGCCCACGATGTCGTCGACGTCGGCCACGGCCTCGATGAGCGCCTGGCGCGCGGCGTCGGCGGCGTCCTTCATGTCCGCGGGGATGTCCGTGACGTCGTAGCGCTGGCCCTTGCTGGCCTCGTCGAACACGATGGCCTTCATGCGGATCAGGTCGATCACGCCGCGATGCTTGTCCTCTTCGCCGAGCGGGAGCTGGATCGGCACCGGGTTGGTGCCGAGGCGGTCACGCATCGACTGGACGCACATCCCGAAGTCCGCGCCGATCTTGTCCATCTTGTTCATGAACGCGATGCGGGGGACCTTGTAGCGGTCAGCCTGACGCCACACGGTCTCGCTCTGGGGCTCGACGCCGTTGCCGCCGTCGAACACGCAGACCGCGCCGTCGAGCACGCGGAGCGAGCGCTCCACCTCGATGGTGAAGTCCACGTGGCCGGGCGTGTCGATGATGTTCACCCGGTGCTTGATGTTCTTGTGCATCCCCGTCTCGGGGACCCAGAACGCCGTCGTCGCGGCCGACGTGATCGTGATGCCGCGCTCCTGCTCCTGCTCCATCCAATCCATCGTGGCGGCGCCCTCGTGGACCTCGCCGATACGGTGGATCTTGCCGGTGTAGTACAGCACCCGCTCGGTGCAGGTCGTCTTGCCTGCATCGATGTGCGCCATGATGCCGATGTTGCGATAGCGTTCGATCGGGAGGTCGCGAGGCACGTTAGCTCTTCTCCGTCTGGCGCCCCGTTTCGTGGCGGCGCGTTGGTCTTCGAGTCGGCGAATCTCTTCCGAGCGGTACGTACTGACTCCGGGACGCAGAACAGACGAAACCCTCCCAGGCACCGACTCTCTCGCCCTCGGAGAGAGTTCTACCGGCCCGGGAGGGTCACGACCTGAGCTCCACACGCTCGCGCCGGAGATGAACTCTCGGCGCTCTGTCTCGATCCAACGTGGGATCGCGCGGCTCTGGTCGTCTTATGTCGTCGTCGGCATCGAAGCCTTCGGTACCTCTCGTCGTTCCTGCTTGGGGCGATCCGGCGCCGCTCGCATCGACGGTGAGGTCGACACGAGGGAGCGCCGCGTCGCGCCTACCAGCGGTAGTGGGCGAACGCCTTGTTGGCGTCGGCCATCTTGTGCGTGTCTTCCTTCTTCTTCACGGCGTTGCCCCGGCCCTGCGCGGCCTCGACGAGCTCCGCCGCGAGACGCTCGGCCATGCTCTTCTCACCGCGCGAGCGGGAGTAGGACACGAGCCAGCGCATCGCCAGCGACACGCGGCGGTCCTGACGGACCTCCACGGGCACCTGGTACGTCGCGCCGCCGACGCGCCGAGACTTGACCTCGACCTTCGGCTTCACGTTGTCGATCGCCTTGCGGAAGACCTCCAGAGGGTCCTCCTTGTGGCGAGCCTGGATCACGTCGAAAGCACCGTAAACGATGCCCTCTGCGATCGACTTCTCGCCCGAGAGCATCACGGTGTTCGTGAGCTTCGCGACGAGGCGATCCTTGTACTTCGGGTCCGCCGTCAGCTTGCGCTTCGGCACTTCTCCACGACGCGGCATCGATCAACCCTTCTTGCGCTTGACGCCGTACTTGGAGCGGCCCTGCGAGCGCTCCTTCTTGTTGGTATTCGAGGGACCCGCCGCGCCCACCGCGTCGAGCGTACCGCGGATGATGTGGTAACGGACGCCGGGGAGGTCCTTCACGCGGCCTCCGCGGATCAGAACCACCGAGTGCTCCTGGAGGTTGTGACCCTCTCCAGGGATGTACGCCGTGACTTCCATCCCATTCGTGAGGCGCACACGGGCGACCTTGCGGAGCGCCGAGTTCGGCTTCTTGGGGGTCGTGGTGTACACGCGAACGCAGACCCCACGCTTCTGGGGACACGCGCGAAGTGCGGGTGAGGGCGTCTTCCACGGACTGGAACGGCGGCCCTTCCGTACGAGCTGATTGATCGTCGGCATCGTGGGACTCTTGACTATCCGGCTAAACGTTGCAGGTCTCCGCGAGCGCGGACAGTGAGTTGGGGCTCGCGAGGGCGGCGACTCTTACCTCCGCCACAAAAACTGTCAAGACCCCTTCGCGGCTTCGTACCGATCCCGTGAAAACATCATGGAATCACGGGTCCGGCGTCGACGACAGGGGGCTGGAGGGGGCGGATCTGCTCCGCGGGGAGCGGCGTGATCGAGAAGTTCTGCGTCGTGGTCTCCCCCGCGCGCACCGTCACGGAGATGTTTACGGGCGTCGTTCCGGGGAACCACGCATGCGCCGTGTACGTGCCCACGGGCACGTGCTCGATGCGGTAATGCCCCTCGCGATCGGTCTGATCGTAGAAGTTGTTGGGTGTCACCACGAGCGGCGTCTGCATCCAGTTGGGGAAGTTCACCGAGTGCAGGATGTATCGCCCGGGGCGCTGCACGAACTTCTGCTGATCCTCGCCGCGGTTGAGGAGCTGCGCGATCGTCGCGCCGAGACCGTCGACCTTCGGGAGGTGATGCTCCGCGGTCTCCGCGCGGAGAAAGAGTTCATCACCGAGCGCCATCGCGAGGATGCGTGGCGCGATGTGGCAGTCGCGAAAGAACGCGTAGCGACGTCGCGGCGCGGGCGTCGCCGTCGTGTGCGCGTCGACCGTCACGATCGCCTCGGGCATCACCCCGGGCTGCGTGACGCCGAACACGTTGGCGTAGTAGTTCCGCGCGGCCTCCGCGCAGCCGGGCCGCGCGAGCGTCTCTGCGGTGTCTGTGATGGGCCGCGGCGCGGGGATCGGCGCGGTGATCGACACCACGCCCTCGAGCGCCCCCGTGGGGCCTTCAGAGACGGCCTGCGCGGCGTCTCGCGGCGCAGGAGCTCCCGCGTCGTGCGTCGCAGCGGGCGTCGGCGCGGGCTCGCGGACGCGCTGACAACCGGCGAACAGGCAGAGGCCAACCAGCGGCGACAGGGTCGTTGCGGTGCGCTTCATGAGTTGTCTGTTGAACACGACCCGTGCCACGACGGGTCAGAGAAGGGAAGCGGCGAGAACGTCAGGGCGTCGGCGCGGGGGTGCCACCGGCGTTGTCAGCGGCGGGCGCCGCGGCGGTGGCAGGCGTCACGGCTTCGCGGGCGAGGTCGAGCCAGCGCTCGGGCATCACGCCCATCCACACGACGAACGCGGCCGCCGTGAGGAGCGCGAAGGTGACGTAGCCCGAGCGCATCGGGGTCGCGGTGGCGGCGCCCGGCGCGGGGTCGCGCATGTACATCTTCACGAGCACGCCGAGGTAGTAGTAGGCCGACACGGCGCTGTTGATCACCGCGATGATCGCGAGCGCGGTGTAGCCCGCGTCGAGCGTCGCGCGGATGACGTAGAACTTCGCGAAGAAGCCCACCGTCGGCGGCACGCCCGTGAGCGACAGGAGGAAGAGCGTCATCGCGAAGCCCGCCGCGGGGTGGCGGCGCGCGTAGCCCGCGAGGTCGTCGTACGAAACCGACTCGGCGCCGCGGCGGCCCGCGAGGATGAGCGCGCCGATCGCGCCGAGGTTCGAGACCGTGTACGCGAGCAGGTAGAAGAGCACCGAGGCGTAGGCCGTGGTGCCCGTCCCCTCGCGCGGCGCGGCGATCACGCCGAGGAGCACGTAGCCCGCGTGCGCGATGGAGCTGTACGCGAGCATGCGCTTGACGCTCGTCTGCGTGAGCGCGACGAGGTTGCCGAGGGTCATCGTCGCGACGGCGATCCACGCGAGCATCGCGGGCCATCCCGCGGCCGAGCCCGAGCTCGCCGCGTCGCCGTAGACCGTGAGCATCACGCGCGCGAAGGCGCCGAACGCGGCGGCCTTCACGACGGCGCTCATGTACGCCATCGACGACGTGGGCGCGCCCTCGTAGGCGTCGGGCGTCCACATGTGGAAGGGCACCGCGCCGACCTTGAAGGCCATCGAGACGATGATGAGCAGCATCGCGAGGATGCTGATGCGCACCTTGGTGCTCGCCTGGAGCGCGGCCGCTGCGATCGCCGCGGGCTCGTTGTTCGTCGCGGCCGCGGCGGGCTCGTGGAGCGCCGCGGCGATGCCCGCGAAGTCGGTGTGCCCGGTGATCGCGTAGAGCAGCGCTGCGCCGAAGAGCATGAGCGCGGCGGCGAAGGAGCCGAGGAGGAAGTACTTGAGCGCGGCCTCGGCCGAGCGCGGAGACGCGCGGCGGAAGCCCGTCATCGCGTACACGCCGAGCGACATGGTCTCGAGCCCGAGGAAGAGCATGAGCATGTCGCTCGCGCCCACGAGCAGCATCGCGCCCGCGGACGAGAACGCGATGAGGGGGTAGTACTCGCCGCGGTCGATCTTGTACTCGGCGAGGTAGCCGCCCGCGAGGAGCGACGCGATGCCGCCGCCGAGGGCGATCGTCGCGTCGAGGAAGAGCGCGGTCTTGTCGACGGCGAGGAAGCCGTGGAGCACCGAGGTGTCGGCGGGGATGCCGCGCTTCCAGAGCGCGAAGGCCATCGCCGCCGCGGTGAAGTGCAGGAGCGCCGTGGGCATCGCCAGGCCGCCTTCTTCCTTCTGGAAGGCGTCGAGGAGCATGAGCACGAGCGCGCCGAGCGCGGGGATGAGGATCGGGGAGAGAAGCAGGACGAGGTTCACGGCTCAGTCTCCCAGTGCGACGAGGGTGCCCGCGCGGCGGGTGGTGGTGGTCGGGATACGCATCGCGGTGGGGTGCGCCTCTCCCGCGGCGGGCGCGGGGTCACGCTCGGGCGCGCGCACGACCGACTCCTCGAGGAGGTACGGCGCCTCTTCTCCGCGTCGCATCCCGAGCGCCTCGCGCTTCGAGTTGTAGACCGAGAGGAACGCGCGCACCGAGGGGTCGATCCGGTCGCGGAAGAACATCGGGAAGAGGCCGATCACGAAGATCGCGCCGACGAGCGGGAGCACCGCGCGCCACTCGCGACCGTTGAGGTCCTCGAGGTGCGCGTTGCGCGGGTTGGTGTTCGGGCCGAAGAACACCTTCTGCGTCACGTCGAGCATGTAGACCGCGCCGAGGATCACGCCGCTCACCGCGAGGAGCGCGAAGAGGGGCCCGATCTGCGAGTTCACGCACTGCCGCTCGGCGCCGAGGCCCGAGCAGTTGTGCGACCAGTTGAGCAGGTCCGACGAGAAGCTCCCGGTGATCACCAGGAACTCGCCGATGAAGCCGTTGGTACCGGGCAGGCCCACGGAGCTCATCGTCACGATCACGAAGATCGCCGCGTACCAGGGCATCACCTTCGCGAGCCCGCCGAACTCCGCGACGTCGCGCGTGTGGCGGCGGTCGTAGATCACGCCCACGAGGAGGAAGAGCGCGCCCGTCGACACGCCGTGGTTCACCATCTGGAGCACCGCGCCCGACATGCCCGCGTCGGTGCGCGAGATGAGCCCGAGCATCACGAAGCCGAGGTGGCTCACCGACGAGTACGCGATGAGCTTCTTGAAGTCGTACTGACGCCACGCGGCGAGCGCGCCGAGGATGATCCCGAGGCACGAGAGCAGCGCGATCGTCGGCCCGATCCAGTGCGCGGCGAGGGGGAAGAGCCCCATCCCGAAGCGCATGAAGCCGTAGGTGCCGAGCTTCAGCATGATGGCCGCGAGGATCATCGAGCCGCCCGTCGGGGCCTCGGTGTGAGCGTCGGGCAACCACGTGTGCACGGGCCACATCGGGACCTTGATCGCGAAGGCGAGCGCGAAGGCCGCGAAGAGCAGACGCTCGGTGCTCACGGGGAACCCGAGGCGCATGAGGTCGACGTAGTCGAAGCTGTAGTGGCCGGTGAGGGCCTTGTACTTCGCCACCATGTACAGGATGGCGATGAGCATGAAGACCGAGCCCGCGAACGTGTAGAGGAAGAACTTCACCGCGGCGTACACGCGGTTCTGCCCGCCGAAGACGCCGATGATGAGGAACATCGGCACGAGCATCAGCTCCCAGAACACATAGAACAGGAACAGGTCGAGGGAGACGAACGCGCCGATCATCGCCGACTCGAGGATCAGCATCGCGGCGATGTACTCCTTCTGGCGATTGCGGATCGCGCCGAAGGAGACGAAGAGCGTGAGCGGCGTGAGGAACGTCGTGAGGATGATCAGCCAGAGCGAGATGCCGTCGACGCCGAGGTGGTAGCGAATCCCGAGCGAGGGGATCCACTCCACGTTCTCGACGTAGCGGAACTGGCGGCTCTCGATGGAGTGCGTCGCGCCGATGAGGAGCTGGAGCGACTGGCCGAAGAGGAAGAGCCCCGCGGCCACGGCGTAGGCGCGCAGCAGCTTCGGCGACTGCCTCGGCAGAAAGAGCGCCAGCACGCCCGCGATCGCGGGGAACCAGATGAGGACCGAGAGGAGATGTCGAGCGGAGTTCACGGTCGCGTCCTCGATCAGTTGTTCCCCGGGACCACGACGGTGCCCGGAGCGTTGGAGATGATCAGCGCGCGGGCGTAGGCGCGGCGCCCGAAGGCGTTGCGCGCCTCGACCACAACGCAGCGACCCGTCGCGGTCTGGAGCGCCTCGTCGTGGCGCGCCTCCGCGCTCGGCTCACCCGCGGTCGACAGCGCCGCCGCGGCCACGCTGTTGAGCGGGCAGCGCGCGGCGAGCGTGTCGTCGGCGGCCTCGCGGTTCGCCTCGAACGTCGCCCAGCGGTAGGTGTACCCGGGTCCGCCCGAAGCCTCGAGGTGCGCCTGTCCGTTCTCGACCTTCTGCGAGATTGCAACGGCGGGCATCCCGATGGCCCACGCCACCACGGCGAGCGCGCCGATGCCGATGAACGCGCCGTACACCTGCACCGCGCCGGTCTGGAGCGGCTTGAGCGCCTTGCCAAGACCGATCGCGATGAGGCCCACGAGGTTCACCGCGCCGTCGATGATGAAGCGATCGACGATCGCGACCAGCGACGCGAAGCCGCGCAGCGGGCGCACGATGATGAGGTCGTAGAGCTCGTCGACGCGCCACTTGTCGACCACGAGCTTGTAGAGCCTGGGGAGCGCGTGCGCGGCGGCCTCTGCGGGCGCGCCCTTCTGCGCGATGTAGACCCAGTACGCGAGGCCCGCGCCGATGGCCCACGCGGCGATGCCGCCGACCATCGCGGGGATCTCGAGCCCGTGCAGGCGCTCGAGCGTCGCGGGCGCGAGCACCTGGAAGCCGTCGGCCACCGGGTGCTCGAGGAACGCCGCGATCGTGCCCTCGCGGTGCGTCATCCAGTGGGGCAGGCCGAGCACGCTCGCGAGGATCGCCATCGCGGCGAGCACCCACAGCGGCGCGACCATGAGCTTCATGTCGATGCCGTCCTCCGAGGGGACGGGGTTCGGGTCGTGGTGACCGTGACCGTGATCGTCGTGGCCGTGCGCATCGCCGTGGTCATCGTGACCGTGACCGTGCGCGCCGAGCTCGTCGATCGCGGCGCCCTGACGCGCCTTCACGAGGTACTTCGGGTCCTCGTCGCCGAGGAACGTGAGGATGAACACGCGCGACATGTAGAACGACGTCAGCGTCGCGCTGAGCACGCCCATCGCGTAGATCACCTTGCCGAGCCCCGGCGCCCAGGAGTGGGCGAAGGCGCGGAAGAGGATCTCGTCCTTCGAGTAGAAGCCCGAGAAGAGGAACGGGGTCCCGATGATCGCGAGCGTCGCGACGAGGAAGGTCCAGTAGGTGCCCGGGAGGTACTTCTTCAGACCGCCGAGCTCGCGGATGTCCTGACGGTCGCCGCACGCGTGCATCACGGCGCCCGCGCCGAGGAAGAGGCACGCCTTGAAGAACGCGTGCGTGAACACGTGGAAGAAGCCCGCGCTGAACGCGCCGACGCCGCAGCCGATGAACATGAACCCGAGCTGCGACACGGTGGAGTACGCGAGGACCTTCTTGAGCTCCACCTGCGTGACCGCGATGGTCGCCGCGAAGAGGGCCGTGAAGGCGCCCACGATCGCGATGATGTTCATCACCGACGTGAAGTGGATGTAGAGGAACGACAGGCGGCAGAGCAGGTAGATGCCCGCGGTCACCATCGTCGCTGCGTGGATGAGCGCCGACACCGGCGTGGGGCCCGCCATCGCGTCGGGGAGCCACACGTAGAGCGGGAACTGCGCGCTCTTTCCGCACGCGCCGACGAAGAGGAGCAGGCACGCGAGGGCGCCCCACGTGGGGTTCAGCGCCTCGAGCTTCGCCGCGACCGACGGGATCGAGCTCGCGAAGGGCAGCGCGTCGACGAGGAAGTTGCCGAGGCCCGTGTGCTCCGTGAGCGCGGTCCACGCGGCGCCGCCCTCGGCGACGTGAGCGCGGAGCGTCTCGAAGTGATAGGTGCCGCCCTTCCACGCGATGATCGACATGCCCATGAGCAGGCCGGCGTCACCGATGCGGTTGACGATGAAGGCCTTGCGGCCCGCGAAGGCGTACGAGGCGTTGTGGTACCAGAACCCGATGAGGAGGTACGACGCGAGGCCGACGCCCTCCCACCCCAGGAAGAGCAGCACGAGGCTGTCTCCGAGGATGAGGTTGAGCATCGCGAAGATGAAGAGGTTCAGGTACGCGAAGAAGCGCGCGTAGCCCTCGTCGTGAGACATGTACCCAGCGGAGTACACGTGGATCAGCGTGCCGACGCCCGTGACCACGAGGAGCATCACGCCCGACAGCGGGTCGACGACGTACCGCATGCGGATCATCTCGCCCGTGTGCGGCCCCGTCGGCGCGAGGACCCAGTCCCACGGCGCCCACGAGATCTTCACGCCGTCGATCACCTGCTGGATCGAGGGGGCGCGCGCCACGTACGAGAGCATGTTGTGGGCTGCGTTGGCGGCCTCTCCAGCAGCTCCCTCGGCGCCCGCAGCGGCCTCGGCGGGCGCGTGGCCCGACTTGAGGAGCGTGAAGAACGCGAGGATCGAGAGGAGGAACGACGCGCCCACCGCGCCGATGCCGGCGATGTAGACGCCCTGGCGGCCGATCTTCTTGCCCCAGATGCCGTTGATGAGCGCGCCGATGACGGGCAGCCACACGATCCACCCGAGCACGGAGTACGTGTCGGGCGCCGAGTCGGTGAGGTTGCCGAAGTTGATCCGCAGACCGAGGACCGAGATCTGATCCGCGGCGAGGCCGAGGAGCTGAGGGCTGATGTCCGGGAGGTTCATGGGGGTGCTTCTCAGCCTCGGAGCATGTCGGCCGCGTCGGTGCGGACCGTCTTGCGAAGGCGGTAGAACGACAGGACGATCGCGAGCCCGACCGCGGCCTCAGCCGCGGCGACGGCGATGACGAAGAACGCGAAGACGTGACCCGTGGGGGCCGCGGGCGACACGGTGCCGCCGTCGCCCGTGACCGCGGGCATCCAGCGGTTGGCGGCGACGAGGGTGAGGTTCACCGCGTTGAGCATGAGCTCGATGCTCATGAGCGCGATGAGGGCGTTGCGCCGGTAGAGAAAGCCCGCCGCGCCGATGGTGAAGAGCACCGACGAGAGGGCGAGGTAGTGGCCGAGCGTGATGATCATCCGTGGTCTCCCTGCGACTCGGAGCCTTCGGAGACGCGCTCGCGCAGCGTGGTGGGGTTGGTCTCGGTCGACATCTTCACCTTGTGCTGGTTGGCCCTGGCGACGGCGAACGCGCCCACCATCGCGGCGGTGAGCAGCACCGACGCGACTTCAAAGGGCAGCACCGCGGGGCCGAAGAGGGCCTCGCCCACGTGGCGCAGCGTGCCGAACTCGACGACGCGGTCGGGGCGCGGCGGCGCGAACGTGCGGACCGCGTTCGCGAGCACGAGGCCGACGGCGGCCACCGAGGCGGCGCCGAGCATCCTGGGCACGCGGCCCGTGGCGTCGGTGGTGGTCTCGCTGCCCGCGCCGAGGAGCATGATCACGAACACGAAGAGCACCACGACGGCGCCGACGTACACGATGAGCTGCACGGCCACGAGAAAGTGCGCCGCGAGGGTGATGTAGAGCCCCGCGAGCGAGAGGATGTGCACGAAGAGCCCCACCGCGTTGCGGATGGGGTTGCGGAGCGTCACCGTCGCCAGCGCGCTCACGAGCGCGAGCGCTGCGAAGAACGAGAAGGCGACGAGCTCCTGGGTCGACGACGGGTTCACGCGTTCACTCCTCCCCACGAGGGCTGCTCGTGGCCGATCGCCGCCTCGAACTCGTGGCGGAACAGCTTGAGGATCCCGAGCATCGGCATCGCGGCTCCGTCCCCGAGCGCGCAGATCGTGTTGCCCATGATGTTGTTCGCCACGTCGAGCAGCGTGTCGAGGTCCTGCTTCGTCGCCTTGCCGTCGGCGAACTTCGTACAGAGCCGGGCCATCCACGCGCAGCCCTCGCGACAGGGCGTGCACTGGCCGCACGACTCATGCGCGTAGAAGAGCATGAGGTTCTCGGCCGCGCGCACCATCGAGGTGGTCTCGTCCATCACGATCGCGCAGCACGTCCCGAGCATCGTGCCGAGGGCGCGCATCGTGTCGACGCCCATGGGCACGTCGAGGTGACTCATCCCGTGCCACTTGTGGAGCGGGTGCTTGGGGTCGGGCGCGTTGACGATGTCCTCCTCGCGGAGCACCGGGGTCGAGCTGCCGCCGGGGATCACGGCCTTGAGCTTGCGGCCCTTTCGAATGCCTCCGCCGAGGTCGTAGATGAGCTCGCGGAGCGTGATGCCCACGGGGGCCTCGTAGACGCCGGGCTTGTTCACGTGGCCCGACACGCCGTAGAGGCGCACGCCGCCGTCCTTGATGTCATGGAGGCGCGAGAGCTTCGAGAAGTTGTCGCCGCCCATCTCGATGATGGTGGGCACCGTCGCGAGCGTCTCGAGGTTGTTCACGATCGTCGGAGCACCGAAAGCCCCTACCACCGCGGGGAACGGCGGCTTGAGCCTCGGCTCGCCGCGCAGCCCCTCGAGGGAGTTGAGCAGCGACGTCTCCTCGCCGCAGATGTACGCCCCGGCGCCCGAGTGGATCACGATGTCGAGCTTGAAGTCCTTCGTGAGGACCTTGTCGCCGAGGTAGCCCTTGCGACGCGCCTCGCGGACGGCCTCCTCCATCCGACGGATCGCGAGGATCAGCTCGCCGCGGATGTAGCAGTAGACCGTGTGCACATCGAGGGCGAGGGCCGAGATGATGAAGCCCTCGACGCAGCGGTGGGGGTCCTTCTCCATCAGCGTGCGGTCTTTGATGGTGCCCGGCTCGCCCTCGTCGGCGTTCACCGCGATGTAGTTGGCCTTGCCAGGGACGGGCTTGAGAAAGCCCCACTTCATACCCGCGGGAAAGCCTGCGCCACCGCGCCCGCGGAGGTTCGCGGCCTTGACCTCCTCGACGAGCCTCGCGGGCTCCATCGTGAGGGCCTTGCGCAGCGACTGGTACCCGCCGGCGCGCTCGTACGCGTCGAGGGTCCAGCTCTCGGCGTTGCCGTAGTTCTTCGTAAGGATGCGAGGATTCTCGACGGCCATGACGCTCACCTGCCCCCGGGGTTGGCGTTGATGCCCACGGGCGAGAACGCTCCCTTGACCTTGTCGTCGCGGCGCTTGCGCGCCTCGTCGAGGATGGCGTCGAGCTTCTCGGGCGTGAGGTCTTCGTAGTAACGGTCGTTGAGCTGGATCATCGGCGCGCCTGCGCAAGCCGCGAGGCACTCGGCCTTGAGGAGCGTGAACTCCCCGTCCTTCGTGGTCTCGCCGCAGTGGATGCCGAGCTTCTTCTCGAGGCAGTGCGTGATCTCACGCGCGCCGCCGAGCTCGCACGAGAGCGTGCGACACACCCAGATCACGTTGCGCCCGACCTTCTTCTGCATGAAGAGGGTGTAGAAGGTGACGACGCCCTGCACGTCCGCCGTCGAGAGACCGAGGGTCTTCGCGACGTACGCGATCACGTCTTCGCTGATGTGACCGTTCTGCTCCTGGCAGATGTGCAGGAGGGGGATCGTCAACGCCTGCTTCGTGGGGTAGCGCGGGAGCAGTTCGTCGAGGATCGCCTTGCGGTCGGGGGTGAGCTCGAACGCCATGATGGGATGCTGTTGCTTTCCGGCGCGCGCCTCGGGGGTTCCGAGCTCGCTGCGCCCTCTGTAACTGCCGCAAAATCACGTAGGGAGGGTGCCGCGGCGCGCGCGACGCTAGTCAGTCACCCCCGCGGGTGTCAATACACCGCTCTCTCCGCCGGGGAAGTTGACGCCCGCGACGGCCGCTTGAACCTCTTCGTATCCCGTCGCAACAGGTGTTCGTGAGGCTCATGTTCCGGCGCTGCGCCGCCGTTCTGCCCCGGTGAGACAGGCGAGTCGCAGGCCCAGAGACCGCAGGCGCACGCTCCGTCTTCCCCCGCGCGGGCATCCACGCGCCGCGCACGAGGCGTGCTTCGCGCCCGACAGACCCGCGGCGGCTCGTTTCCCGCCATCTCGATCTAGGGAGCAACACGGTCATGAAACTTCGCAACGCTCTCCCACTCCTCGCCCTGGCCTTCGCGACGCTCGACGGCTGCGCGACGGCGCCGCCTCAGGGGAGCGCCGCGACCACGACCCCGCGACGCAGGCGTCACCGGGCGGCACAGCCCGCCAACCCCGTGGCACAGGCCCCAGCCCCCGAGGTGGCAACGGTCCCCTCGGGGCTCGCCCTCGTCCCCGCCACCGCGCGCGCCGCGGACCGCCACGCCGACGGCGGTGCGATGGAGGCCCGCACGGCCCCTCGCTCCATCGGCACCCCCGTCGTGCACGGCACCCACGACCTCGGCGAGCTGCACCCTCAGATCGCGATGGTCGACGGACAGGTCCACGTCCGCTGCGACGGCACGCAGCCCTCGCTCGTGCCGAGCACGCAGTCGCCCTACGAGCCTGGCAGCGCGGCGATCGTGCGCTCGTACCTCCCGGTCGAGCACGGCGTCGTCGCGTGCAGGCCCCCGGCGAACGCGCGCGGAAGGTTCCCCACGCACGCGATCTACGCGAGCAACGGAGCGCCGACGGAGTTCACCTTCCCCGGGGTCTCGCTCACGCGCGAGCAGGCGACCTGCGTGGGCGAGGCCCTCTGCGCGACGCGCATGCCCACGTTCCGCGCGCCCACCGCGACGGTCGACTACGAGGTGCTGGTGTACCTCTCGTCGGCCCAGTGACCTCGCCCGCGGGGCTCACCCGAGCTTCGCGGTGAGCCTCGAGAGAAAGGCATCCGACGCGGCCCTCGTCCCGAGCGAGCCGCCCACGTCGCGGGTGCACTCCCCCGCGGCGACGCACTCCCGAACGCTTTCTTCGATGAGCCCTTCGAGCCCCGCATGCCCGAGGTGCGACATCATCAGGCCCACGGTCAGAAACGACGCGAAGGGGTTCGCGAGGTCCTTGCCCGCGAGGGGCGGCGCGCTGCCGTGCACGGGTTCGAAGAGCGCCAGCGTGCGGCCCGGATGGACGTTCGCGCTGCACGCCATCCCGAGGCCCCCTTGGAGCGCCGCGCCGATGTCCGTGAGGATGTCGCCGAAGAGGTTGCACGTCACGATGACCTGCAACTGCGACGGGTCCTGCACCATGAACATGGCGAGCGCGTCGACGTAGGCGTGCACGGCCTCGATGCCGGGGTACTCCTTCGAGACCTCGCGGAACACCCTGAGCCAGAGCTCGTGCGCGTGGCGCATGGCGTTGCTCTTGTCGGCCATGTGCACGCGCGTGCGGCCGTGGGCCTTCGCGTACTCGAAGGCTGCGCGGATGATCCGCTCGACGCCCTTGCGGGTGTTGATGTCCTCGTTGATGGCGATCTCGTCGGAGGTGCCGCGTCGCACCTGGCCGCCGACGTTGACGTAGAGCCCCTCGGTGTTCTCGCGAAAGACCACGAAGTCGATCTTGTCGGCGCCGTAGCGCTTGAGGGGCGAGAGGTGGTCCGCGAGGCAGCGCACGGGGCGGATGTTCGCGTAGAGCTCCAGCCCGAAGCGGAAGCCGAAGAGGATGTCGGCCGCGTGCTGATTCGACGGCACCCGCGGGTCACCCACGGCGCCGAGGAGGATGGCCGAGCACGTGTCGCGGATCTCTTCGAAGACCGCCGCGGGCATGGTGCTCCCGTCGCGGAGAAAGCGCTCCGCGCCGAGGTCGAGCTGCCAGAGTTCGAAGTCGAGCCCACGGCGCTCCGAGAGCAGGGTGAGGAGCCGAGAGGCTTCTCGAACCACGTCGACGCCGATGCCATCACCCGGGATCACCGCGATACGCTGCGACATGGCCCGCGATCTATCACAGACCCCGGCGGCGCAGCGATGGGGAAGCATCCGACGCGTCCGCGCGCGGGCCATTGGATCGGCGCACGATCAGCGGTAGGGTCCGCGCGCCATGACCGATGCGAAGGGACCTACGCACCTCGACGCCGACGGAGAGGTCCACATGGTGGACGTCGGAGACAAGGCCGTGACGGCCCGACGCGCCGTGGCTCGCGCCACCGTTCGCATGAGCCCCGACACGGTGGCGAGGCTTCGCGCGCACGACGCGCCCAAGGGTGACGTCGGCGCCTCCGTGCGCATCGCGGGGATCATGGGGGCCAAGCGCACGCCGGACCTCATCCCGCTCTGTCACTCGCTCGCCCTCACGCGGGTGACCGTCGACGTCGCGTGGACCGACACCGGCGCGGAGATCACCGCCGCGACGGAGACGCGCGATCGCACGGGCGTCGAGATGGAGGCGATGACGGCGGTCACCGTGGCGGCCCTCACGCTCTACGACATGGTCAAGGGCATGGAGCGCGGCGTGACGATCGAGCGCGTGGAGCTCATCGAGAAGTCAGGCGGACGCTCGGGGCACTGGACGCGCGAAGGAGCGAGGTAGCGATGTTCGAGGTCCGCGCGGAGCCCCTGTCGGTCGAATCCGTGGTCGCCGCCGTGTCGCACCCGGGCGCGGGAGGCATCGACGTGTTCCTCGGCGCGGTGCGCGATACCAACGATGGCCGCGCCGTCGCGAAGCTCGAATACGAGGCCTACGCGACGATGGCGGTGCGAGAGATGGAGCGCATCGGCCAGGAGCTCTCGGCGGCCTTTCCGGGCGTCCGCCTCGCGGCCGCGCATCGCGTGGGGTCGCTCTCGGTGGGCGACCTCGCGGTGGTGTGCGCCGCGAGCGCGCCCCACAGGGCCGAGGCATTCGAAGCGTGCCGACGGCTCATCGACGAGATCAAGGCGCGCGTCCCCGTGTGGAAGCGCGAGTGGGGCCCCGACGGCCCCTACTGGATCAACTGGGTCGACGCCCGCTGCTCGCCTGACGGCCACGAACACGCCCACGAGCACGGCGCGAGCGACGCGCACGAGCATCACTCGCACGAGCATCACCACCGCTGATCGGCCTCACGCAACCGGCGACCCCCGAGGACCCGCTCCATGCGCATGTTCTTCACCGACCGGAACATCCGACGCGTCTTCGTGCTCGGGCTGTTCCTCGCGATCCTCTTCACGTTCCGGCACCTCGCGGTGCTGCTCGTGTTCTTCGTCCTCTTCGAGCGCGGGCTCGGCACCGGGGCGCGCCTCCTCCGCGACCGGCTCCGCGTGCCTCTCATGGCCGGCGTGGCGCTCCAGATCCTCTTCATCCTCGGGGGGATCTCGCTGCTGGTCTACGTGGGCGTCACGCGGATCATCCCCGCGGTGCCGCAGATCCGCGCCGACGTCGAGGGGCAGTTCCTCCACCTCAAGGGGTGGATGCACCTGCGCGGCTTCGACCAGATGGAGTCGCTCCAGACCGAGAACCTCATCGAGAAGGCGCAGCACTACGCGGGCAGCGTGGTGGGCTTCCTCGGGTCCGTGGGCAAGAGCGCGGTCTACGTGCTCATGGGGCTCATCCTCGCGGTGGTCTTCCTCGCCGAGGGCGCGAAGCTCGAAGCCTGGCGCGAGTCGATGGACGAGGACGGCGTCCCCCGCATCCTCCTCCGTTACTTCTCGTACCTCTGCGACGCGGTCTCGATCACCGCGCAGCTCCAGGTGATCGTGGCCGTGGTCAACACCCTCATCACCCTGCCCGTGCTGCTGGTGATGGGCCTCCCGAGCGTCCCGACGCTCATGGCCTTTCTCTTCTCGATGGGCCTCATCCCCGTGGTGGGCGGCGTGGTGTCGGGCCTCGTGATGGGCACCATCGCCTACGTCCACAAGGGGCTCGTGGGCGTCGCGGTGTTCTTCGTGAGCACCTTCCTCCTCCACAAGATCGAGTCGTACTACCTCTCGCCGCGGCTCACCGCGCGCCACGTGAACCTCCCGGGCTTCGTGATCATCGCGTCGCTGGTGCTGTTCGAACACGCCTTCGGGCTCGTGGGGCTCTTCCTGTCGTTCCCCGCCCTCTACGTGGCCGCGAGGGTGCGCGAGTCGTGGCGCGACGCCGCCCACGAGCACGCCGATGAGCGCGCAATCACCCGTGAAATGGAGCCTCCCCCGGCCAGGACTCCCCCTCCCTGAGAAGAATCGTCCGCAATGTGTCGATCCTGAGTGAGAAGGCTTTGATTTCTTCAGCGAGCGTCTGTAGTCTTCGGGCGCTCTTCGCGTTCGGGTCTGCGCTCTCCCCAGGCATTCGTCACTGATTGCTCGCCGGAAACTCTGCTCAACACGAGGTGCCCCGCGGTGTGGTCCACCGCGCGGCCATAGGTTCGATCCCCCAACGTTGTCCGTGTGTCACGGCATCACGAAGGGGTCGAGGAACGACCCGCGACAGACCGGTCGCGCTGGCGAGAAGGATTCACGCATCATGGGAACCAGGCTCTACGTAGGCAACCTCACCTTCAGCACCACCGAGGAAGAGCTCCGCACGCTCTTCGAGCGCAACGGCGCGCAGGTCACCAGCATCCACATGGTGACCGACCGCGAGACCGGCCGTCCGCGTGGCTTCTCGTTCGTCGAAGTGGCGAACGCGCAGCAGGCGGCGGACGCGATCCAGGCGCTCAACGGCGCCAACGTCGGTGGCCGCACCCTCACCGTCAACGAAGCGCGTGAGCGCGAGGGCGGTCGTGGCGGTGGCGGTGGCGGCGGCGGCGGCGGCGGCGGCGGTGGCTACCGCGGCGGTGGCGGCGGCGGCCGTGGCGGTGGCGGCGGACGCGACCGTTACTGATCGAACGCACGTCTTCTAAACAGAGACGTTGATCTCCGGCGTACAGAGTCCCGCGAACGCGGTGACCCTGTGCGCCGGAAGTCATTTGGGGGTCCGCGGGATCGCTCGCCGCGTGGTGTACGCGCGGTGATCGGCGCTTCCCGCCGGGGGCGAAACTCCCTACACTCCGTCGCTCTTCGGTCGCCTCGAAAACCGCAGCAGGAGCGATATCTCCGATGGCCCAGATGATCGAGCGGATCGCCGCCCTCCAGGACTACGACCAGTACCGAGACCTCCACTGGGAGGGCTCGTTCGAGGAGTACCTCCAGATCGTTCGGGAGCGTCCCCAGGTCGCGCGCAACGCCTTTCAACGCCTCTACGACATGGTCATCGGCGCGGGCCAGGAGGAGTACATCGACAACAAGAAGAAGATCATCCGGTACAACTTCTTCCGAGACAGCATCGGCAGCGGTCGTGACGCGGTCTTCGGCCTCGACATCCAGCTCATGCGCCTCGTCACCGTGCTCCGCGCGGCCGCCGAGGGATACGGCCCCGAGCGCAGGGTGATCCTCCTCCACGGCCCCGTCGGGTCGTCGAAGAGCACCATCGCGAGGCTGCTCAAGAAGGGCGTCGAGGACTACTCCCGCACCGCCGACGGCGCCCTCTACACCTTCTCGTGGACGAACCTCGAAGGCACGGGGCTGGTGCCCGAGAAGGGCGACAACGCCAACGGCGTCTTCCCCTGCCCCATGCACGAGGAGCCCCTTCGGCTCATCCCCCTCGAGTGGCGCGACCGGGCGGTCAAGGAGCTCGGCCTCGGCAACGAGCGCGTCGCGGTCCGCGTCGACGGCGACCTCGACCCGGCGTGCAGGTTCATCTTCAAGAACCTCCTCGAGCGCTACAGGGGCGACTGGTCGAGGATGATCTCGAGCCACATCCGCGTGCGGCGCATCCTCCTCTCGGAGAAGGACCGCGTGGGCGTCGGCACCTTCCAGCCCAAGGACGAGAAGAACCAGGACTCGACGGAGCTCACGGGCGACATCAACTACCGCAAGATCGCCGAGTACGGGTCCGACTCCGACCCGCGGGCGTTCAACTTCGACGGCGAGTTCAACATCGCCAACCGCGGCATCGTCGAGTTCGTCGAGGTGCTCAAGCTCGACGTGGCCTTCCTCTACGACCTCCTCGGCGCGTCGCAGGAGCACCGCATCAAGCCGAAGAAGTTCGCGCAGACCGACATCGACGAGGTCATCCTCGGCCACACCAACGAGGCCGAGTACAAGAAGCTCCTCGCCAACGAGTTCATGGAGGCCCTCCGCGACCGCACGATCAAGATCGACGTGCCGTACATCACGCGGCTCTCGGAGGAGGTGCGCATCTACGAGAAGGACTTCTCGCAGGGCAAGGTCCGCGGCAAGCACGTGGCCCCGCACACCCTCGAAATGGCCGCGATGTGGGGCATCCTCACGCGCCTCGAGGACCCGAAGAAGCACAACCTCACGCTGCTCCAGAAGCTCAAGCTCTACGACGGCAAGGTGCTCCCCGGGTACACGCAGGACACCGTCAAGGAGCTCCGCAAGGACTCGCGCCGCGAGGGCATGGACGGCATCTCGCCCCGCTACGTGCAGGACAAGATCTCCAACGCGCTCGTCCGCGACGAGGAGGGCTGCCTCAACCCGTTCATGGTGATGAACGAGCTCGAGAAGGGCCTGCGCGCCCACTCGCTCATCAACAGCGACGAGCAGCGGAAGCGCTACGCCGACCTCATCTCCGTGGTGAAGCGCGAGTACGAGGACGTCGTGAAGAACGAGGTCCAGCGCGCCATCAGCGCCGACGAGGGCGAGATCACCAAGCTCGCCGCGAACTACGTCGACAACGTGCGCGCCCACACCCTCAAGGAGAAGGTCAAGAACCGCTACACGGGCCGCGACGAGGAGCCCGACGAGCGGCTCATGCGCTCCATCGAGGAGAAGATCGAGATCGCCGAGTCGCGCAAGGACGACTTCCGTCGCGAGATCATGAACTTCATCGGCGCCCTCGCCCTCGAGGGCAAGAAGTTCAACTACGACACCAACGACCGCCTGCGCCGCGCCCTCGAGCTCAAGCTCTTCGAGGACAAGAAGGACACCATCAAGTTCACCTCGGTGGTCTCCAACGTCGTCGACCGCGAGACGCAGGAGAAGATCGACGCCGTGAAGACCCGCATGATCCGCAACTACGGCTACTGCGAGATCTGCGCGAAGAACGTCCTCGACTTCGTCTCCTCGATCTTCGCCCGCGGCGACGTCAAGGCTTGATGGATCAGGGGCTCCGCTCGCGTTCGTGACCTCCGTCACGAGCGCGGCTCTGCCCCCGAACCCCCGCACAGAGCCCCCTCCCCTCCCCCGCGATCCTCCGCGGCGCTATCGTCGCCCGCATGGACAACGAAGCTCCCTCCGCTCCGAAGCGCCCCCGGCGTCACGGGTGGCGCCGCACGCTCCTCAAGTGCGCGATCCTCATCGTGAGCCTCGGCGCCCTCGGCGCAGGCGGCCTGTGGTGGCTCGTGCACCACGTCGGCGCGCCGTGGTTCATCCCGCGCTTCATCTTCGAATGGCTCGTCGCCAACGCCGCGCCCTACGCCCTCTGGATCGGCGGCGTCCTCGGCGCCGTCGTCGGCTTCTTCGGCAGCATCCTCGTCATCCTCATCGACGCCGCGCGCGGACGCCTCTCGAAGGTCGCGTAGCCGACGGACAGAGTACGTCACAGCGCCCCATTGCGCCCGCAGGCGCGCGCGACTACGACGCTCCACCGTGAAGGACACCACCTACGTCTGCCAGGCGTGCGGCGCCAACTTCTCCAAGTGGGAGGGCAAGTGCCGCGGATGCAACGGCTGGAACACGCTCGTCGAAGAGCGCGCCCCCCGCGGCGGAAAGGGCTCGCGCAACATCGCCGTGAGCCGCACGGGCTCCAAGGCCGTCGCGCTCAGCGAGGCGATGCTCGACGAGGCGCCGCGAACGCCTACGGGCATGACCGAGATCGACCGCGTGCTCGGCGGCGGCTTCGTCGAGGGCAGCGTCGTGCTCATCGGCGGTGAGCCTGGCGTGGGCAAGAGCACCCTCATGCTCCAGCTCGTCGCGGAGCTCACCAAGGGCAAGCGCCGTCGCGGCGGGGTCCT
>JBPOHC010000529.1:0-4086 GCA_052035985.1 Myxococcota bacterium | reverse complement strand
TGAGCGACCACTGGCACGCGGCGGCCGGGTTGTCGGCGTCGCAGAAGCGCAGCATCGGCCCGACGGCGATGATGACCACGATCACGCACGCGAGGTGCGAGAGGAGCGCGACGAGGCGCGAGCTTCGAGTAGATGACATTGGTGTGCGAGCGGCGCGGCACGGAGCGACGGCGGTGTTGCCCCGGTGAAGCGCGACGGGAGTATCACAGCGAGCCGCGCGCCGTCGATGCGCCGGGGGGAGCGCGAGGTCCTCGCGCTTCCAGAGCCGTTCATTGGAACCTCTGGGAGCACGAAAGAAAGGCGCTCATGGCTCAAGTTGAAGGGACGGCAGCGTCTGGATCGTCCCCGGCGCGACCGACGGGAGCGGAGGCGGCATCTCCCGAGGCGAGCGCGCCAGCGCGCGGCAGACGTCGTACTGCGCCCGCAGGCCACGCAGCTCTGCGCGCCGTTGCTCCAGCTCGGTGGCGACGGCGTTCAGACGCGACTGCAGGACCGCCACATCACGTCTCCGCGCACGAGCCGTCGAGAGCGCGTCGTCCAGATCGTCGGACAGGGCGGCGCTCCGCGAGCGCTCGCGATCGAGCTCTTCGACGAGGGCGTTGGCTCGGGTCGCGAGCGCGAGCGACTCCCGCCGACACGCGACGACCGAGGCGTCGATGACGTCGACCCGCGCGCGACACTCGGAGAGCGAGGCGTTGAGCGCGGTCGCTTGCGCCGCCGCCTCTGACGCCCTCACGTTGGCCGTCACGAGCGAGGCGTTGAGCGCGGTCGCTTGCGCCGCCGCCTCTGACGCTCTCACGTTGGCCGTCACGAGCGCGGCGTCGAGCGCGACGACCTGCGTCCCTGCGTCTCTCAGGTCGCTGTCGCATCGGCGCAACGCCTGGTGCGTGCGGTCCCCCTCCTCGCTCAGCCGCAGCTCCCGCTCGGCCTCCTCGCGGCGCTCCTGCTCTCGCTGCGCCCGCTCCCGCTCTTGGATCGCGCGCTCGCGCAGCGCCTCCTCGGCGCGCTCGGCGCGTGTCTGCGCCTCGCGGCTCTCGAAGTACAAGACGCTCGCCCCGAGCGCCACCCCGCCGGAGACGAGCGCGATCGCCACGAGCGTCGAGAACCAGCGTCCCCTCCTCCTGAAGCTCTCCCGGAGCGAGGCGTCGATGAAGGCCGTCTCCTCGGGCGCGAGCTCGGGATGCGCAGCGCGCCACCGGATCACCTCGTCGAGCCGCTCGCCGTTGAGCAGCAACGACTTGCTCCTCTGTTGGAGCCAGCGGCTCATCTCGGGCGCGAAGGGCCGACGCGCCGAGAGGCGCTGCTCGACCCAGGCCCGGTCAAAGGCGCGCGCGAAGATGGGATTCCTCACGCGGACCCATCGATCATGCGTGAGGGTCACGAGGCCCGCGACGCGCAGCCCGTCGAGCACCGCGTCGGCCTCCTCGTCGGGTGCGGCGAGGCGCGCGCCGCCTTCGATCAACAGAACCTGATAGCGCGAGAGCATCTTGCCGACACGCGCGATGTCGGGCTTCGCGAAGCGGCCGTCGACGTCGCGCATGAGGTGGTCGCGGTTGCCGAGCTGAAAGAACTCATCCTCGACCACGCGCGCGACGCGAACGTCGGCGGGCTCGTCGCGCAACCCCTCCACCTCGAGGGCCCGGCAGAGCTGCTGCGTCATCGCGGGGTGTCCCGAGGTCTGCGCGTACACCGCGTCGAGGATCGCCTCGGGGTCACACTCATCGAGGTCGGCGAGGTGCGCCGCGAAGGGGCCGAGCTCGGCCCGCTCGAAGTCCCGCACGAAGACCTTCTGCATCCGTTGGAAGGGCGTCCGGTCGAGGTCCTCTCCCGCGTGGATGATCTCCTCGGGGCGCATCGCGCCGATGAAGCAGAGCGTGATCGGCGTCGCGTCGTCGTCGCTGATCCGCGCGCGGAGCATCTGCAACAGGTCGTAGCCGAACTCCATCTCGTGGAACGCGTCGACCTCGTCGAGCGCGAGCACGAGGCGCCTCGGCGCGATGGCCGCGACGATCCGATCGAGGGCGCTCCGCAGCGCCGCGAGGGGCGACGTCCCCGGCGCGGGGTACACCGCCGCGTCCGGCGAGGAGACGCCCTCCGCGATGACGCTCTTGAGCTCCGCACACCACGCCTCCGCGGTCACCGTCGTCGTGCCGATCGCGGTCACCGTGAACCTCACGGCGGCGATCTCGTCGGCGTGCGCCTCGCGAAGCCGTCGCAGCGTTCGCATGAGGAGGCTGCTCTTGCCAACCTGGCGCGGCGCGAGCACGTGGCAGTGGCTCCCCGCGACGAGGCGCTCCAGCAGCGCGGCGTCGCACTCACGCTCGATGTAGAGGCCGTCGGGGGCGAGCGCGTGCGCGTGCTGAAAGCCGGTCATGTCCGCGCCGCTCCCTGACGGGCGGACCACAGCGCCTTCACCACGTCACCGATCACGCCCGGAGCCTCGCGCGCCTCGTCGGTGAGCCTCACGCCGTAGAGCGCCTCGGCGGCGGCCACCTCGAGCGGCGAAGCGCCCTCGATCAGCAACGCCGCGCGCAGCGAGGAGTTGAACACGCGCCCGTCGCGCTGCAGCGCGCGGTGGAGCGCGAGCGGATAGATCGCCAGGAGGCGCAGGCGAGACCAGGGCTCCTGCCCCGCGCTGTCGATCCACGTGCGGAGCACGCGCTCCACCTCGACCCAGTCGGGCCACTGCGCGAAGCGATCGGGGACGTCGAGCACGACGTAGAGCTGTCCGCCCACCTCGCGCAGCGCGCCCTCGACGGCGTCGCGGGCGACGGCGAACGGCGACGCGGAGGGCGACGGCGCGACGGGCGAGAGCGCGCGGCAGATGACACGCGACACCGCCTCGACGGAGCACGGCCCGGTCGCGCCGACCCCGGTCAGGTCGACCCACACGACGCGCGACGGAGGCTCGACGGCGGAGAGGACGCGCCGAGCGAGCCAGCGCTTGCCCGCGCCGCGTCGTCCGGTGAGAACCAGCGGGGTCGCGGCGCGTTCGAGCTTCGCGCGCGCCTTTCGTTCGAGCTCCGGACGCGGCACGTACCACCGGGGGTCATAGGCTCCCCCCGGCGGCGGCGGCGACGCCCCGTCGACGGGGGGCAGCGGCGTGAGGCTCGGGAACGAGGCCCGGGCGTCAAATCCCCGCGACGCCTCATCGAGCCGTCGACGCGCCTCGGAACCGAGCTCCTCCGCGACGCCCTCGAGCGCACGCCGAGCCCGCAGCGCGTGCGAGAGGTCCCCCACGCGCGCGAAGAGCCCCATCTGCGCGAGGCCCGTTTCGAAGCGGGTCTCCAAATCACCCCGGAGGCTCACCTCCCCCCACGCCCGGCTCGCCGCGTCGAGCGCCTCGGGGACACGTCTCGCTCGCTCCAGCACGAGGGCGAGGTGCATCAAGCGATGCGCGCGCCGCGCGCGAAGCCCCTCGTAGGATCCGGGACGGCTCTGGAGCGAATGATCCGACGCGGCGAAGGCCCTGATCGCTCCCTCGCTATCGCCGAGGAGCTCCCTCGCTCGCCCCTCCCACCAGCGCGCGTCGCAGAGCGCGATGGCGGCGTCGTGATCCATTGGCACGCGCAGCTGCCACGCCTCCGCGAGTCGCACGCCCTCGCGCGCGGCTTCGAGGGCCGCCCGCGGATCGTTCTTGTTGAGGCTGCGCTCGGCCTCGCGGCATCGCTCGATCGCCCTCTCGCGCAGCGCCACGAGGTCGCCCTCGACGGGCTCGACGCGCTCGACGCGCTCGACGTACGGCGCGGCTGGGGCGTCGCCGAGCCTCACCGACGGCCCCGACTCGATCGCCGTGAGGTCCGGCGCCACGCGCCGCAGCAGCGCCTCCATCCAGGGCGCGATCACGAGGACGAGCTCGCCGCCGAGCGCGCTCACGATGAGGTCTCGCGACGCGTTCATCTGACCGAACACGACGCGCCAGTCGGCCTCCTCGCTGGGGCTCGCGCGCGACGCGTCGACGACGTGGATGACGCCGTGCGCCCGGTCCGCGTCGGAGGGGATGATGAGCGCCTGAACGACGTCATCGGCGAAGGCCGCGCGCCCTACGCCGCCCCGCTCGACCCCCGAGAAGTCGACGGGCACCCT
>JBPOHC010001017.1:0-3156 GCA_052035985.1 Myxococcota bacterium | reverse complement strand
AGGTCTCGCACACGTCACATGGTTCCGGTCGTGGAGGTGATCGGCGCGGAGCGGGCGTCACGGAGTTGCGCGACGGCGGCGCGCAGCTCGGCCTCGGGGAGCGCCGCGAGGATCGCGAGCACCTGGTCGATGGTGGGCATTGCGCCCTTCTCGAGCGCCTTCGCTTCCGCGCGGAGCTTCCGACGCGTAAGGGACGCCGTGCGGCGTTTGAGCTCGAGCTCCGCGAGGTCGACGAGGCGCGAGACGCCGTACGAGGCGGTCTTCGCAGCGGCGAGCAGCTCGTCGAGGGTGAGGGTCGAGCGCATCTCCGCGGTGCGCGTGCGCTGCCGCACCTCGCGGACGATTCCGTCGAGGGCACGACGACCGCGTTCGAGGCCCGCGTCGATCTCGCGCGCGTGGGCGGTGACCATCGGAGACCATCCGACGCGCAGCAGGCACCGCCGCGCGACAGACTTGTCGACGCCGATCGCGGCGCCCGCGGCGACGTAGCTGCCGGTGCGCGCATACACCTCGGCGAGCGTCCCGACCTGTTCGGGCGTGAGGTTTGGTCCGCGGGGCATCGGAAGTGTTACGCGGCCTGGGCTTCGAAGGCGCTGTAGAGCCAGCGCTCGAACGACACGGCGTCGACGCAGAAGCCCTTGCGGCCGCGGCGCCCGGTCGACGGACGTGTGACGCGAGGGACGAGCGGATCGCGGTGCTGGAGCACCTCCCACGCGGCGCAGTAGCGCTTCGCGGTCGAGAGCGAGCACACGAGCCGGGCTGCGACGTCGAGGGCCGTCATGGTGTGGGCGAGGGGAGCGTTCCGCCCGAAGGCGGGCGCACGTGTCCCCTTTGCAACGGGAGCTTTTCTGAGCTTTATTCGCGCGTCAAGTGAGCCATCACCGCCGGGCGCCGGGGGCTCTCGATCCGCACCGAGGCAACGCTTCCACAACTCACTGTTCGCACGCCGCGCACGGCTGCGACGGCAAAGAACATCTCTGCGCGCGGGACCGCGACGAGCGCCACGCTGCGAACACTGCTCTTCGCGCACCTGAACGGCGTGCACAGGGGCGACAACCACCTCCCACGCGCGAGGCGCGAGCGGTTCGGTCACCAGTCGCGGCGCGGATCACACGCGAGCCTCGCGAAGCCTCTCGCCCTGCGACTGCCACCGCCCGGAAAGAGGATGATCGCACCGGTGGGCGTCGCGACGATCTCAGGTCGACCCGAGGAAGGGATGCCGTCAAGCCCCACCGCCGCGTCTGCGATGGGCATCGCCGCCGCTCGTGGAAAGCTGTCGAGGTCGAGCACATTCAACACGAGTCGTCGCGACGAACCAGATCCCGTCATGGCGGCGACGAGCACGTCCCCGAAGGCGACCGCTGCGCTCGGCGACCAGATTTCTGAAGAGAGGGCTCTGGGGGCCTCGAGCGGGCGTCCGTCCGACGCGATCGGAGCCACGACGACGTTGGGGGTGCCCGCCGCGTTTACGCTCGACCAGAGCGCGATGAGCCTGTCTCGCGTGGGCGCCACCACGCGCATGACGCTGTACGGCGCGGCGTGCTCGTCGAAGATGGCAGCGGTCGTCGTGGCCGGACTCCCGTCGTCATTGAACCGTCGGACGCGTCGCACCCGAGGGACCCAGGTTTCCAGGTGGCCGTCCCAGGTCACGATGGAGCCGCCTGGCAACCCCATGTATTGGATGCTCTCGGACCCCTCCGGGATGTCGAGCAATTGCGTCGCGGTGTTTCTGCCGCTCGTGTCGATCTGAATCGCGCGGAACTGACCTTCCACCAGCGCGAGGTAGGAATAGCCATCCCGTGTTGCCACCAGGTTGGTCGTGTAGGCCCCAGTCGGCGGTGTCACGGCGACGCTGCTTTCGATCGCGCCCGTCGGGCCGAGGATCAGGACCGTGCGAACCGCACCGTTCACAATCAGTCCGACTGCGACGCGGTCTGTCGACGCATCGATCGCAAACGTCGCGCCCGGTCCGCGCCCAAAGCCCGAGTAGAACGGAACGCTACCGAGCAGCGACCCGTCGGGTGCGAATCGGTGCATCGAGACTCCCCAGTACGACGGCGCGCTCGGGTAGAGACACGTCTCGATCGCCCACACGCCTTCGTCTCTGGCGAGCGCCGATGTGAAGTTGCACTCCACCGCGCCCTCGTTTTCCGGGAGGTTCAGCACTGATTCGACGCGCCACGAGCACGGTCCAGAAGGAGCGTCCGAGAGGACGAGATCCTCCGCCGGTCGCACGTCAAGGGTGGCGCGGACGTCGATCGATGCGCTGCCATCGAACGAACCGTCGTCGTGGGTGGCGCTCCCATCGCTCGCGGCGGCGAGGGCGTTCGACACCGCTTCCTCGTGGGCGTCCGTCGAGGTCTGGTCCCGCGGCTCGACGAGGTCGTCGGGCGTGGCATTCGGCAGGTCGTCGTGGGGCGCATCGTCGACCGGGCTTGCGTCGCGGGAAGCGGCCGGGGGTGCAGGTTGACACGCTGCAAACCACCACGCACAGATCAGCAGCGCCCGCATCGGTCACCTCGCGAAGTGATGCTCGCACGGCTCGGTGTTCGACTCCACAAGGCCCGTCACATCGTCATCCCGCCATCAGGGGGGGCACGTCGATGTGGCCTCGTCGATCGGCGCGCGACGCCGGGGTTCTGCGTCGGCCCACCGGACGATTGCACGGTGCCTTCTCTCTCGCGTGCGGCTGCGTGACGTCCGTCTACGACCGTCATGCCCGCCGGTCGGAGCCTCACCCGAGCGACGCGCCGAAGCGCTCGGAGGAGAGGCCCGTGAGCGTGACCTGACGCGTGAGGGGACGCGTCGCGTGGCCGAAGAACACGCGCACGACACCGAGCGACGGATCACCCGCGGCGATGTCATCGAAGCCGTCGCCGTCGAGGTCGCCCGTGCCGATCACCGCGCCTGTGGCGCGAGACCACGCCGCGTCGACGATCGCTTCGGGTGCTTCGACGAAGCCGCCCGCGCCGCCCCGATAGAGCAGCGCGCGGCCCGTCGCGGGCAGCGGCAGCAGCGCGTCCGCGTAGCCATCGCCGTTGACATCTCCCGCGGCCACGAACCGCGCCACGGTTCCCACGGGACCCTCGATCGGCGTCGGAAGGTCCGAGAGCGTCGCGCTTCGGTAGACGAAGGCGCGCCAGCTCGGCGTGCGCG
>JBPOHC010000956.1:0-2352 GCA_052035985.1 Myxococcota bacterium | reverse complement strand
TTCGAGTACAGTCTCCCACACCGCTTCGCACGCATGCCGATCCTCACCGCACGAGAACGAATCAACACGGAGATCGGCGGGCGCTATCGCGCAAAGCGGATCATCGGTGAAGGCGCGTTCGGCGCGGTCTTCGCCGCCGAGCACACGCTGACCGCGCGCGAAGTGGCGTTGAAGATCCTGCACCCGCACCTCGTGCAGACCGAGCAAATCGCGCAGCGGTTTCTGCTCGAAGCGCAGACGATGGCGAAGATTCGTCACCCCGGGATCTGCCAGATCCTCGACGCGGGGCGAGAGCCAGACGGGACCATCTTTCTCGCGCTCGAACTGCTCGAAGGCGAGACGCTCGAAGAGTCCCTCGAACGCCGCGGAAAGCTCCCGCGCGCAGAGGCCCTGCGCGTGTCCGTCGAAGTGCTCGACGCGCTCGCCGCCGCGCACGCGCGAGAGATCGTTCACCGCGATATCAAGCCCGCCAACATCTATCTCAACCGCGAGAGCGAGGGCGTCTATCACGCCAAGCTCCTCGACTTCGGCATCGCGCACGTCGCGCCGAAGGGCGGCAACAAGCTCACCGACGCAGGCGTCGTCCTCGGAACGCCCGAGTACATGCCCCCCGAGCAGGCTCGCGGCAAGAGCGTCGGTCCCGTCAGCGACGTGTGGGCCGTCGGCGTTGTTCTCTACGAAATGCTCTCGGGCATGGTCCCGTGGAGCGGAGACAGCGCCGCCTCGGTGCTCATCGCGGTCGCCAACAATCCCCTCACGGACATCCGCGAACTGCAGCCCGACACCCCCGTGCAGCTCGTTCAGGTGATCAACCGCGCGCTCGAAAAAGACCCCGAGCGACGGTTCAACTCGGCCGAGGAGATGCGCGACGCCATCGTCGCCGCAGGCGAGAGCGAAGGCCTCGCGATCGCGTTGCCCGGCGGTCGAACGAGCTTCGTCGCAGGATCGGGCGAGTGGAAGGCCGTTCGTGTTCCGGGAGCGCCTGTGGCTCCTGCGCCCCCGCCCGCGCCTGCATCGCCCGTGCTTCCTCCGTCGCCGCGACGGCCGGGCGGCAACATCGAGTTCGATCTGCCCGAGAGCACGGACACCCCGTCGCTCATGATCGCTCTCGACCAACTGCAGCCGCCCGGATTGCCGTCGGACCTCTCGGTGGATCTCCCCGTGCCTCCTCCGCCCGATGGCGAAGCGCAGCGCACGAGAGTCAACTCGGGCTCGCATCCCGCTGCGGACGCGCCGCGCATTCCGTCGGTGCGCCCGCCCGCGATGGCTCCCGCCGGCGCTTCTGGTGAGTACCGCGCGCAAAAGAGCATCGCCCCCGCGGCCATGCCCGCGAACGCCGCGTCGGGAGACACGACCGCCCAGCGCACGCAATCGACCGGACGCTTGTCCGCGGTCACGCCCGCCAAGGCTGAGCCTGTCCACGTCCACGTCTCGAATACAGGGCCCACTTTTCAAACTATCCAGCCCAAGAAGAGCGCCGCACCGCTCGTGCTCGCTGGAGTCATCGGCGTCTCTGCGCTGGCCGCGGCGGCCTGGTACGTCGCGAGTCACCCCGCAGGCGCCACTGGGCAAAACCGCGCTGACGCGGCTGCCGGTCACGACGAAGACGCGGGTGACAACGACGAAGATGCGCAGAGCGGCCTCGCGCGCGCGCGGCTTCGATCGATCGGCGCCGTCCCTCTGCCGTTCGTGCTGCGCGGCGAAGATGCGCGCGTGTTCGTGCGTCACCTGACCGCGGGTCCGCCTCGCGCCAATCGCATGGTCGGAACCTGCGCCACCGGCAGCGTTCGTCTCTTCAATACGCAAAACGGCCTGCCCGTCACCGAGACCACCGCGCCGATCGCGTGCGACAACTACGACCTCTCGCTCGTCGGTGACCTCGATGGCGACGGCAACGACGACGTCGCTGCGGTCAACGCTAACAAGTCCGCCGTGCTCGTGCTCTCGACGCAGGCGTCGCCCGCGCGCGCGATGCAGACCGTCGCGCTGCCAGGCGTGTTCGGCCTGGCTTCGAGCACCATCGACGCCGCGGGACGCACTCTGGTCGTGGCCGTCGCCGCTCCGCGTGTGGGGGATGCCTCCGAGCTCGTGGCCATCGACGTTCGCTCGGGCGCCATCGCCTGGCGCACCCGCGGCCGTGGTGAGATCACTCGCATCGGACATCCGACGGACCTCGGTTTGGCGATCGGCCCCGACGTCGACGGCGACGGTGTGCGCGACGTCGTGGCGGGGGCGAGCCCGCCGTCCACGGTGATGCCCGATCGACTTCCAGAGCTTCCTCGATGCGTCGAGTTGATTTCTGGTGCTTCGGGCCGAGCGCTGTGGCCGCAGCCGTTCTGTCAGCGCCGAGGC
>JBPOHC010000025.1:0-2878 GCA_052035985.1 Myxococcota bacterium | reverse complement strand
GCTCCCACGCGGCGCGGTCGAGCGAGGGGAGATCTTCGGACTCGGCGGGCTCCGCGCCCGCGGGCGACTCGGCGAACGCGGCCTCGATCTCCGAGGGCTCCGCGGGCTTGGTGAGGTAGTTCACCGCGCCGGCCTTCACGGCTTCGATCGCGCTCGGGATGCTCCCGTACCCCGTGAGCACCACGACGGCCACGTCGGGGAAGCGCCGCTTGAGCTCACGCAGGAGGTCCATCCCTCCGCCGCCGGGCATGCGCAGGTCGATCACCGCGCGGTCGGGCGCCCACGCGTCGCAGACCGAGAGCGCGTCGGCCATCGAGCTCGCGGCTCGCACGGCGTGTCCGCGGCGAGAGAGGGCCGCGGCGAGCGCCGTTCGAAACGGCAGATCGTCGTCGACCACGAGCCAGCGGGGAGGGTCAGAGGCGTCCATCGAACGTCGCGTCGGCTGTGTCTCACGGACGCCCCCGGAGAGCCACAACCCCCTTGTGCGTCACGTTGTCGCAGGACCTTGAGCCGACGGCCTCGACGACCTTATCAACCCGCCGCTCCGATGCGACGCTCGACCGCTCCGCTCCTCATCGCGCTCCTCACCGCCGCCTGCGGCGCGCCTTCGCCCGACGAAGTCGCCCCATCGCTCACCGAGCGAGGCACGTTTCGCGTCGAGATCACCCACGACGCGGGAGACTTTCGCCGCGGCGTGAACAGCTTCCACGTGCGCGCGTGGGACGCGTCGAGCGGCGCCTCCGCGGTGCTCGCCGAGGTCGTGGCCGAGATGCCCTCGCACGACCACGAGCGCGCCGTCGCCACGGTGACCGCGGAGGGCGAGCGCTTCGCCGTCGACGACCTCCGCCTCACGATGCCCGGCCGCTGGCAGATCAACCTCCGCGTCGCGCAGGGAGCGCGCTCCGATGTCGCGCTCGTCAGCGTCTTCATCCCGTAGCGCCGCGCGCCTCTCGGGATCGCTCGCGGCCCTATTTTTCACGGGTGAATCGCGCGCGTGTCCGTGCGCGCCGGGCGCCGCGCCCGTGACGGCGCTCAGCGTCGCGGGCGACGACTTCGCGCTGCGCGCCAGCGTCGCGGCCATCACCGACACCGCCGCGTGGGACGAGCGCGGGAGGGCCTACCCGACCCCGTCGGGCGTCTCGACGCGGCGACTCGTGTTCGAAGCCGCGGGCGCGTGGCGTCCGACCCGCGCGGTGGAGTTCTCACTCCTCGCGGGCGCGGCGCTCTCCGCCGCCGACGAGCCCGGCGTGTCGGTGCGCGCGGCCTCCCTGGGCGACGTCACGGCGCGGGCGCGCTGGGAGATCCGCAACGACTGGCGCTGGCGCGTGGCCACCGCGGGCTCGGTGCGCGTTCCTACCGGCGACCGCGTCGCGGGGACCGTCGCCAACGGCGTCGCGGGCCTCGGCCTCGGCGCGTGGGAGTTCGCCCTCGGCGGAGAGCTCGCGCGACGCAGCGATTCCCGCGGCGAGGTGGGCATCGCGGCGGAGGTCGGCGTGCGCGCGCCCACGCCCCGCGCGGCGGGCCCGACGTGGACGCCCGGGCCCCGCGCGACGATCACCCTCTTCGGCGCGTGGCGGGCCACCGGGGCGCTCACCGCGACGGCGAGCGTCTCGCAGTCCGTCGAGCTCGACGCGTGGCGCGACGGCGAGCGCGTCGCCGACTCGGGGACCCGAAGGCTCTCGGTCGCGCTCGGCGTGGGCCTCCGCGTCGACCACACGGTGTGGTCCGTCGGGCTCGCCGCGGACCCCTGGATCAACGGCCTCGGCGCCAACGCGACGGCCACCCTCCGCGCGACCCTCGCCGTCACCTTCGGGCGCTGAATGGGACCCTCACGGGTGCGATGCGCCCTTCCCGCGCAACGCTCAAGGATCGCAGAAGGCCGGTGCGACGCGCCGCACCGCCGTGATAATGCAGAGCGCCATGTCGGTCAGGCCCTTCGTTCGCAGGAGACCCGCGTGACGCTCGAGAGCGCCGCAAGGGCCTTCTTCGACGCCTCGCCCGACGCGCTCCTCGTGGTCGATCGCGGCGGCTTCGTCGTGGCCGCGAACGCGCGCGCCCACGCGCTCTTCGGCTATCAACAGGGCGCGCTCCTCGGCGAGCAGGTCGAGACGTTCCTGCCGTCGCACCGGGCCGACACGCACAAAAAACTCCGTGAGAGCTTCTTCGCGGGCGAGCGTGGCGCGCTGATCCGCTCGGCGCAGCTCCTCCAAGCGAGGCTGCCGAGCGGCGAAGCGATCGAGCTCGAGGCGAGCATCAGCCTCACGCAGATCGGCGGCGACACCTACGCCATCGCCTCGCTGCGCGAGGTCTCCGAGCGGGAGCGCGAGCTGCTGCGCGCGCGTCGGCAGCTCCAGCGCGACGAGGCCCTCTACCGCACCATCGCCGAGACGATCCCCAACGCGCTGCTCGGGGCCTTCGACCTCGAGATGCGCGTCGTCGCGGTCGAGGGGGCGCTCACCTTCGAGGGCGTGCCTCCGCGCGATCAGATCATCGGGCAGCGGATCCACGACCTGGCCTCGCCCGACCGTCGCGGGCTCGTCTTCGCGGCGTGCGAGCGCTGCCTCGCGGGCGAGCGCAACGAGTGGACGACGGAGCGCAACGGCCGCTTCCTCGACGTGAAGCTGGTGCCCATGCGCGCGCCCACGGGCGAGGTGACCGGCGGCCTGGGGCTCGTCTACGACGCGACAGACCGGGAGCGCGAGCTCGCGCGGCTCTCGGAGCTCTCGACGGAGCTCGAGGGCGTGCTCGAGATGCTCCCCGACGCCATCGTGATTCGCGACAGCGACATGGTGCTCTACGCCAACCGCGCGCTCGTGAGGAGGCTCGGCTACGAGTCCATCGCCGACGTCGTCGACCGGCGAATCCTCTCGGCCGTGCA
>JBPOHC010000103.1:0-2848 GCA_052035985.1 Myxococcota bacterium | reverse complement strand
CCGACGACTTGATCTGCACGTAGTCGCCATTCCCCCAGACGTCGGAGCCCGGCGCGAGCTCGATGGGCGGCGGCTTTGCCATCGGGCCGACCTTTGAGGCGCTGGTGATGGCGGGCCGCGTGGAGGGGCCGTACTCCGCGGGGCACACGAGGTCCGTCACGCGCTCGACGTCGAGGAGCCTCTTGAACTCCGCGAGGGTGTACCCGGTGCCGTTGGTCTTCGACCAGGCGCAACGCAGCGTGACCGCGCGAACGTCGTGGCCCTCGCCTCGGCGGTGAGCGGCCCATCGCGCGAGGGCGCGGTTGCGCGCGTGAGGGTCGCTCCCGTACTGGTAGTCGGAGGCCCGCTCGATCTCGCGGTAGTACCAGTCGAGCTTCTGCTGAAAGAAAAGGCGCGGAGGCTCTCCGAGGGCGAAGCTCACGCGGTTCAGGAGGGCCGTCTCGGCGAGGTTGTCGGCCCACACGTCGGGCGAATTTCGGCAGGCGCCGTGCGCGACGACGTCGACGTCACCCGAGAAGATTCGCGAGGCCAGCTCTCGGAGCGCCCACTCCCTCGACGCACGGTAGTCGTCGAGCGCACGCGCCCCGGAGACCACGAGGATGCGGAGCTTGCTGGTCATCGAAGCTCCACCAGTTCGCCCGAGGGCGAGGCGCACCGCAGCTCCGCGGCGGCGAAGTGGTGACCGTTGTCGTTGGTGCCGAAATGGCCGTGAACCGGGCACTCGTGGAGCGACTCGACCTCTTCGCCTCCGACGTGGATGCGGGACTCGTGCTCGGCTCTGATCCAGTCCACGCACGGCGACGCGGACCCGCATTTGGGGCACTCGCGCGGGGCCCGACGGCGCGTCATCAGGAACTTCACCACGCGCTCATGCACGCGGTAGGAATCGACGCCCGCGACGGGGAACGCTTCGAGGATCTGCCCCTTCACTGCGTCGTCGAAGTCGATGCCCCTCCACGCCCACGTCGGCATCGAGAACATCGAGAACCACGGCTCGACCCTGTCGTCGATGAGGCGCAGGGCCGTAGCGCGCACGTCGGCGATGGGGATGGGGCGCCACTCGTCGCCGCGCGGGTAGTGGCGAAGTTTGCCCCTGATTTGACCACTCCGCTGGCACGGAACTGAAACCTCACCACCTCGCGATTTGCCTACGCCAAAGGCGTTTCGGCACAACGCTGCGCACTTCTCGGCGTGACGAATTTTCACTCGCGGCGTGATGCGCGAGCTCGCCGCGACTCGTAGAACCGGCGCGATGCAGACCACGGCGCAACGTAATACCCGCCCCGGATCTCCGTCGGCCCACTACTTCCCACCGCGCAGGTCATCGGTCGCGGATTCGAGTAGGTGGACGAGGTACGCATTGCGCGACCAGTGGCCCTTCTTCTGCGCGTTGAGGGCCTCCACCTTCGTGTCGATCTTCGCCAACAATTCCTTCGACACGCGGAGGGTAAGGGCGGCGTCCACGGCCTCGGCGTAGGGCTTCGGCGCAGAGGCCCCCTTCTTCCGCTTGGTGTTGGTCGGCTTGCTCATGGGGCTGTGATCCTAACGCATCGAGTCGCTGCCATCACGTTGATAGCAGCGCGACATCAACCGATGCCATCGTTATGATGGCACCACGACACCATCGTGATATGATGATGACATCGTCAGGCGTTTTGCTGGAAATGCAGCGGTGGCGAGCGAGAGGCGATTCAATGGGCGCGTCGAGGATGATGAAACATAAGGCGACGGGACCGGGCGGCTTGCGGTGTGCGCGAGGTGCCGGGGCGGATAGCATCCGCGCGTATGCAACGGCAGACGAGCGCGGCGCCGCGATGAATGGCACCGCACCGCTCACCCACGGGGATCTGTTCACCGGCGCGAGGAGAACGTCGTGAACTTCATGAAGGACGAGTCCCCCGAGAAACTCCGCGGGGGCTACTACACCGACAATGTCGTCGCTCGGTTCCTCGCCGAGTGGGCGATTGCCGATGGCGCCGCGCGGATTCTCGAACCGAGTTGCGGAGACGGCGCGTTTTTTCGGGCGCTCCGCAACCTTCGGTGGGGCGGACGGTCGAAAAGTGTGGTCGCGTGCGAACTCGAACCCGCCGAGGCGAGCCGTGCTGAGAAGGCGATGCGGGAGCTCGCCCCAGACGCGGCCGAAATGAACGTCGGTGACTTCCTCGCGTGGTTTCTCCGAACGGCGAAGGGAAGCAGCCCGTTCGACGCCGTCGTCGGGAACCCGCCTTTCGTTCGCTACCAGTACCTCGCGGAGCACCTCCAGCGAGACTCCGAGCGGATCTTCGAGCGGCACATGCTTCGGTTCACGCGCCACACTAACCTGTGGGTTCCGTTCGTCATCGCGAGCCTGGAGCTCCTCCGTCCAGGCGGTCGGCTCGCGCTCGTCGTTCCCGCCGAACTTCTGCACGTACTTCACGCGGAGGGGCTCCGTGAGTTTCTCCTCCGCGAGTGCTCGCGAGTGCTCGTGCTCGACCCCGAGGAAATCCTGTTCGGCGAAACCCTCCAAGGCGTAGTCCTGCTGATGGCGGAGAAGCGTTCTGCCGGAACTCGCGACGAGGGCCGGGGCACGCTCGCGGTCCACCGAATCAGTGGGCGCACCGCGCTCGATGTCCCGGCTGACTACTACTTCGCCAGAGCCACGTTCGTGCCTGCTGCCGCCCTCGGAGCGAAATGGACGCTCGCTCTGCTCTCGTCCGCGGAGCGGGGACTTCTCGATGAAGCGCGCACCCGCGCTGGCGTGCAGAGGTTCGTGCAACTCGCCGACGTCAGTGTCGGAATCGTCACGGGCGCGAACTCGTTCTTCCTCGTTCCCGACGCCGTCGTGCAGGCGTTCGAGTTGGAGCCGTAC
>JBPOHC010000064.1:0-5509 GCA_052035985.1 Myxococcota bacterium | reverse complement strand
TCCGAAGGCGTCGGAGCGCACCCCCGACGTGACAAGCCCCGGCGCATACGCGCCGGGTGGCCCACACACACGTCGACGACATGCGATGCACGCCCCGCGTCGGCATCTCAGCGCGACGCCCCGGCGTCCTAACGGCCGCCGGGTCCTTCGGTGCTCCAACCACACCGATCTGGGACAGTAGCGTTACGGGGCGATGACGGCGACGTCGAGCTGGTAGGGGCCCGACTGCGTGGCGCCGCAGCCGCCCGCGAAGACCCAGTAGCGTCCGGCGTTGAGGGTCACGTCGACCTGCGAGTCGGTGCTGTTCCAGTCGTCGTTGCACGCGAGCGCCGAGAAGATCGGACGCCCCGGGCACATGTCGCCCTGGTTCACCGCGAGGAGCGCGTCGAAGCCCATCGCGTCGTGGCGGATCACCACGCGCCTGCGCTCCGTGAGGTCGAGGCGGTAGAGCACCCCCCGCGCGCCCGCGCAGCCCGACATGGCCGTCGCGCACATGGGGTTGAGCACCGCGGTCGAGCCGTCGGTGGTGCCCGTGAAGATCCCTCCCTCGGGCGGAATCTGCTGCGCCGTGTCGCAGGTCGTGTTGCCCGCCACGGTCGTCGGCGTCGCCGCAGGGACGCGCAGCCATCGCGCCGAGAGCTGTCCGCCCGACGCCGTCGTCGCAGCCTGGACGTAGTAGAGCTGGCCCGGCGTGAGGTTCTGATAACGCGCCCACACGGAGCTCGCCGCGCGGTCGAGGGGACCGACGCACGCGCCGGTCATGTCTCCGTCGCAGGGGGAGCGCAGCGCGAGGGCCGCGTTGGAGCGCGCGTCTGACGTGGCCACGTTGACGAGCACATCGCCCGGCTCCGTGGGCGCAGTGAACGAGAGGAAGCCGCTCACGCGCTGGTTCGAGAGGCACGCGAGCTCGGGTCCTGCGACGAGCGTGTCGGCGTCGAGGTTGACCGTGAGGTTCTGCGCGATGGGGACGCCCGGACACCGCGACGCGGGCCCCGGCGGCGTGGGCGGCGCCGTGGTCACCGTGGCCGTGAGCACGTGGTCGGCGCGGCGCATCGGGAGGTAGTCGACGACGGCGTACCAGGTGCCCGGCGGGAGGTTGTGCACGACGCGACGCGCGGGGTTTCCGCTGTCGCAGCCGGGGATGACGAAGGCGCGCGAGCCGCACACGCTCGACAGCTCGACGTTCACGGGCTCTTCGCCGTCGCCCGAGACGGTGACGGTCACATCACGCTGCGCGGTGGTGGTGAACGAGAAGACCGCGTCGACCCAGCCGAGGCCGTTGTTGCTGTAGTACCCGCAGGTGGTGCCGTTGTCGGGCGTCGAGAAGAACGACCGCGTGTCGAGGGTGATGGGCGGTCCGTCGGGCGTCGCCGTCACGCCAGGGCAGATGTCGCCAGGCGCGCGAGGGAGCGACGGAGTGACCGCGGCGGAGACCTGCACGGGGCCGCCGTTGACGGTTCCCACGATGACCTCGTAGTCGCCCGGAGGGACGCTCGCCGCGCGGGCCACGGCGATTCCGCCGATGGCCGACGAGCCGTTGATGCACTGGAGCTCCGCGCGAGGTTCGCCGCATCGGCTCGCGGGCGTGATGGCGACGACGACGGAGTCTCCCGTCGAAGGGACCACCGTGAGGTTGATGTCGCTCGTGCGTCGCACGGTGAGCGGGAGCACGGCGTCGGGGCCCATGCCCGTCATTCGTCCCGCGCAGCTCACGGTGTGGTCGTGGCCAAAGCCCGCGAAGCGCACCGTGCGGCCCGTACCGTCGGCGAGGTCTTCGCACGGCCCTGGCGGATAGTTGAGGCAGCGGTCGACGGCGTTGTTGGGGCACGCGAGGTCGACGTCGTCGGGCGGCAGCGGAACATCCGCGGGCGCCGTATCGACGGTCACATCGACGGGGTTCACGGGCACGTCGACGGGCCCGAGGTCGTTGCCCGCGTCGGCGGTGGGAGGCGCCGTCGAGACGGTCTCTCCGCACGCGGCGACCGAGAGCGCGAGCGCTGCGACAGAGGCGATGAGTCGCTTCATCTCAGTAGTGCCAGGGGAACTTCGCGAAGTCTCTCGGGCGCTTCTCGAGGAAGGCGTCGCGGCCCTCCTTCGCCTCTTCGGTCCCGTACGCGAGGCGCGTGGCCTCGCCCGCGAAGAGCTGCTGGCCCACGAGGCCGTCGTCGGTGAGGTTGAACGCGAACTTGAGCATCCGGATGGCCGTGTGGCTCTTGGAGTTGATCTCCCGTCCCCACTCGAGCGCGGTCTCTTCGAGCTCGGCGTGGGGCACCGACGCGTTGACCATCCCCATCGCGAGGGCCTCGTCGGCGCCGTAGTTTCGCCCGAGGAAGAAGATCTCCCGCGCGCGCTTCTGCCCGACCATCTTGGCGAGGTAGGCCGACCCGTAGCCGCCGTCGAAGCTCGCCACGTCGGCGTCGGTCTGCTTGAAGATCGCGTGCTCTTTCGACGCGATGGTCATGTCGCACACGACGTGGAGCGAGTGCCCTCCGCCCACGGCCCACCCCGGCACCACGGCGATGACCACCTTGGGCATGAAGCGAATGAGCCGCTGCACCTCGAGGATGTGCAATCGCCCGAGTCGCGCGGGATCGGCACCGCCTCCGTCGCCCTCGTACTTGTACCCGTCGGCGCCGCGGATGCGCTGATCGCCGCCGGAGCAGAACGCCCAGCCGCCGTCTTTGGGCGATGGACCGTTGCCGGTGATGAGCACGCAGCCCACGTCGCTCCATTGGCGGGCGTGGTCGAGGGCGGTGTAGAGCTCGTCGACGGTGCGCGGGCGAAACGCGTTGCGCACCTCGGGGCGGTTGAACGCGATGCGCACGGTGCCGTGCGCCTTCGCGCGGTGATACGTGATGTCGGTGAAGTTCAGGCCCTCGACGGGCGACCACCGATCGGGGTTGAAGAGCGTGGAGACCATGTTGGCGAGAGCGACTCCTCTGCGTGACCGCGCGGGTGCTCTATCAGACCTGGGCGCGCCGTGACAGCGGGAGCGCTCACGCGAGGGGAGGCGGCTGTGATAGGGTCCCGCGCCTACCATGCGAGGCTCCTTCAGGCCGCGACGGCCTGTCACGGTTTACGGGTTGCTGTTGGCGAGCGCCGCGCTGGCGTCGTCGACGGCGTGGATGTCGCTCGGCTGCGATCCCCCGCGGCGCCCCGCGTCGGGTCAGCGCTTCGAAGACCGCTTCGAACGCGGTGAGCTCGGCGCCGAGTGGCGCACGACGGGCGGGGGCTGGCGCATCGAGAACGGCGCCCTCCGCGGAGAGATGGCGCGCAACCACCCGCTGTGGCTGCGGCGCAGGCTCCCGCGCGACGCGCGCATCGAGTTCGACGCGTGGAGCGAGAGCCCCGCGGGCGACCTCAAGTGCGAGGCCTGGGGCGACGGGGAGTCGCACGCGACGCAGGCGAGCTACACGGCGACGAGCTACGTGGTGATCTTCGGCGGCTGGCATAACCGCCTCAACGTCATCGCGAGGATGAACGAGCACGGCGCCGACCGGCAGGTGCGCGAGGGTCCGCGGGTGGAGCTCGGGCAGCACTACCACTTCGTCGTCGAGCGCAAGGGGCGCGACCTCCGGTGGATCCTCGACGGCAACCCGCTGCTGGAGTTCAACGACCCCGACCCCCTGGCGGGTCCGGGCCATGAATACTTCGCGTTCAACAACTGGGAAGCGCTGGTACACTTCGACAACCTCGTGATCACTCCCATCTGAGTCAGAGCGAAGAGAGCGACCACACCGTGACCCCCGCGGAGATCCAGCGAGAGCTAGACGAGCTCGAGACGCGCCTCGAGCGCCTCAGGATCAAGTACGACCAGTACTTCACGGGCATCGAGAAGATGCTCCCCTTCGTGTCGCGCAAGGACGTCGACCGCCGCTTTCAAACGCTGCACCGCGAGCAGATGCGCAACACGAGCCTGCGCTTCCGCTTTCAGACCCTGGTGCAGCGCTTCACCGCCTATCAGACCTACTGGGGTCGCATCATCCGGCAGATCGAAGACGGCACGTACCGCCGCGACGTGGTGCGCGCGCAGCGCCTCGGGCTGCGCATCCCCGGCCGCAACCGCGAAGATCCCAACAGCCCGCAGGAGCTCGACGCCGACGCGCTCGAGGAGCTCGAGCCCGAGGCCGCGCCCGAGGAGTCGACGCCCGCGGTGACCTCGCCCGCGCTCGACGAGCCCGCGCCGTCGCGTCAGCGCCCCCTCGCGCCGCCGCTCGAGAACGTCAACGAGCCCTCGGTGGCGCAGCCCTTTCCGCAGCGTGACAGCGAGGAGTTCAACCCCCCGCCGCGCGCGATCACCCCGCCGCCCCGCGCGCCCGCGTCGATCCCTGCGCCGCAGATCGCGCCCGCGCCGCGCTCTCCGCTCGCCGCGCCTGTCGCCGCTGCTCCCGCCGCGCCGCAAGCGCCCGCGACACCGCAAGCACCCGCGGCCCCGCCGGTCGCCTCGCCCGCCGCGCCGACGGGGTTCGCCCCTCGCGCGCCGGGACAGATCCCCGCGATGCAGCCCGTCCAGCGTCCTCCGGCGTTGCAGGGGTCGCGCACGGTGGGATCGGCGACGGGCTCGACGCCTCCCGGCGCGCCGGGTTCGACGCGCGGCTTCGTCCCTCCGCGACCGCCTGGGATGGAAGGTCCCGTGAAGCCCCCCGGCCCGATGGGCACGGTGGCGCCTCGCCTCTCGCAGCCCACGCCCTCGCAGCCGCCGACACCTTCGCCGTCGCAGCCCGTGGCGCCGCGCGTGTCGCAGCCGTCGATTCCGCCGCGCGTCTCGCAGCCGTCGCTGCCGCCCCGACCGAGCGCGGCGCCCGGCGGCGACGACCCCGCGATGCGTCAGCTCTACGACCGCTACGTGGCCGCGCGAAAGCAGACGGGCGAGAGCGCCGAGCTGCGCTTCGAAACCGTCGCCAAGCAGGTGAAGGAGACGCTCCCTCGCCTCGCGGAGAAGTACCAGGACGCCGACGTGCGGCTCGACGTGGCGATCAAAGACGGCAAGGCGATCCTCCGCCCCGTCGTGACGATGCGGAAGAAGCCCGGCACCTGAAGGGTCGAGAAGCGCCGGGCGCGTCGAGGGGAACGGCGCTCAGCGCACGCGGACGCGCAGCCCGGGATCGGCGGTGGTGGGCATCACGGCGGTCCAGCCAGGCGGCGCGTTGGGGGGCGCCCACGCGTAGAGCCACGCGGCGTCGCGGGGCGCGAGGTTCACGCAGCCGTGCGAGTGCGCGGCGCCGAAGCGGTCGTGCCAGAACGCGCCGTGGAGCGCCTGGTCGTTGTGGAAGAACATCACCCACGGCACGCGCGACACCGTGTAGAGCGACGTGGCGGAGTAGAGCTCCACGTTGTCGACGTTCGACATGTCGGTCGTGGCGAGCTTGACCCACACGCGGTGCTCGCCGGTGACCGTCTCGTTGCCGCGACGGCCCGTCGAGACCAGCGTCGCGAAGACGGGACGCGAGCCCTCATACGCGACGAGCACCTGACGCGCGCGGTCGACGTCGACCCAGCGCTCCTGCTC
>JBPOHC010000125.1:0-15693 GCA_052035985.1 Myxococcota bacterium | reverse complement strand
GCGACCGCGGCGCGCACGAGCCTCGCGCAGGGTCCCATCGCCGCGGGAGCGCCCGAGACGAAGAGCGCGCCGCCCGGCGCGCAGAAGTCAAACTGGGTATCCACGTCGACGAAGACACGGTTCATGGAGGCACCTCCGCGGCGCTGACAGTCCGCCGCGGCGGAGCAACTCAGACCCCGCGACGGGTGTCAAGCGAACCCTTCGGGCCCTCACACCCGCTCAGAGATCCGTGTTAGGGACGGAGCATCGATGGCGCGGAGGCCCCGATGAGGCGCCCCCGTCCGCTTCCCTGGAGATCCCCCCGATGACCACGACGCGTTTCTTCCTCTGTGCGTTGCTCCTCTCGACGGCCTGCATCTCTCGCGGCGGCGGCACCGACCCTCCGGTTGAAGACGCGAGCGTCGACACGACGGTCCCCACCGACGGCGCCGTGAGCGACATCGCCACCGACCGCGTCCGCCGCGACGTGACCTGCGCCCCGACGATGACCCGCGAAGACACCGCGGCGCGCTGCAACGACGGCCTCGACAACGACTGCAACGGCTTCGCCGACTGCGACGACTTCGGCTGCCAGACCTGCGCGGTCCCCGCGTGCCTCACGGGCGGCGCGGTGCGCCTCCGCGACGGCGGCACCTGCACCTGCGGCTCCACGGCCGAGAACACCATGGAGACCTGCAGCGACGGCATCGACAACGACTGCGACGGCTTCTTCGACTGCCAGGACTTCTCCTGCCAGACCTGCGCGGTCCCCGTGTGCCTCGCCGACGGCGGCCTCAACCGCGGCGACGCGGGCTTCTGCCTCTGCCGCGGCACCGAGAACAACAACACCACCTGCGGCGACGGCGTCGACAACGACTGCGACGGCTTCACCGACTGCGGCGACTTCGACTGCTCCATGACCACGGGCGTCACCGTCTGCGCGCGCGACGGCGGCGGGCGCACCGACGCGGGCCCCTGCGACGTCCGAAGCCCCGAGAACACCAACGCGGCCTGCGGCGACGGCCTCGACAACGACTGCGACGGCTTCGTCGACTGCAACGACTTCGACTGCTCGCGCACCAGCTCGGTCACCGTCTGCGGCAGCGACGGCGGCACCTCGCGCTGCGACGCGGGCGGCACCGAGAACACCAACGCCACCTGCGGCGACGGCGTCGACAACGACTGCGACGGCTTCACCGACTGCGCCGACTTCTCGTGCCGCACGTGCGCCATCACGGCCTGCGTGATGGGCGGCAACATCACCCTCCGCGACGGCGGCGTGTGCATGTGCCGCGGCGAAGAGACGAGCAACGCGGCCTGCGGCGACGGCGTCGACAACGACTGCGACGGCTTCACCGACTGCGGCGACTTCGACTGCTCGATGAGCGACGGCGGCGTGGTCACCGTGTGCCCCCGCGACGGCGGCGGCCCGGGCTGAGCGTCGGCTTCTCTCTCGCGCGCTCCCCCTACGCGCGCGGTCTCTCGTTCCCCCTCAAGCCATCACACCGATCGCCCCGTAGAGGCCCCCCACGCACCGCGCGGAGGGCCTCCGCGGAGACCCGCTGTCGACTATCCGCGCCCCTTCCACGCGGGGCTGTGACGGAGCGCGTTTCGCGCGGCCACCTCGGCCTGCGGGCGCGCCATCCCGTTGCGCCCCATGAACTCCTCGCGCACGAGACCTTCGAGCACGTCTTCGTAGGATCGCAGCGAGCCCCGCGCGTCGGTGCAGTGCCGACAGTAGGGGTTATCACCGCGGCCGCCGCCGTGGTCTCGATCACTCATCATCGGCCGCCCGCAGCTTTCGCAGGCGGCGCCTCCGGTCAATCCCATGAGTCACCTCCGTGGTGGAGCCGCGACGGTGACCCCGAAGGGACTCTCTGGCAAGCGAACGCGCCGTGTGTCGTCGCTCATGTTTCCCGCTCTTCCGCCGATTCGAACCGATCGAGTGGCACAGATCTCACGCCGAGGAAGCACGTGACCGACAGACTCCGCATCCTGCTCGTCGAAGACGACGCCGCGACCCGACGCACCCTCTCGGCCCACCTCTCTCGCGCTGGCGACGTGGTCGACGTCGCCGAAGACGGCCGCTCGGCCCTCTCGCTCCTCGCGTCGCGCGATTACCAGCTCGTGCTCGCCGACGTGCGCTCTCCACACGTCGAGATCCAGTCGCTCAGCGAGGCCGCGTGCGCGCGTACGGCCTGCGCCGCGGTCGTCCCGATGAGCGCCTTCGCCTCCGTCGAGCACGTCACCGCTGCGATCCGTCAGGGGGTCTACGACTACCTCCTCAAGCCCGTCGAGGCGCAGCACGTGGCGGCGCTCCTCTGCCGCGTGCGCGATCGCATCTCGATGCGCCGCAGGCTCGACGCGCTGCGAGGCACACTCACGGTGCGCGACGCGCTCGAGGTGCTGATGGCCGGCGGACCCTCGATGGCCTCGCTCCACAAGCTCGTTCGAGACGCCGCGAGCTGCGACACGCCGGTGCTCCTCACGGGCGAGGAGGGGACCGGACGCAGGCTCGTCGCGAGCGCCATCCACGCGCTCTCGAAGCGCGCGGAGATGCCGCTCGTGCGCGTCGACTGCAAGGACTCTCCCGAGCGTCTCTCTCGCGCGCTCTTCGACGCGTCGCCCGATCACGGCCTCGTCGCCTCGGCCCGCGGCGGGACCCTGGTGCTCCTCTCCGTCGAGGCGCTCACGCGGGACCTCCGCGCGCGGGTGCTCCAGGCTGCGCAGCGCCCCGACGGCCCTCGGGTCATCGCCGTGAGCGCGGGCGTCCCCGCGGTGCCCGCGCGACGCGGCGAGCTCCTCGCGTGGGTGCGCGGCATCGAGATCGTGACGCCTCCGCTGAGGGAGCGCCGCGAGGACATCCCCCGCCTCGCGGAGCACTACGCGAGCCTCGCGTCGGCGGGGCCCGCGCCGCGCATCGCGCCCGACGTGACCGCGGCCCTCATCGAGGCGCCGTGGGAGGGCAACCTCCCCGCGCTCGAGGCGGTGATGCGCGAGGCCATCGCCCGCGCCGCCGGGAGCGACGTCATCACGCGCGAGCACCTCCCGCCCGAGCTCGCCGCGCGCGTCGACAACGGGAGCGCCCTGGTCGAGCAGGTCGAGGCGTACGAGCGGGCCGTGGTGCGCCGCGCGCTCGAAATCGTGCACGGCGCGGTGGCCCGAGCGGCGCGCGAGCTCGGCGTCCCCGAGCGCACGCTGCGCCGCAAGATGAGGCAGTTCGGCATCGCGAAGGAGTCGTTCCGCAAGCGGAGCCGACACAAGCAGCTCCCCGTCTGCGTGCCGCACGCTTGACCTCGCCGGGGTCGAGCGAATACGCAACGCCCCGAAGTGTCCGCTCGGCTCTCACCGAACCACCTCCGCGTCCGCGCGGCCTCTCTCGTGGTGGCGGCGTCGGCGCTCGCGACGGCGTTCACCTCGCCCGAACCGGGCTCACCGGGCGCCCCCGCGCAGCGGCTCACCTCGGCGATCGAGCGCGCGACGGGCCTCCACGTCGACCAGTTGATCTTCGAAGCGCCCTCGCCCACGGGATGGCGCGCGGCGCTCGATGGTGCGTACGTGGTCTTCACTGCATCTGAGCGACCGGGCGCTCCGCGCGACGTGTGGCGCGCTCGGGTGAGAGTGACGCCCGAGGGACGCCTCCTCACGCTGCGCGGCCCGGTGAACCTCACGCAGAGCGCGATCGGCGATGACGGCCCCCTCGTGCCCGAGTCGGGCGGCACCCGCGTGGCCTTCGTGACCCGCGCGTTCGGTCAGGTGCAGAGCGCGGCGGTGCTCGATCCGAGCGCGCCTTCGCAGCGCGCCGTCACGCTCCGACACGGCGTCACCAACGCGCTCGCGACGCTCTCGTGGCGCGGCGTCGAGCGGTGGGACCTGCGCCTCGATCAGCCGTCATCGCGCGTCTCGCTCCGCTTCGATCGCGGCGCGCTCGTCGCGCGAACCGACGCGGGCACGTGGCGCGCGGACACGTCACGCGGCGACGTGACGCCCTCGGCGGGAGCCTCGCTGGTGTTCCAGCGCGAGGCCGAAAAACCGCTGGTGCACTGGGCCGTCGACACGGTGCGCGGGCTCTCGTGGGTGGGCCCCACGCCCATCGCGTGGCTCGAGCAGAAGGTCTTCGGCGCGCGCGATTTCGGGAGGCGATACGCGTTCCGATGGTTCGGTCAGCGCCCCGCGGACGAGAGCCGCGCGGCGTCGCGAGAGGCCGTCGACGAGCCCGTAGCCGAGGGTCGCGAGATCGTCACGGCGCGGCGCGACGGAGACCCGAACTGGCCTCCCGCAGACGTCGCGCCTCCCCTCGCCCGCTCGCTCGGCGGAGAGCGCGGAGAGGGCGTCTGGGTCGAGACGTCTCCCCCGTGGCTGCGTCGCCACGAGGGCGCGCCGCCGGCGTTCTACCGCACGTGGCTGCGGCTCGACCCGGAGCGCCCGTACACGCGCGTGGTGCTCCTCGCGATGGACCTCCGTCAGCTACGGCTCTCGATGCAGGCGGGCGTCGAAGACCCGGTTCCGCTCGTGGGCCCTCGCGGCGATGGGAGGATCCCGCGCGACCCCGCCGTGCTCTCGACGCTCGTAGGCGCGTTCAACGGCGCGTTCAAGACCGAGCACGGCGAGTACGGGATGGTCGTCGATCGCAGGGTGCTGCTCCCTCCGCGACCGCGCGCGGCCACGGTCGCCACGCTCGACGACGGCCGCGTCGCGATGGGAACGTGGGACGCCGTCCGGGCGCTCCCTCCGTCGGTGGTCTCGCTGCGACAGAACCTCGATCCGCTCACGGCCGACGGCGTCGAGAACCCCGCGCGGAGGTCGCAGTGGGGCTTCGTGCTCGGCGGCATCGAGACCATGCCCACCACGCGCTCGGGCCTGTGCATCACGCCCCACGGCGCGGCGCTCTACGTGTGGGGCGACGAGACGACGGGGCGCCTCCTCGCCCGCGCGATGCGCCTCGCGGGGTGCTCCTACGGCATGCACCTCGACATGAACCCGGGCCACGCGGTGTTTCACTTCCTCCGCGTCGACGACCTCGCGGCGAGGCAGCGCCAGCACCAGAGCCTCACCTCGGGGATGCGCGTCAGCGGCGAGCGCTTCGTCTTCTACTCCCCGAAGGATTTCTTCTACCTCACGCTCCGTCCGCTACGCCCTCAGGGCCTCGACGGCCCCGCGTGGGAGGCCGTCGACGCGCAGCCCGCGCCGCGTTGGATCCCCGCGATCCTTCGCAAGCGCTTCGGCGCGGTGAGCGTCACCTCGATCGCGCTCGACCGCGTCTCACTGCGACTCCGCGCGGGTCGTCGCGAGCCCGTCGACCGCGCGCGCCTCGCGGGCCTCGACACGCTCGTCGCGCACGAGGGCGCCGAGGTGCTCGGCGCGGTGGAGCTCGGCATCGCGCGCTCCGCGACCGAGCCGCGCGGCCTCTCGGTGGAGGGCCGCGAGGTGCTGCCCTTCGTGGCGCGAGCGGGTGACGCGCGCTTCGAACTCACCGACGCGGGCGCGACGATCATCGCGGGGCCAGTCAGCGACACGACGCGCGACGCGATCGAGGGGACGCTCCTCGTCGAGCGCGGTGCTGCGATCTCATCGGTCACGTCGGACAGCGTTTCGCAGACGGCGCTCGGACTCACCCGCGACGGTCGGCTCCTCGTCGCGAGCGGCGTCGCCGACGCGTCCGAGCTCGCGCGCGACCTCGTCGAGGCGGGCGCGGTGACGGCGATCCTTCTCCGCCCGAGCGAAGGGACCGACGCGCACTGGGGCTCCGGGGTGCTCGACGCGTACGCGCAGACCGCGCTCTTCGTGCTCGGCGCGCCCGCGCCGCCGCCCGTCGCGCGCCTCGAACCGATCCTCGCGGCGGCGCACGGCGCGACGACCGTTGCGCCGACGCCCGGCGCCCGATAGAACCGGACGCCTTCTGCGAAGAGGAGACCCCATGCCTGTGAATGTCGAAGAGGTCCAGCACCGCGTCGTGGAGATCCTCACGGCGGCCGGATACCCCCACGAGGTCGAGGGCTCGCGGGTGCGCGTCGAGCGCGGCTCCTCGGCGGTGTTCATCACCGCGCACGAGTGGCAAGAGCGCTTCGTGATGATCGAGCTCCTCAGCCCCGTGCTCGATGGGGTGACGGTGAACGAGGCGCTGCTCCAGAAGCTCAACACGCTCAACGAGAAGCTCTGGTTCGGCAAGGTGTACACGCGCAACGACGAGGTGTGGCTCGCGCACAACCTCCTCGGCGATCACCTCGACAACGAGGAGCTCATCGCGTCGGTGGGCATGCTCGCCGTCGTGGCCGATCGCATCGACGACGAGCTCCAGAAGCGCTTCGGCGGACGCCGCTGGCGCGAGAGCGTTCAGCCGAAGTGAGCCCCGACGATCGGGTCGCTGCCCCTCAGGCGGCGACCCGGTTACGCCCGTCGCGCTTGGCCTGGTAGAGCTTCGCGTCGGCGACCCTGATGAACTCCTCGGCGGTGCGAATGCCGGGGTTCCACTGGGCCACGCCGAGCGAGATCGTCACGGGGATGCGCTGGTTGTCGAAGAGAAAGTCGAAGCCCGCCACCATCGCGCGGATCTCCTGCGCGAGCGTCACCGCCCCCTGGGCGTTGGTCTCTGGCAGCAGCAGCGCGAACTCCTCGCCGCCGTAGCGCCCGAAGACCTCGCCGCGACGGATGCGCCCCCGCACGATGCTCGCGACCTCGCGGAGCACGTGGTCGCCCGCGAGGTGGCCGTAGGTGTCGTTCACCTTCTTGAAGTGATCGATGTCGAACATGATCAGCCCGAGGGGCCGACCGTGTCGCGCCGAGCGGTTGAGCTCGTTGTCGAGCTGCTCGAGCAGGTGGCGCTTGTTGTGAGCCTGCGTGAGCCCGTCGGTGACCATCATCTGCGAGATGGTCGACATGAACTCCGCCTCGAGGTCCTCGCCCGAGAGGTACTTCAAGATCACGTCGCCGATCTTGATGCGGTCGCCGTTGCGGAGGACGGTCTCCTTCGAAGCGTGGTCGTTGACGTAGGTGCCGTTGGTGCTGTTGTTGTCGATCAGCCACCACTGGTCGTCGCGGCGGAGGAGCCTCGCGTGACGCCGTGACACCGAGTCGTAGTCGAGCACCACGGCGTTGCCCACGTCGCGGCCGATGGTGAGCTCCTGCAGCGGTCCGTCGAGCGGGACGCGCTTGCCGAGCGGTCCGCGGCCCTCGCGGGTGTAGATCACCACGAGGCAGTCGGAGCCCCCTCCCGCGGGGCGCTCAACGCCGCCACGGATGACCTGCGTGCGGGCCTGCCAGTTGGGCTCCGCTTCAGGGGGACCGTTAGGATCTTTCGGATTCACCATCAGGGGTTCCGAGCGTGATCACGGTATCGGGCGCGGGGGCGGAGCGTCAAGCTTCGCATCCCTGCGGTCGCCGCTTCTTTCGCGCGCTGGTGTGCGCCCGCACACCACAGCAGGACGTGTGCGGCCTTGGAGTACAATCCCCATCGTGAAGAACCCACCGAGCCTCACGAAGGTCCGCGAAGCGCTCGCGCGGGCTCCCAGGGTCGCCGTGAAGGTCGCCCTCGACAGCGGCCCCTGCTGGGCCTTCGCGGTGCGCGTCGACGAGCGCCGCGGAGACGCCCGCGTGCACATCGACCTCGCGGGCGCTCGCGTGGTGCTCACCGCCGATCGCGTGCTGGAGGTGGCGCCGTGACCGACGCGCTCTCCGAGGTCCGCTTCGACGATCGCGGGCTCGTCCCCGCGGTCGCGCAGGACGCGCTCACGGGCGAGGTGCGCATGGTCGCGTTCATGTCGCGCGAGGCGCTCTCGCTCACGCTCTCGACGGGCGTCGCGCACTTCTACTCTCGCTCTCGCAACGCCCTCTGGAAGAAGGGCGAGTCGAGCGGCAACACGCTCGCCGTCCGCCGCGTGCTCCTCGACTGCGACGGCGACTGCGTGCTGCTCATGGTCGACCCCGCGGGCCCCACCTGTCACACGGGCGCGCCCTCGTGCTTCTCACGCGAGGCCGACGGCGACGCGTGGCGCGAGGTGGGCGCGCCGCTCCCCGCAGCGAGCGAGCTCTCGGCGACGATCGAGGCGCGGCGACGAGCCCCCGCAGCGCAACGCTCGTACACGCGTGCACTTCTTGACGGAGGCGCCGACGCGATCGGCGCGAAGCTCCGCGAGGAGGCCGACGAGTTCGCGCGCGCCACGGCGTCGGAGTCACCCGAGCGCGTCGCGTCGGAGGCCGCCGACGTGATCTATCACCTCATGGTCGCGCTCACGTCGCGCGAGGTCTCGTGGCGCGACGTGCTCTCGGAGCTCGCGCGTCGCGCGGGTCGCTCGGGCCTCGACGAGAAGGCTTCGCGACGACGCTGATCGCCCTCGCGGCGCGGTCAGGAATGTTCGCGTTTTCTGTCCCCTTCGGGTAGCGTCGCCGTTCGCACCCTATGGCGCGGATGCTCTCGTTTGCGATCGAACCCTCCGACGTGCTGCTCGCGCTGCTGCGCCTGCGCGCGTCCGCCGAGGCGGGCCGATGGCCCCGCGACGTCTCCGCGCGCTTCAGGGCCGCGACGGAGCGCGAGTTCCAGCGCCTCGAGCCGTGCGTGCGCGCGATCGGCGTGTGCTACGTCGAGCTCGAAGAGCGCAGCGTCGCGGAGCTCGACCGGCGACCTCAGTCACGCTTCGCCGACGTCGACGGCGCGCTCCACCTCGGCGCGTGCTCCATCGAGATCGGCGTCGACCTCGACCACCTGCGCATGGCCGTCGACCGCGGCGACGCGAGCGTGCGAGAGAGCGCCGCGACGCTCGCCACGGCGCTCCGCAACGTCCTCTGGTACGCCGTGCACTCCGACCTCCTCGTGTGCCCGCTCGCGCTCCTCGGCGGCGCCGACGTGGGGCCCGAGCGCGCGCTCGTCTTCGTCGACGCGTACCTCGCCGGCGCGTGGTCGCACAGCCGACCGCCAGACCCGCCGCTCCCTCTCGACCCCATCGTGGCGGAGATCACGCGCGCGTCGCACTCCCTCGACGACGACCACCCCCGTCTGCCCTTCAGCGAGGCGACGGCGGTGTTCAAGCCGATGACCGACGGGGCCGTGCCCGACCTCGAAGATCAGCCTCCGCTCGCGGCCATCGGCGACGAGCACACCTCGCCCGCAGACGCCGCGCGATCGACGAGTCACGCGCACCTCGTCGCGTCGCACCCCGAGGTGGGCCTCCTCGACGACGACGGCAACCTCACGGCGGGGATGCACCCGCGGCTTCGCGTCGACGTCGACCAGTACACGCTGCCGGGCAAGCTCGCGCACGACGTGTTGCCGCCCGACGCGCTGTTCTTCCTCGACCAGTCGGGCGCGCCGTGGCCCTGCAACGCGAGGCAGCTCAGCGCCGCGCGCGCGGGCCTCATGGAGCGCACGCCCGCCCCCAGCGGCGACGCCCGACAGAACGCCGCCGCGCGGGCCTGGGTCGAGCGCGTCGAGCGGGGCTTCACAGAGCTCCGTCAGCGCCTTTCGCAGTAGGGCCCTGCGGCGTTACTCTCGCCGCGTGAAGTCGCTCCTCCGTCCCGTCGCGGCGCTCGTCGTCGCGGCCTCTCTCGCGCTCTCCTCTCCCGCTTCGGCGACCACCACGCGCCCCGTGACGCTCGCGGAGCTCACGCGCTCGTCGGACGACGTGGTGGTGGGCACCGTGCGACGCTCGTCGAGCCGTTGGGACGGCGGGTTCATCGTCACCGACCACGAGGTCGAGGTCGTGACGGCGCTCAAGGGTCGCCTCGGCCCTCGCATGACCATCGTGGTCCGCGTCGCGGGCGGCGTCGTCGGACGCATCGCGCAGTCGATCCCCGGCGCGCCCTCGCTCGAAGACGGACGCACGTACATGCTCTTTCTCTCGGGCGGGATCTCGACCGCGCGCTACCTCGCGCACATGACCGCCGCGGTGGTGCCCGTGGCGCTCGACGCGAGCGGGAGCGTTCAGGCGACCGTGCCGTCGTCGCTGGTGTTGGCGCCCGCGAGCGGCGCGTCGGCGCAGCGTCCGACCGCGGTCGCGCTCGATCAGGTGGCGCGCGCGGTGAGCGCGGTGTCGCCGTGAGGGCGCTCGTCTCCGTCGCGCTCGTCGCCGCGGCGTGCGGACTCTCTCCTGACGCGAGCGCCTACTGCCGCTCGACGACGTCGAGGCAGCGCGCGACCGCGCTCGGGGAGTGCGTGCGATCGGGCATCCCCCTCGGGTGGCGGTCGCGCTGCACGAGCTTCTCGCTCTACCGCGCGGGCGTCCCCGCGGAGGTGACCACCGCGGTGCTCGACCGGATGGCGCGCACGGCGACGACGGCGTGGGCGCGCGTCCCCTGCGATCAGGACGGCCTCGGGAGACAGTACTTTCAGGTGCTCCCCGTCGATCAGACCTGGCAGCTCTCGGGCTACAACGCGCAGGGTCAGAACGCGAACACGGTGTCGTTCCGCCACACGTGGAACGACAACGCGATCCATCGCCCCGGCGCCATCGCGATCACCATCGCGACCTTCGACTCGTTCACGGGCGAGATCTTCGACGCCGACATCGAGCTCAACACGCACGACGAGGCGACCAACCGCGACGGGTTTCGCTTCTCGACCGCCGCGAGCGTTTCAGACCCCGGCGCGGCGGACCTCCAGACCATCCTCACCCACGAGTTCGGTCACTTCATGGGCCTGTCGCACAGCGACAACGACCGCGCCGTGATGTGGCCCGAGGCGGGCCTCGGAGAGATTCGAAGGGACCTCACCGCCGACGACGCCGCGGGCATGTGCGCGATCTACCCCGAGGAGAACACGCCCAACGCGCGCTGCATCCCGGTGCCGTACGGCGGCCTCGCCACGCAGTCCGGAGGCACCCTCGTCACGCAGGGAGAGTGCAGCGCGGCGCCTCGGGCACGAACCCGCGCGCTCCACCTCGCGCCGTGGTTCCTCGTGGTCTTCGTCGCGCTCCGTCGGCGTGAACGGAGCGCTACGCGCGCGCCGTGACAGCGCGAACCCGGAGGCCACGAGAGGCGCCGGGTGTGAACGCTGAGATACGGTCCGAAGGTCGCTCAGTTCAACGAAGCGCGCGCTCATAGCACGGCGAAAACGACGTTCCACTCCGGCGGATCGGGGAGGGCGGAGGTGCGTTCGAGGGAAGTGCTCCGATGAAATCCACGGACGGGCTGGAACCTCCGCGCGGCACACGCGTTGCGATGTCGTTGGCGCGGAGGTCAACGAGCGCCATGAACGTTTCTTCTTACCAGAGCCTCTCCGATTCGGACCTGCTCCAGCGCCTGCTGACCCACGAGCCCGGCGCGTGGCGCGAGTTTCACCGTCGCTATGACCGGATGATCTGGACCTGCGTCCACCGCGTCGTCGTGCGCTTCAACAGCGTCGTCGCCTCGGATGCCATCCAGGAGATCCGCGGGAACTTCTACGCGAGTCTCCTCGCCAACGACATGCACAAGCTCCGGCGCTTCGAGGTCGAGCGCGGCAACAAGCTCGGGAGCTGGATCGGCCTCATCGCCATCAACGCGACGTGGGACTACCTCCGCGCGTCGGCCCGTCGCCCCGTCGTTGATCCGATGGCCCTCGCCGAGGAGCTCCACGATCACGGCGACCACCTCGCCCACCAGATCGTCCGCGAGGACTGCGATCGCCTCGCCGCCGTCGTGAGCTCGCTCTCGCAGCGCGACCAGGAGTTCGTCAGGCTCTACTTCATCGACGGCCTCTCGCCGCAAGAGATCGCCGAGCGCCTCGGCCTCAACGTCAAGAGCGTCTACACCAAGAAGCACCGCCTCACGCGCCAGCTCCGCGAGTCCTTCGCCACGCAGCGCGCCCGCGCGGCCACCCCGTCTCCCGCGGTTCCTGTCGCCGCCTGAGCGCTCCGCCTCCTCCGCGTTTCGTCGACCCGTCCGCCGTTCAATTGCCCATCTCCCCAGCGCCTTCCTACGCTGCGCCTCGCGCGATGCGCCCCCTCCACGCCAGCCCCGCGCGAGCCACGCCGGTCACCCTCTCGATGGCCGTGCTCCTCGCCTCGCTCGCCGTCGCGCGCAAGCTCACCGAGCGACGATCGGGCGACATGCTCTCTCGCTTCGGCGCGCTCACGCTCCCGCTCCAGGGCTGGCGCGACCTCTGGCGCCTCGCCTCCTACGGCCTCGTCCACGCGGGCGGGACGCACCTCGCCGTCAACCTCGCCGCCCTCGCGTTCTTCGGCCGCATCGCGGAGCGGACCCTCGGCGCGCGTCGCTACCTCGCGGTCTACCTCGCCGCCGCGTGCGTCGGCGCCGCCGCCGTCGCGATGAGCGCGCGCGAGCCCGTGATCCTCGTGGGCGCGTCGGCCTCGATCTTCGGCCTCGTGGGCGCGTCGCTCTCGTGGCTCGCGTGCGACCGTCACGCGCGCGCGGCGCCCGGCGCGCGCGCGGACCTCGCGGCGCTCGCGGTCGTGATCGTCGCGCAGGTGCTCATCGACGCGGCCTCGCCAACACCGTCGGGTGCGGCGCATGTCGGCGGCGCGCTCGCAGGCGTGATCCTCGGCCTCGCGTTCCGCTTCGACGACGCCCCGATCACGCGCCCTGCGAGGCGCTGAGCGAGGTCAGCGCGCGGGGCGAGAGAGCGTCCAGTGGCGGTCCGTCGTGCGGACCACCGAGACGTCGTGGAGCCCCGCGGCGCTCGCGGCTTCGCGCACCTCGTCGACGGTGAGCGCTGCGTGGAGGGACGCGCGGAAGAGCGATCGCGCGAGCTCCTCTTCGCCGCCCGCGTAACGCTCGACGAGCGCGTCGACGTCGGCCGCGCGCTCGGGGCGGCAGAGGTCACGAACGAGCACCGCGGAGCGGCCTCCCGCGGCCTTCGCCACCGCGCGGAACACCGTCACCGGGTCGGGGACGTGATGCACGAGGCTGTTCGAAACCACCGCGTCGAAGGACTCGGGCGCGTAGGGGAGCGCCGCGACGTCGCACACCACGAGGCTCACGCGCGACGTCACGCCCGCGACGGCGACGTTCTCGGCGGCGCGGCGGAGCATGGCGGGCGCGAGGTCGACCGCGGTCACCGCCACCTCGGGCGATCGCGCGCAGAGCTCGATGGGGATGAGCCCCGTGCCCGCGCCGAGGTCGAGCACGCGACGCGCGTCGGGTGCGAGCGAGACGAGGTCGTCGACGAAGCGCCGGTTGACCGCGCTGTGATCCATGCGGTCGTAGGCGAGCGCCTCGGCGGCGGAGTCCATCGCCTCGGGCTCGAGCGTGCGCGTGAGCTTCGGGGTGTCGTCGCGTTCGAGCATCCCCTCGGGGAGGTCGTGGCCCATGCGGTCCTGCTTGGCGCGGAGGTACTCGCGGCTGTGCGCGTTGACGGCGACGGAGACGGGCTCGCGGCGCTCGACGCGGGCGCCCTCGGTCTCGAGGCCCGCGACCTTGGCGGGGTTGTTCGTGAGCAGCACCACGGAGCGGACCCCGAGCGCGCGGAGCATCTCGGCCGCGGGGCGGTAGCTCCGGAGGTCGTCGGCGAAGCCCAGCAGGCGGTTGGCGTCGACGGTGTCGTGGCCCTGTGATTGAAGCGCGTACGCGCGGATCTTGTTGCCGAGGCCGATGCCGCGCCCCTCCTGGCGGAGGTAGAGCACCACGCCGCGGCCCTCGTCGGAGATGCGTCGGAGAGCGAGGTCGAGCTGCTCGCGGCAGTCGCACTTGAGCGAGTGGAGGGCCTCGCCCGTCCAGCACTCGGAGTGGGCCCTCGCGAGCACCGACTCGCGGCCCGCGACGTCGCCGCAGACGATCGCGACGTGCTCGACGGGCGCGCACGACGAGTCTCCGCCGCAGGGGCGCTCGCGGAAGACCATCACGCGGAAGAGGCCGTACTCCGTGGGCACCGGAGACTCTGCGTAGAGGTCGAGCGCGTAGTCGTCGGGGGCTTGCGTCATCGGTCGTAAGGGGCGCGGAGCATCGTCGCGACCCATGCGGCGCGTCAAGCGAGAGCGTCGGCGCGGCGTCGCGACGCACGGCAGAAATGACGGTCGGTGCGCGCCCCTGGGGTACGCTCGCGCCCCGCAATGAAGATCATCAGTTGGAACGTGAACGGGCTGCGATCCTCGCTGAAATCAGGCTTTCTCGACTGGTTCAAGGCCGCCGACCCGGATGTGCTCAACCTCCAGGAGATCCGCGTCGAGTGGGATGAGCTCGACCTCTTCACGCAGCAGGCCCTCACCGCCAACCACGACGTGTGCTGGTTCCCCGCGAGGTCGAAGAAGGGCTACGCGGGCGCCGCGACGCTGACGCGCAAGGGCCTCGGGTTCGCCCACGCGCCGGGCCTCGGGATCAAGGCCTACGACGACGAGGGGCGCATCATCGTGAGCCGCTCGCCCGCGTTCACCTTCATCGCCGGGTACTTTCCCAACGCGGCGGCGGAGCTCGTGCGGCTGCCCTTCAAGCGCAAGTTCTCGAAGGACCTCACGGCCTTCATGGGCGAGCGCCACAAGGCCGGCGAGAGGCTCGTCGTCGTGGGCGACATGAACGTCGCGCCCGAAGAGATCGACCTCGCCAACCCCAAGACCAACCGCAAGAACCCCGGCTTCACCGACGAGGAGCGCGAGGACTTTCGCGGCTACCTCAAGGCCGGCCTCGTCGACGTGTTCCGCGCGCGTCACCCCGGCGAGAAGGGGCACTACTCGTGGTGGTCGCAGCGCGGCGGCGCGCGGGCCAAGAACGTCGGCTGGCGCATCGACATCTTCCTCGTGAGCGAAGCGCTCGCGTCGAAGGTCACCGACGCGACGATCCACGCCGACGTGAAGGGCTCCGACCACTGCCCCGTGAGCCTCGACCTCGACGTCTGACGGATACTTTCGTCGGCCCCGCGCGCGGTGGTACGACACTCCACGGTCATGATTCGCAAACGCGGCACGTGGATCGCGTGCGTCGGCCCCATCGGCGTCGGCAAGAGCACGCTCGCCGCCATCGTGGCGCGGCGCACAGGCTCGGAGTTCGTCCCCGAGCGCTTCGGCGAGAACCCCTTTCTCGCGCGCTTCTACGAGCCCGGCGGCATCGAGCGCTGGGGCTTTCAGACCGAGGTCTCGTTCCTCACGCAGCGCGTCGATCAGGTGGGCGAGATCGCCGCCATGCTCGCCGAGGGGCGCAGCGTGGTGACCGACTTCACCCCGCAGCAGAACCTCATCTTCGCGCGCATCACCGTCGACCCGATGGAGTTCGGCCTCTACCGCGAGCTCTACGACAAGCTCTTCGACGCGCTCCCTCGCCCCGACCGGCTCATCTGCCTCGACGCCGAGCTCCGCACGATCATGACCCGCATCCGTCGCCGCAAGCGCGACATGGAGTCGGGCATCACCGCGGACTACATCCGCAAGCTCCGCAAGGGCTACTCGACCTGGCGCGACAACCCGCCCTGTCAGACCCTCTGGATCGACACGTCGCGCATGCCCATTCCGAGCGACCTCGTCGCGCGCGCCAACGCCCTCGACGCCGTGATGCACTCGCTCGAGCCCGACACGCGCGAGGCCCTCTTCGGCAAGACCGGCTGAGACCTACGCCCGCGCGCCCCTGCGCAGCAGCGGGAGGTTGCGCGCGATGAGCGCGTCAGCGAGACCGACGACCTCGTTGTTGTTCAGCGTCGCGCGCTGAAGGAGCGCGGTGTTCACCACGTTGAAGCCCGCCTCCCACGCGGGGAGCTGGCGGTCTCGCGCGGGGCGCATCCCCGCGAGCGGGAGCGGCTGGACGTAGCGCGCGCGGCTCACCACCATCGACGTGATGTCGCGCTCGTCGAAGTCCTTGAAGAGG
>JBPOHC010001007.1:0-19203 GCA_052035985.1 Myxococcota bacterium | reverse complement strand
CCGACACGCCGAACACATCGCGCTGGAGGTCGGCGAACTCCGGCGCTTCGTCCATGGCGCGCGCGACGGGATCACACTCGGTGGGCGCGGGCGAGCCCGGCGGGCGCTCGTCGTCGCGGTCGGACTCGGTGGCGCGCGAGGCGGCCTCGGTCTGGGCGTCGTCGAGCGCGACGTCGCGGTCGGCGTCGACGAGGCGCGCGATGGACGGACGCGTCGCGGTGAGGAGCGCGGGGTTGGGCTCGCGCTCTTCGAAGGCGCCCTCGCGCGCTCGCTTGATCTTCTCCTGGAGCCGCAGGAGGCCGTGCATCAGGGCCTCGGGGTTGGGCGGGCACCCGGGCACGTACACGTCGACAGGGAGCACCGTGTCGATGCCCGGCACCACCGGGTAGAGGTTGCGGTAGAAGTCGCCCGAGATGGCGCAGGAGCCCATCGCGATGCACCAGCGGGGCTCGGGCATCTGCTCCCAGAGCACCTTCACGCGCGGGGCCATCTTCACGGTGATGGTGCCGGCGACCACCATCACGTCGGCCTGGCGCGGGGTCGCTCGGACGATGGTCCCCATGCGGTCGAGGTCGACGCGGCTGGCAGCGGCGGCCATCAGCTCGATGCCGCAGCAGCTCGTCGCCATCGGGAAGACCCAGAGCGAGTTGCGCAGCCCCCACGCGAGGAGGTCGTCGAGCACGCCCGAGAGCACCGTGAGCCCGGGCGCCTGCAGCAGCGTGCGGTACACCGGCGACTCGAGCGAGGCCGCGCCGCCGAGCACCGGGAGGCCGCGCCGGCCGGGGACGTCGTTCACTGCCACCGGAGGGCCTCCTTGCGGATGGCGTAGAGCCAGCCGAGCATCAGCACGGCGACGAAGGAGGTCGCGGCGACGAAGCCCGCGCCGCCGAGCTCGCGCAGCGTCACGGCCCACGGGAAGAGGAAGGCCGCCTCGACGTCGAAGAGCACGAAGAAGAGCGCGACGAGGTAGTAGCGCGCGTGAAACTGCATCCACGCGGCCCCCTCGGGCGCCTCGCCGCACTCGTACGTGCGCCGCTGGAGCGGGCTCGGCGACTTCGAGCGGAACCGAAGCAACCACGCCACGGCGAGGATCGCGACCCCCACCGCCGCGGACACGGCCAGGAACGCGAGGCCGGAGAGCCAGGCCGAACGCATCGCCGCGCCCCCCGCGCTACGCCTTGAACCGCGACGGGAACGTGCCCGCCTTCGCGCCCGCATGGAGCTGCGCGTCGTCGGGGTGGAGCGCGAGCGCGCGCGCGAGGAGCACCGCCTCGGCCTCCACCGCGTTCGGGTCGGGCAGGCAGCACTCGACGGGGCACACCGCCTGGCAGGCCTCCTTCTCGTGGAAGCCCACGCACTCGGTGCAACGCTCCGCGTCGATCTCGTAGATGTCCGCACCCTGCGCGATGGCCTTGTTCGGGCACTCCGCCTCGCACGCCCCGCAGTTGATGCAGTCCTCGGTGATGTGGGTCGTCATGTGCGCCCCGCGGAGCAAGATCCCGACCACGGCGACGCGTCGCCGCACGCCGAGCGGCCGCGCCGTGCGCGACGACGTCGGGTCGCGCGGTGGCGCGTCGGCAAAGCTTGCCCGCGCGGCGACAACGGGTGCGCGCGGTGAGCGTTGTGCACGGCACGGGACGTCACCGATGCACGCAACGCGCTGGCTTCGCCGCGTGGTACGTGGTTTGCGGTCGGGCCGCGCACCCCCAATGGATGATCTCGTGATCGGGATGGCGGCCTCGGGCGGCGACGGCATCGTGAGCGCGGGCGAGGCGCTCATCGCGGCGGCGGCGTACGCGGGCTACTACGCGTTGATGACCAAGAGCTTCGGCTCCCAGGTGCGCGGCGGCGAGTCGTCGTGCCGCGTGCGGATGTCGACGAAGCGCGTGCTCAACCCGGGCGGCGCGCTCGACGTCGCCGTGGCCCTCAACTGGGAGGACTTCCTGCGCTTCGGCGCCGAGCTCCCGGTGTCGGGGGCGACGGTGGTCATCTACGAGGAGAAGACGGGCGTGGCCCCGGCGGACATCCCCCTCGTCGGGGTGAACCCGAAGGAGGTCTTCCCGGTGCCGATCGGCGACATCGCGAAGAAGGCCGCGGGCACCGAGAAGGCCAAGAGCACGGTGGTGCTCGGGCTGCTCGCGGGGTGGTTCGGGCTCGCGCCCGAGGCGATCGTGCGGGGCATCCGGAAGAAGTTCGCGAAGAAGGGCGACGAGCTCGTGCAGGCCAACGAGCGCGCCTTCGCGATGGGCGCCGAGTTCGCGAGGGCGCACCCCATGACCACGCCCCGCGTGATGGGCCCGCCGCTGCCCGGCGCGACGAAGAAGATGCTCGCCGACGGCAACGACATCTGCGCCGCCGCGGCCATCTTCGCGGGCTGCGACTTCTTCGGCGGATACCCCATCACCCCGTCGACCGAGATCATGCAGTTCTTCACCCGCGAGGTGTGGAAGTACGGCGGCGCCGTGCTCCAGGCCGAGGACGAGATCGCGGGCATCGGCGCGGCCCTCGGCGCCTCGTTCGCGGGCAAGAAGGCCATGACCGCGACCTCGGGGCCGGGCATGTCGCTCAAGACCGAGATCCTCGGGCTCGCGAGCATCGCGGAGCTTCCGCTGGTGATCGTCGACGTGCAGCGCGGCGGGCCCTCGACGGGGCTGCCCACGAAGCCCGAGCAGTCTGACCTCTTCTGCGCGGCGTTCTCGGGGCACGGCGACGTGCTGCGGCCGATCCTCGCGCCGACCTCCGTGGCCGACACCTTCGACATCACCGTCGAGGCGTTCAACATCGCCGAGCGCTACCAGACGCCCGTGATCATCCTCTCCGATCAGGAGGTCGCGCAGCGCAAGGAGACCGTCGACCCCATCGACCTCTCGCGCTTCAAGATCGAGTCGCGCAGGGAGCCCAACGCCACCGAGCTCACCGACTACGCGCGCTTCAAGATCACCGAGAGCGGCGTGAGCCCCATCAGCCATCCCGGGATGCTGGGGGGGAACTATCAGGGCGCGGGCATCGAGCACAACGAGCGCGCGAACCCCACGGCGAGCGGCAAGGTGCACCAGGCGATGAACGAGAAGCGCTTCCGCAAGCTCGCTCCGCTCAAGCGCCGACGCGACCTCTTCTCCGTCGAGGGCAACCCCAACGCGCCGCTCGCCATCGTGGCCTGGGGCTCCATCGCGGGCGTGTGCCGCGAGGCCTTCACCCGCGCGAAGGATCAGGGCCTCGACGTGAAGCTCATGGTCCCGCAGCTCCTCTATCCGATCGCCGAAGAGATCTTCAAAGACTTCTTCGCCTCGGTGAAGAGCGGCCTCGTGGTGGAGCTGTCGTTCCAGGGCCAGCTCTACCGGATGCTCCGGATGTTCGTCGACGTGCCGTCGGGCGTGACCTCGTTCTGCCGCAGCGGCGCCAACCCCATTCAACCGCGCGAGATCGTCGCGCAGCTCCACGCCGCGGCCGTCGCGCTGCAGCACCCCGCCACGCAGGTTTCCGCGGAGGACTGACACGTGAAGACCACGTCACTGCCCACCTATCAAGCCAAAGACTTCAAGAGCGACCTCAAGCCCATCTGGTGCCCCGGCTGCGGCGACTTCGGCGTCGTGCAGGCGATCTACCGCGCCCTCGCGGCCATCGGTCGTCCGCCCCACGAGATCGCATTCGTCTCAGGCATCGGGTGCTCGAGCCGCATCCCGGGATACACCACCGCGTACGGCTTCAACTCCGTGCACGGCCGCGCGCTCCCCATCGCGCAGGGCATCAAGCTCGCGAACCCCGACCTGCTCGTCCTCGTGGCGGGCGGCGACGGCGACGGCTTCTCGATCGGCGGCGGGCACGTGCCCCACACGATCCGCCGCAACGTCGACATCACGTACATCGTGATGGACAACCAGATCTACGGGCTCACCAAGGGCCAGCTCTCGCCCACGTCGCCCAAGGGCCTCAAGACCGTCACCTCGGAGTACGGCAGCATCGAGGAGCCCGTGAACCCGCTGCTCTACGTGCTCGCGTACGGCGCCAACTTCGTCGCTCAGGGGACGCCCGCGGACATGGCCGGCCTCGCCGACGTGATCGAGCAGGCGATCCGCTTCCCGGGCTTCTCGTTCGTGAACGTGCAGTCGCCGTGCGTGACCTTCGGCGAAGACGACTGGCAGGTGAAGGCCCACCGCGCGCAGATGAAATCGCTCACGAGCCTCGGCCACGACCCGACCAACCGCCTCGCCGCGATGGACATCGCGCAGCACTACGGCCGAGAGCTTCACACGGGGATCTTCTACGCGAACCCCAATCCCCCGCCCACGATGGACGGGCAGATCCGTGAGCGCCAGAAGGAGCTCGCCGGGCAGGCCGTTCCACGCGAGAACATCCTCGACCGTTTCATCCAGAAGTAGCGCGCGGAGACACACGCCGTGGACAAGACCCGCTCGATCGATTTCGCGACCCTCACGCTCCGTGACGCGCTCGACCTCGCCACCCTCGTAGAAGAGGAGGCCAAGGAGCGCTACGGCGAGTTCGCCGACCAGATGGACGCGCACCACAACCCCGAGGCCGCGAGCTTCTTCCGCTTCATGCTCAAGGTCGAGACCATCCACGAGGGCAAGCTCGCGACGCGACGCATGAGCCTCTTCGGCGACGCGCCCCGCGCCGTGCGCCGCGAGATGATCTTCGACATCGAAGCCCCCGACTACGACGAGGCCAACGCGTCGATGACCGTGCGTCAGGCGCTCCAGGCGTCGCTGCGCTCGGAGCAGAAGGCCCACGCGTTCTTCGAAGCCGCGCTCGCGCGGGTGACCGACCCCGAGGCGCGCGTGCTCTTCGTCGAGCTGCGCGACGAGGAGCTCGAGCATCAGCGCCTCGTCGAGAAGGAGCTCGCGAAGCTCCCCCCGGAGCCGCCCATCTCGGGCGACGCGTTCGCCGACGACCCCGTCGCGCTCTGACCGCAGCAGGAACAGGAGGCCCCCCAATGACCCCCGGCGAGATCCGCACAGAGATGCTCGGGCAGCACGGCGAGATGCGCGCGATGATCGAGCGCGCCACGGCCCTCATCGCGAAGGTGCGCGCGGGAGAGCCCGTGCGCGTCGAGCTCCAGGCGACGCTCGGCCGACTCGCCGCCGCGGCGCACACCCACAACGACCGCGAGGAGGAGCTCCTCCGGGAGATCATCCCCACGGTCGACGCGTGGGGCCCCGCGCGCGCCTCGGTGATGGACGAGCAGCACAAGCTCGAACATCAGGCGCTCCACGCGGCGCTCCAGTCGAGCGTGAACGACGACGACGACGCGGCCTGCGCGGCCACGGAGACGCTCCTCAACCGCATGCTCCGTCACATGGACCGCGAGGAGGAGGCCTTCCTCTCCGAAGAGGTCCTGCGCGACGACACGGTGATCACCAACTACTTCGGCGGCTGATCGCCTCGCGCCTCTCTCGCCTCCTCCATCCTCGTCTCTGTGACCGTGATTCACGCCGCGTCAGGTACGCGCGCTGCAACCACGTCACCCCATGAGACTTTCATCCCTGCTCCTCTTCGCCGCGCTCTGCGGCTCGCTCTCGTCGTGCATCGTGGGCGGCGCATGCAGCGCGATCGGCTGCGTCAACGGCGTTCACATCGACTGGAGCGGTCGCGTGATCGGCGACCGGGTCGCCGTCGTCGCCGACGGCGTGCGCTACGAAATCATGTGTCCAGCGAGCTCTTCGGGCCCCCTCTGGTGCGAGCCCGACGGGGTGCGCTTCGAAGGGCGCCCGACGACCCTGCGCGTCGAGGTCACGACCTCCAGCGGCATGCGCAGCGGGACCTTCACGCCGACCTATCAATCGTCGACGCCCAACGGACCTGACTGCGGTCCGGTGTGCTACCGGGCCACGGTCACCGTGATGTAGCGGCACGATGGGGTGACGCCGCGGCGCCGCGCGAACTTCGCTGCGGCGCCGCCGTCAGGGGCGGTGATCGAGGGGGGAGTTCAGGTCAGCGGAAGGTCGCGGAGCCGCCGGGGACCCAGTCCCACGAGGCGCCGCCGACGCAAACGCGCGTCGTCGATTCGAAGCGCACGGTGACCGTGCCCGCGGCGACAGGCGCGAAGGTGTACGTCTGCGTGATGGTGCGGGGGTTGATGCCCGAGCCGCCGGTGAAGCCGTACGTGCCCACGACGGTGCCGTTGACCAGCACGTTCCACGAGAGGGCCTGACCGACGGCGCAGCCCGAGGTGCGGTCGATCATCTGGAAGCTCACGTCGAGACGCGAGGTCGTGGTGGTCCGCGTGAACGCCTGCTGCACGAAGTCGCCCACCTGGTAGCGATACGACGACCCGACGGCGCCCGTGCCCGAGGGTCCGCCGACCGTCGAGGAGGTCGACGGGAACGACACGATGGTCACGCCGGGCGTGTCGGTCGTCCACGCGGCGTTGCAGTAGCCCGCGGCCTCATTGGTCGTGGAGCTGAACTGCGACGTGTACTCGTGGTGGAAGTACCAGCGGTTGTTCGACGTCGACACGGTGAACGAGCACATGTCAGAGAGGTTGGTGAACGTGTTGATCACCGTCGTCGCGCCGTCGGGGATGCGCGTGCGCGCGATCGCCGTCGAGCTCTGCACGTAGTCGACGTAGAGGTTGCCGCCGAAGAACTCGGCCACGCCCCAGAACGCCCAGTTCTCGCAGTAGTTGCGCGTCGGGAACGTGAAGGGCCCGAGGTCGGCCACGGCCGCGGTGCCCGAGGACACCGTGCGCAGGTCGATGTGATAGATGCGCGAGCCTGAGTACAGGATGATCCGGTCGTAGCCCGAGAACACGCCCGAGCCGTACGCGAGGGTGATCGGCGTCGAGAACGCGATGCGCGTCGTGGTGACGGCGCCCGTGCTCGCGTCGAGGAGGAGCATCCCGTTGACCACGCCCGCCGACGAGGTGATCGGCGTGGTGTTGTTCGCGAGGGTGTACACCGTGCCGTCGCGGAGGTTCGAGACGAGCCCGTCTTCGACGCGGCCGATCGAGGTGATGTTGCCGAGCGTCGCGAGGTCGAAGCGCGCCGTGGCGGCGTCGCCCGAGTAGAAGAGGCGCGTGGGCGACACGGCGATGCCGCCGCGGTCGTCGCTGGTCACGGCGTTGTGATCGACCGCGACGCACGCCGTGGTCGTGAGGTTGTTGACCTGGAACGACGCGCCCGAGATGGTCACGCACGCGCCGGCCGCGCAGACCTGGCCCGTGGCGCACGCGCGCCCGCAGGCGCCGCAGTTCGAGCGGTCGATCTGCATGTTCACGCAGGCGTTCGAGCAGGGGGTCTGCCCCGACGGGCACGCCTGCACGCACGCGCTCGCCGTACACGACACCGAGCCGCCCGTGGGGACGACGCAGGCGTTGCCGCAGCGGCCGCAGTTGCCGACGTTGTTCGTGACGTTGGTCTCGCAGCCGTCGGCCGCGCTGCCGTTGCAGTCGCCGAAGCCCGTGTTGCAGGTGGTGCCGCAGGAGCCGGCCGAGCAGGTGGCCGTCGCGTTGGTGCCCGCCGCGCACGCGCGTCCGCAGGCGCCGCAGTTGGCGACGGTGACGCGCAGGTCGACCTCGCAGCCGTTGGTGGCCACGCCGTCGCAGTTGCCGAAGCCCGTGGAGCACGAGAGCCCGCAGGTGCCGGCCGAGCAGAGCGCGGTGGAGTTCGAGCCCGAGGGGCACGCGTTGCCGCAGCGGCCGCAGTTGGCCACGGTGCTCTGCACGTCGACCTCGCAGCCGTTGGTGGCCACGCCGTCGCAGTTGCCGAAGCCAGGCGTGCAGGTGATTCCGCAGGTGCCCGTGGTGCAGGCGGGCGCCGAGTTCGAGCCCGACACGCAGGCCAACCCGCAGCGGCCGCAGTTGCGGGGATCGCTCGCGAGGGTGACGCAGGTGCCGCTGCAGAGGGTCGTGCCCGTCATGCACGCGAGCATGCAGACGCCGGCGGAGCAGAGCTGCCCCGAGCCACACGCGGTGCCGCAGCGGCCGCAGTTGGTCGCGCTCGACTGGAGGTTGACCTCGCAGCCGTCGGCCGCGCTGCCGTTGCAGTCGGCGAAGCCCGACAGGCAGGTGAAGCCGCAGGTGCCCGAGGAGCACGTGGCGGCCGCGTTGGCGGGCGGACGACACACGTTGCCGCAGGCGCCGCAGTTGAGCGCGTTGTTGGTCGTGTTGACCTCGCAGCCGTTGGTGGCCACGCGGTCGCAGTCGCCGAAGCCCGTGGTGCACGCGAAGCCGCAGCCGCCGGTGACGCAGGTCGCGCGGGCGTTCGAGGGCGCCGTGCAGGCGTTCGAGCAGCGGCCGCAGTGCGTGAGGCTGGAGTTGGTGTCGACGCAGGCGCCGCCGCAGGAGGTGCCTCCGCCGGGACACGCGCAGACGCCGCCGGTGCAGCTCTGGCCGCCGGTGCAGGCCGTCCCGCAGCGGCCGCAGTTGGCGTTGTCGGTGAGCGGATTGATGCAACGTCCGCCGCAGAAGGCCTGCCCCGAGGGGCACGCGCAGGAGCCCTCGACGCAGCTCTGTCCGCCCGCACACACGGTGCCGCAGGCGCCGCAGTTGTCGTTGTCACCGCGGGTGTCGACGCAGCGTCCGCCGCACACCGACTGCGAGCCGGGGCACGCGCAGCGGCCCATTTCACAGGTCTGGCCCGTAGCGCAGGCGGTTCCGCAGGCGCCGCAGTTGGTGGTGTCGGTCTGGACGTTGACGCAGACCATGCGACCGCCGGTCATGCAGATGCGGCTCGGGGCGTCGCACGAGACCGCGCAGGTGCCGCCCGAGCAGAGCTGCCCGGAGGGGCACGCGTTGCCGCAGAGGCCGCAGTTGGCGGCGTCGCTGCTCACGTCGACGCAGCGTCCGCCGCAGAGGGTCTGGCCCGAGGGGCACGCGCAGCGACCCATGTCGCAGCGCTGTCCGGTGCCGCAGGCGGTGCCGCAGGCGCCGCAGTTCATGAGGTCGGTCTGGGTGTTCACGCACGTGCCGCCGCAGGCGTTCTCGCCCATGGGGCACGAGCACATGCCCGCGACGCAGGTCTGTCCGGTGCCGCAGACGGTGCCGCAGGAGCCGCAGTTCATCGAGTCGGACTGCGTGTCGACGCAGGCCATCGAGGCGCCCGCGCCGCACACCGCGCGAGGCGCGGCGCAGGGCAGCGCGCAACGGCCCGCGGTGCAGGCCTGTCCCGTGGGGCACGCGGTTCCGCACGCGCCGCAGTTGGTGGCGCTGGTCTGCGTGTCGACGCACGCGTCGCCGCACATCATCTGGCCCGAGGGACAGCCCACGTCGGCCGGAGGCGTGTCAGTGGGGACGTCCACCGGGGGAACGTCCACCGGAGGAACGTCCGCGGGGGGAACGTCCACCGGGGGAACGTCCGCGGGGGGAACGTCCGCGGGAGGAACGTCCGCGGGGGGAACATCCGCGGGAGGGACGTCCGCGGGAGGGACGTCGGTCTGGGGGTTGTCGTCGGGGGGCGTGGTGTCGGCAGGCGGCACGTCCGCAGGCGGCGTGTCCGTCGTCGGCGTGTCGGTCGCAGGCGTGTCGTTGGTGACGACGTCCTCCGGCGGAGGATTGCCCGTGGGGCTCGAGTCGCCACAGGCGACGAGCGAGAAAGCCGTGCAGGCCACGGCGAGCCATCGAAGCGTCGGACTCATCAAGAAGCCTCCCAGAAGGTGTTTGCGGCGGCGCGCATCCTCCGAGGTCGACACAACCACTGCATCGGCCCCCATCAAACGGCGCGTCGCGAGACCAGGTTGACTGCGCGGCCAGACCCGCGCATGTGGACGAAACTACACGCCCGGCCGCGGCGCGTACACCTCATTTGCCCGAAGACGTGGCGAGGCATCGGGGAGTCCCTGATTGCCAGCGTCAGGCGTCGGGGCGCTACGGAGCCCCACCGCGAGCGCTCACGGGCCGCGCAGGGGTCGCCGGGCTCGCGACTCACCGAGTCCGCGCGACGGGTGGCAGTGGGTGGGTGCGTCGTGCGAGGCTCTGCCCCCATGACGATCTTCGAACGCTGGGGCGCGACGGGGGTGCCCAACTGGCTCAGGGCGTGGCTGCCGTCTCCGTACGCGGTGAGCCAGGCGTCGCTCGCGCCCGCGGAGGGCTCCGCGCTCGCTGCCGCGAGGGCCGTCGTAGGCGCCGCGATCGCGGCCCTCGGAGGTGGCGCGCTCGCGATCATGTCGTCCGCGAGCGTGGGCCTCGCGCTGCACGCCGACGTGCGCACGCACGAGGCGTTGCCGAGGCACCCGGGGGTCGGCGCGCTCCTTTGCAGCGTCATCACGACCACGCCGGGCGGGATCGGGCTGCTTGTCGTCGCCTCGCTCGTGGTCGGCGCGAAGCGTCCGCAGATCGCGCGGCTCGCGCTCCTCGCGATGGGGTTCCACGCTGCGCTGCTCCCGCTCGCGGTGCTCGCGCCGTGGACGTCGGCGATCGCCGTCTCGCTCACCGTGGCGCTCTTCGCGCTCTCGATCGCGTCGACCGGTCGAACGCCGTCACTCGCGCGCATCGCATCGTGGCTCACGCCCCGCGCGCTCGCGCTCGTCGCCTTCATGGCGGCCCTCGGCGCGCTCTCGATCGCGGGCGCGGCGACGCGGTGGAACGGCCTCTCGTCGCTCCCCACGGTGGCCCTCACGCCGGTACTCTCCCACGCGCTGGTGTCGTGGCTCTTCGGCGCGGGGCTCCTCGCGCTCTCGGCGCTCATGCTCGCGGTGACGCGCGCGGCCGGGCGGCCGTGGGGCGACGCCGACGCGTGGCTCGACGGGACGATCGGTGAGGGCCGCGTTCTGAGCTTTGCCAGCGGCGTGGCGCCCCGTCAGGCGTCGGAGGTCTTCGCCGAATACCGCGGCCCCGTCGTGGTGATTCCCCTCGGCGAGACGCGCAAGGGCGTGTTCCGAGGTGATGGCGCGCCCGACGACGGGTGGACCGTACCGGGCACCGTCGAGACCCTCCGCGCCGCCGTCGCGACCTCGACGCTCTCGGCGCACGCGACGACGCTCACGGTGATGTGCCTCGCGACCGCGTCACTCCTCGCGACCATCGTCGCCGCGCTTCGATCGTAACAGCCGCGTCGTCGCCGCTGGCCTCGGCCCCCGCGGGCTCGATACGATCCGCGCCCTCCCGATGCTCAAGACACCGCTCAGGCTCCTCTTCGCGCTCGCGCTGCTCGTCGCGTGCGCCGCGACGCAACCGCGCGCTGCTTCGACGGTCGCGCAGGTCGACTCGCCTCGCATCCCCGTGCGCGGCGCGCCTTCGCTCGGACGCGCCGACGCGCTCGTCACGGTCGTGGTGTTCAGCGACCTGAAGGAGCCCGCGAGCGCCCACGCGGACGCGACCCTCACGCGCCTGCGCCTCGCGTACGGCGATGATCTCCGCGTCGTGTGGCGCAACAACCCCGGCGACGACGACGCCGCGTTCACGCTCGCGGAGGCCGCCGTCGAAGCCTACGCGCAGGGCGGAGACAGCGCGTTCTGGGCGTTTCACGACCTCCTCATCGAGCGCGCGTGGGAGGGCGGAGCGGAGCGCGAGGAGCTCGATCACCTCGCCACGGAGGCGGGCCTCGACGCGCGAAGGCTGCGCGCGGCGATCGACGAGCGCGTCCACGAGGCCGCCGTGAGGGCCGACATGGAGCTCGCCCGTGGGCTCGGCGCGGGGAGCGGCCCGGAGTTCTTCATCAACGGCTCGGAGGTCGACGGCGAGGCGTCGAGCCGCGAGGTGCGCTCGCTCGTAGACCGGGTGCGCGCGCACGCGCTGGCGCTCTCGCCTCGGGAGCGCGCGTACGCCCTGATGGTCGACGCGCCGGTGCGAACGTCGACGGATTCGCCGCAGGTCGCGAGGGCCACCGCGGGGTGCGAGCGCGCGGACGCCGCGGAGGGGAGCGACGCGGAGCGCATCCCCGTGGGGCGATCGCCGGTCATCGGGTGCCCCGACGCGCTCGTCACGATGGTGGTCTTCTCGGACTTTCAGTGCCCGTTCTGCGCGCGCGTGACCGACACGCTTCGAACGCTGCGAGCGCGCTACGGCGCCGACCTGCGCGTCGTGTGGAAGAACAACCCGCTGCCCTTTCACGACAACGCGCCGCTCGCCGCCGAGGCCGCGATGGAGGTGTACGCGCAACGCGGCGCCGCGGGCTTCTGGCGCTTTCACGACCTCCTCTTCGCGAACCAGCAGCACCTCGAGCGCGCGGACCTCGAGCGCTACGCGCGGCGCGCGGGCGTCGACGTGCGGCGCTTCAACGGCGCCCTCGACGAGCACGCGCACGCCGAGGAGGTCGAGGCCGACAAGGCGCTCGCGACGGCGATCGGCGCGGCGGGGACGCCGAACTTCTTCATCAACGGCACGCAGCTCGTGGGCGCGCAGCCCGTCGAGCGCTTCACCACGCTCATCGACGCGGTGCTCGCGCGCGCCCGCACGATCACGCCTCGAGGCCGCGTGTACGCGCACATGGTCGCCGACCCCGTGCCCGGCGACGAGCCCGCTCCGTCGCGCGCGCAGCCCGACGACGAGAACCGCGTCTACACCGTGCGCGCGAGCCCCCGGGCGCCCACCTTCGGCCCCGCGAACGCGCGCGTCGTGATCGAGCACTTCTCGGACTTTCAGTGCCCCTTCTGCGCCCGCGTCGGGCCTACGCTCGACCAGATCCGCACGCGCTACGGCGACCGCGTGCGGCTCGTGTGGCGAGACTATCCGCTGCCCTTTCACAACAACGCGATGCTCGCCGCGGAGGCCGCGAGGGAGGTCTTCGCGCAGCGAGGCAACGCCGTGTTCTGGCGCTTCAACGACGCGCTCTTCGCGAACCAGCAGCACCTCGAGCGCGCGGACCTCGAGCGCTACGCGCGCGCCGTGGGGATCGACCTCGCGCGCTTCCGCAGGGCCCTCGACGCGCACACGCACCAGCCCGGCATCCGTGACGACATGGCCGCCGCCGACGCGACGGGCGCGCAGATCGGGACGCCCGCGTTCTTCATCAACGGCCGCTTCGTCGCCGGCGCGCTGCCCTTCGAAGAGTTTCAACGACGCATCGACGCCGCCCTCGAAGCCGCGCCGCCGCGCTGATCCCGCTCGCGCGAAGCGTTCGCCCGCCCTCACGCACGAAGCTCCACGCTGCGCATCGCATGCCGAAAGAGCGGCGATTCAGCGCGGGAACGCGACGTGCGTTCGCGCCGCGTCGCCGGCTTTTCACCGGCGTGACGGAGGCGAACAAGACGATGGATTCTCCGAAGGGGCGACACTCGTGGGCTGAGCCCTTCAAGATCAAGATGGTCGAGCCGCTGACCATGACCACGCGCGAGCAGCGGGAGCGCGCCCTCGACGAGGCGGGCTGGAACACCTTTCTCCTCCGCTCGCGCGACGTGTTCATCGACCTGCTGACCGACTCCGGCACCAACGCCATGAGCGACCGACAGTGGTCGGCCATGATGATCGGCGACGAGGCCTACGCGGGCAGCGAGAGCTTCTACCGGCTCGAAGCCGCCGTGCACCGACGCTACGGCTACCGCTACGTCGTGCCCACGCACCAGGGACGCGGCGCCGAGCACATCCTCTCGCGGATGCTCGTGCGGCCGGGCCACACGGTGCCGGGCAACATGTACTTCACCACCACGCGCGCCCATCAGGAGCTCGCCGGCGGGTCCTTCGTCGACATCATCATCGACGACGCGCACGACTCCGACTCGCATCACCCCTTCAAGGGCAACGTCGACCTCGCGAAGCTCGAGCGCGTGTTCAATGAAGTGGGCGCCGACAAGGTCCCCTACGTGTGCGTCGCGGCCACGGTGAACATGGCGGGCGGACAGCCCATCGCGCTCGAGAACCTCCGCGCCGTGCGGGCGCTCTGCCAGAAGCGCGGCGTGCGGATCTTTCTCGACGCGACGCGCGCGGTCGAGAACGCGTGGTTCATCCGCGAGCGCGAGCCGGGGCACGTGGGACGCCCCGTGGCGGACATCCTCCGCGACCTCTGCGACTGCTCCGACGGCTGCACGATGAGCGGCAAGAAGGACCTGCTGGTGAACATCGGCGGCTTCCTCGCGCTCAACGACCCGAGCCTCTACGACGAGGCGTGCAACCTCCTCGTGCTCTTCGAGGGCCTGCACACCTACGGCGGCCTCGCCGGTCGCGACATGGAGGCCATGGCCGTCGGCATCGAGGAGGCCATCGTCGAGGACCACATCCGCGCGCGCGTCGGCCAGGTGGCCTACGTCGCCGATCAGCTCCTCGCGGCGGGCGTTCCCATCGTGCAGCCCACGGGCGGACACGCTGTGTTCCTCGACGCGAAGCGCTTTCTGCCGCACCTGCCGCAGGAGTCCTTCCCCGCGCAGGCGCTCGCGGGCGAGCTCTACCTCGAAGCGGGCGTGCGCGCGATGGAGCGCGGGATCGTCTCGGCCGGTCGCGACGCCACGGGCGCCAACCGCAAGCCGAAGCTCGAGCTCGTGCGCCTCACCTTTCCGCGCAGGGTCTACACGCAGGCGCACTGCGACGTGACCGTCGAGGCCGTGACCTCGCTCTTCGCGCGGAGGAATGACATCCGCGGGCTCCGCATGGTCTACGAGCCCAAGCACCTGCGCTTCTTCCAGGCGCGCTTCGCGCAGCTCTGAAGCGCGCTACCGCAGCCCTCGGATCGACGCGAGCGCCTCGATGGGGACGCTCGCGTCAGGATGGCTCCGCAGCGAATCGCCCTCGCGCACCACGTCGGCGAAGCGCACCTCGGTGAGCCCCTCGATCGCGGCCACGCTCACCTGCCGCCGCACCACGTCGCCCGCTTCGAGCACGAAGCCCCACGCGCCGATCCGCGTTCGACCGCGGACCACCACGATCTCCCACGCGCGCTGCGGCACCGCGACGCCCTCGACCGTGGGGTCGTCAGGAGAGAACACGGGCCCCGCGAAGACGGAGCTCCGCACGCTCCCCACCTGCTCGGAGATGTACCGCTCGACCCGCGTCCTCGCGATGTCGCCCGAGGACCCTTCGAGCCTCACGCGCGGCGTCGCGTTGGTGAAGTGAAACGCGTCGCCGTACGCGCTGTAGCGCGCCTCGTCGGTCACGCCCCATCGCCCGTCATCGGGCAGGTGCACGTGCCGCTCGTCGTGCCCCGAGGGGCCGTAGAGCTCGTCGTGCCCGACCTGATGCGAGCGCGCGATGCGCGGGTCGATGCGCCACGTCGCGTCGATTGGCGCAGGCGGCCGCGTGCCCGTCAAGCGCGGTTCGCGCGCGGTGTTCGAGGCGGCGAAGAAGCAGAAGCGCCTCGCGCGGTTCATCACCACCGAGAAGTGGTGATAGTGCAGCACGTGGTCGGCCTCCGAGGCGTCGATGTCGATGCGCCGCGCTACGCGCATCATCGCATCGTCGGTGAGCGTCGGGAGCGGGACGCGCACGCCCGTGAACTCTTCGTCGTAGCCCTCGCGGTCGCCGTACGGGAGCTCGTGCTCGTGACAATCGAAGCGCATGGAGCCGCGTGCGCTCAACATCTCTGCGCGCCTCGACGCCGCGCCAGGGGTAACGAGAGGCCGGCCAACGGACCCGCGTTCAACGGCGACATTGATTGAGATGGCGACACCGTTTGCTCCCTCGGGTGACCCGTCGGCGCGACGGAGCGATCGCCGCGCGTGGATCACCATAAGGTAGATGTCTTCAGAACGAGACTTTTCAGAGGGACCCCCAGAAAAATCGACCTGACCCGCCCCGCGCCGCGTGGCCCTTCGAATTCTCCGGAATCTGTCTGCAGTGAACGCGGAATGTCTCTACGCGCTCACCGCTTCGCTTCGAGGTACCTGCGAACGCCGTCGCTCACCTGAATCAGGTTCGGCGCGACCTTCTTCATCAGGATCTCCTCGACGGTGCGGCTCACGGAACCCGAGACGAGGCGGGGCACGCCCGCGAGCTTCGAGGAGTCGATGGTGAGCGAGCCCCGGATCTGGAGGATCGTGGCGTCTCCGTCGGCGATGAAGGTGTTCCTCCCCTCGCATCGAACGGCCTCGGTGAAGGCGTGCGTGCGGACGCGCCACGCGCACGACCACGTCGACGCGTCCCAGGTCGCGAGGTCGTCCCACGTGAGCATCGACTCGGAGATGAAGGCCCGCGCGGCGCCAGGGATCTCTCCGCCTCCGCGCCACACGTTCACGATCTCGACGACGTCGCCGCGCTCGTGTCGCGCGCTCACCGTGATGCCTCGCACGTCGGGCAGGTAGGGCACCAGCTCGGGCAGCCGGTCGCGGTACGTCTCGTAGACCACCGCGCGAGAGAAGGGGATTCGAGCGTCCTCCGTGATCTGCATGGTGACGCGAGTCTATTCCGCGTCGCCCGTCGCCCGCATCGCGGATCTCGCGCCACGCTCGCGTGTTCGATCGCCCACGGCCCTGCGCGCGGGGACCGCGACGTCGACAGGGCCCTTCCGCGCGGCACGCAGGCTGCGTAGAGAGAGCCGCCCCCGTGAAGACCGCACTCCGCGCCTCGCTCCTCACGCTCGCCCTCGTCGCGACCCCGTCCCCTCGCCCCGCGCGCGCCTGCGGCGGGAGCTACTCGGGACCCACGTACATCAACCGTCACAACCCCGACCTCCCCCTGTCGCGACTGCGCGAAGGCCACGTCGGCGTGATCCCGGCCGAGCGGGGGTGGCACCGCGCCGACCTCGTGGTCGCGTGGCGCGCGCTCACAAACACACCCATCACCGCGAGCGAGTACGCGGGATGGGTCGCGCGCGTCCGTGCGACGCACCCTGGCGCAGCGCCGTTGGAGATCGATCCGAGCGTCGCCGTCGAGGCGTCATCCGACGACGATGGCGGCTATCAGCCCGACGTGAGTGACTGGTATCGCGCGCGCGCCGGTGTGGTCGGCGATCGCGGCCCACACATCGTCAACGAGTGGATCTCGCGAGGCGCCTGGACCCCCAACTGCCTCCGCGACGCGTTCGTCTCCGCGAGCGCTGTGCTCCTCGCGCGGCAGCGGGAGTTCGGCGCGCGCAGCGACGTCGTCCGTTCGTGGGTCGACGCGCAAGACGCCGTGTTCTCAAACTGCGGCGGCGCTCCCGGTCGCACGCCGCTCCCGCTCAGTCCGAACGCTCCCGAGTCCGCGCGACGCGACCGCGCGTGGCAGATCGCGGCGGCGCATTTCTACGCGGCTCGCTTCGAAGACGCGGAGCGGGCCTTTCGCGCCATCGCGGCAGACACGGCGTCGCCCTGGTCGCAGCTCGCGCGCTACCTCGTCGTTCGCACGATCACCCGCGCCGCGCAGCGTGGACGCGAGACGCCCGACGTCGCGGAGCTCGGTCGCGCGCTCCGAGAGGCCGAGGCGCTCCTCGCGGACCCGAGCGCCACGGTGGTGCGAGAGATGACCGCGCGGTATCGGGCGTGGCTCCGCGCGCAGCACGACCCGGCGGGGCGCGGGCACGAGCTCGGCGTCGCCCTCGCCTCGGCCGACGAGCACTTCGCCGAAGACGTTCGAGACTACGACCGCGTGCTCGACGCGACGTCGCCCGATCCCTTCGCGCGGCAGCCCAACGACGCCGACCGGCTCACCGCGTGGATCGGCGTGCTCGAAGGGCGACGCGCGTCCGCCGACTCGACGCCGCGCTCCGTCGCCATCGAGAACTACCGTCGCAGCGGGGCGAACGTGTGGCTCGTCGCGGCCCTCATCGCGCCTGGCGATCCGAGGGACGAGTCGCTCACGCCGATCCTCACGGCAGCGCGCGCCGTTCCGCGCGAGGACCCCGCCTACGCGAGCGCGCGCTACCACCGACTGAGGCTGCTCTCGGCGCGCGGGGCCGCGGTCTACGACGAGGCCGTCTCGCTCGCGGCCACGCTCACCGACGACGACGGCGCGACCGCGCGCAACCTCGTCCGCGAGCTCGCCGCGGGGAGCGCGCCCGACGTCGAGCGCTTCGTCTCCGTCGCCCACGGCGCGCCCGCGGGCTGGGACGACTCCGAAGGCTTCATCACGGCGCCCGACCCGCGCGACGCGATGGCGACGGCCGACGACCTCTCGCCCCTCGGCGCGGCGGTGATCACGTCGCAGGTCCCGCTCTCGGTGCTCCTGCGCGCGGCGAGGGTGACGCCCATGCCCGCGGCGATCCACGACCGCCTCGTGTCGGCTGTCATGCTCCGCGCGACGCTCCTCGACGACGACCTCACGCGGATGGCCGCGAAGGCGCAGCTCTCATCGGTCTCCGAGACCATGCGGCGCGCGCTGCGCCCCCTCGCCGAAGCCGAGACCCGCGACGCGCGACGCCTCGAGCTCGCGCGAATTCTCGTCCACGGGAGCGCCTCCATCGACCCCGGCACCGCGATGGGTGACGCCGCGCTCGATGCGAACGTCCGCTGGGTGTACCGCTGCGAGGCCGCGGCGCCGACGACCTCGTTCGCGCGCTTTCTGACGCCTCCGCAGCGCGCGGCTCACACGAGAGAGAGACAGAGAATGTCCGCGCTCGGCGGTGACGCCGCGTGGGTCGCCAACGAGCTCGCGCGCCTCGCGCCGCTCTCGCTCCGTGACCCCGAGATGCCCGCGCTCCTGGCGTCCGCGGTGCGGGGAACGCGCAACAACGGGTGCCCGCCAGCGGCGGCGATCCACGCGGCGTCGAGGGCGGCGTTCACCGCGCTTCACAGGTACTTTCCGCGGAGCGCCGAGGCGCGCGACACGCGCTACTGGTACTGACGCGTGCGGCTCGCCATCGCCGTGATCGCGCTCTGGCTCACGCCTCGCGCAGCCCTCGCAGACCCGCCGCCGTCGGTCATGCTCTGGGCGTGGGAGCGTCCCGAAGACCTGCGCTTTCTGCCCGACTCCGTGGGCGTCGCGTCGCTCGAAGCCACCGTCGACCTCACGCCCGCGGGCGCCCGCGTCGCGCCTCGTCGACAACCGCTGCTGCTCCGTCCGAACCAGTGGCGCATGGCCGTCGTGCGGGTGCAGTCGCGACCTCGGGGCCAGGCGCTCTCGGACGACGCGCGCGCCGTGGTGCTCGACGTGGTGCTCCGCGCCGCGCGGCGTGAGGGCGTGCGCGGCGTTCAGATCGACTACGACGCGCCGCGCTCGCAGCGCGACGCGTATCGCGAGCTCTGGAGCTCGGTGCGCGCGGCGCTGGAGACGTCGAGGTGGCTCTCGATGACGGCGCTCGCGTCGTGGTGCGTGGGCGACGCGTGGCTCGATGACGCGGCGATGCCCGTCGACGAGGTCGTGCCGATGGTGTTCACGATGGGGCGTGGCGGAGCCCCCGTGCTCGACGCGCTCCGCGCGCGGCGAGAGATGCCGTCACGCGCGTGCCGCGGCAGCGTCGGGTGGGCCGT
>JBPOHC010000203.1:0-61261 GCA_052035985.1 Myxococcota bacterium | reverse complement strand
TGACGGGCACCATGCGCCCCGTCTCGGTCTGCGCGCGCCGCGGGGTGAGCCTGAAGGGCACCTGCGTGACGGCGCCCGCGGGGAGCGAAGGGAGCTCGAGCTCGGTGGCCTCCCAGTCGTCGCTCGCTTCAACGCGGGCGCGAACGTCGGTGGCCGCAGCGTCGGTCAGGTTGAGCGTGGCGACGCCGACGAAGTGCTCCTCTCGCGCGCTGACGGCGAGGTCGGGGAGCGTGACGTCTTCGGTGTTGAGGTAGAGCTCGTCGGGCGTCTGAAACACCTGTACGCGAAGGGCTCCGCGCGTGGCCGCGGAGCGGACCACCACGGTGCTCCCCGCCCCGGTCACGGGCAGCGGGACGCGGATCTTGCCCGACGCGTAGACGTCACCGGGCAGCACCGCGCGGTCGACGTAGAGGGCGAGGGCCGTGTCTGCGCGCGCGAAGAGCCGACGTCCGGGAGGGGCCGCGATGCGCGCCGTCGCGTAGACCACGCCGCGCTGCGCGCTCGGCGTGAGCTGTCCGTCGGTGCCGGGGTCCGGCGGATACCAGTCGATGCCGTAGGCGCCGGGGTCGACGGGGGCGTTGAAGAGCCCATCGTCAATCGCGGGGAGCACCTCGTCGGTGACGCCTTGCGCGACGAGCGCGACCTGCCAGTCGTTGACCGCGAAGGGCGCGGCGTCTCGCTGATCGATCACGGGTCGCACGACGGGCGCGTCGCTCGCGGCGCCGTCGCTTCGTGTGCTGTCGTCCGCGGTGTCCGTCGCGATGACGGCGTCTCGCGCGGCGTCTGCCGTCGCGTCGGACTGAAGGGCGGTGGCCGACTCGGAGCAGCCGACAAGCACGAAGAGGAGAGCGGGCGTCGCGCGCATGAAGCGCGAGTGTCGCACGGCTTCGGGGCGCGCCACATGGTCCTTGCGGCGCGCGGGGGAGGAGCGCGAGCATCGGCGCGCGATGAGCCGAGCCAGAACCTCCACGAAGCCAGTCACCGCGAAGAAGCCCTCGACGAAGAAGGCGCCCGCGCGCTCAAAAAGAGCGAGCAAGCCGGAGGCCGTGAAGACGCCGGGGGCAGCAACCCCTCCTGCGCCCGCGACGACGTCTGTCGCGGCAAGCGCTCCCGATTCCGCGACGCTGCTGGAGCGGCTCCTCGACGCGTGGCGGTCGACGCGTCACGCGGCGCTGGCCGACGCCATCGACGCCGTCGCGCGCGCCTCGAAGATCGCCCCCATCACGGGCGACGCCGACTGGAACGCGCGCGCGAAATCGCCGAAGCCCGAAGACGTTTCGGCGCTCCTCGCGGCGCTCCTCGACGGCGTGAAGATCCCCGAGGTCGGAGCTCGCGTGGAGGCCCTCGGAACGCTGGCGCCGGACCCTCGCGTGGCAACGAAGTACATCGAGATGCTCCGGGCGCCGCCCTTCACGTCGTCGAGCAACAAGCCGATCTGGACGAAGATCCTCGCGCAGCTCGTCGAGCGTCACGCGGACCCTCGCGCGGCCGACGCGGTGCGAGAGATGGCGCCGAACTACACCCAGATCTTCGGTGACACGGTCACGGGCAAGCACATGCGCGCGGCGCTCGAGAGGGTGGGGCCCGCGATCGACCATGCGCTCGCGAAGTTCCCGCTGTGTCGCGCGCCGCTCTCGGCGGAGCACGAGGCGCTGGTGCGTGAGGCCCCGTCGCCCGCGCCGGCCGCAGCCGTCGCAGCGCCGGTGGTCGATGAAGCGATGGCGCTCCTCCGTGCGGTCGCCGAAGACCCGATGGACGACGCGCGGAGAGAGGCGTACCGCGCCTTCCTCGACGCGAAGGGTGATCCGTGGGCCGAGGTGATCGCGCTTCAGGAGCGGCGTTTCAAGCGCGGCACCGCGACGCCGCAAGACCAGGCGCGCGAAGACGACCTCCTCAAGAAGCACGCGACGCGATGGCTCGGACCCCTCGCGCCCGTGGCGATCGAACCGAAGTTCGCGCGCGGCTTTCTCGTCGAGTGCAGCCTCATTCCCAAGGGCACGAAGACGGGGCCCGCGATCGGCGATCCGCGCTGGGCCACGGTCGAGACGCTGCACTTCACCTATCACCGAAACTGGGGGCGCGACGTGTTCATGCACCCCGTGATGGCGGGCGTGCGACGGCTCGAAGGCGCGCCCACCGCGCTCGTCGAGGAGCTTCTGCTGGACCCCACGCCGCGGGTCATCGAGTCGATCGAGCTGATGTACGGGGTGCTCCCGAAGGTGCTCCCCGCGACGCTCGTGGCGCCGGGGCTGATGAGCCTCCGCGAGTTCTCGATCTCGTGCTGGCTCTTCGACGCCGACAAGTCGAAGTACACCTCGACGTGGAACCCGCCGAGCATCTTCGCGGACTTTCTCAAGAGCCCCTTCGCCGCGCGGCTGGAGCTGCTCCGCTGGACGATCCATGAGTCGCAAGTGGTCGAGCTGCACGACGCGCTCGACGCGCACGCGGGACCGGCGTTCAGAGCCCGCGTCGATACCTTCTACTTCACCTTTCTCCGCGGCGAAGACGGCCGATGGAGCGACGTCGAGGTGAAGGTCGACAGCGTCGATGACGCGATCAAATACATGAACTCCGGCGTGAAGTCCGTGGTGGACCTCTCGCCCGAGCGCGTGAAGCGGCTCACGGTCAAGGTCGCGAAGGGCGAGGACCCGACGCGCCTCAAGGCGCAGTTCGACGCGATCCGAGCGCGCTTTCCCGAGGCGACCCTCACGCTGCCTGCATAGGGGAGGAGTCGTCGCGATGCTCCCGCCGGGGGCGCCTCCGAGGCGTCGCGTCGAAACCGCGCGCGCGCCCTCTTCGAAGGGTGGATGGCCGCATGATCGTGCGCCCGGTCGCCGCCTCTTCGGCTACGACCTCAGCGCGCTCGCCGCGTGGGCGTCGCTGGCGTCGTCTGCGATCAAGACGCAGTAGTCGAGCAGCCGCAGAATGAACGAGTCGTCGACCTCGATGCCGCGCTCCGCGAGGCAACGCGCGCGGGCCTCGGTGACGAGCGCGTCGTCGAAATAGGGCAGCACGTCGAGCACCGCCGCGGGCACGTCGAGGAGGTCGTAGACGCTGTATCCCTCGACGGTGGCGACGCCGTCGCGGAGGCCGTGGATGCGCACGACGCCGAGCCTCGTCCGCGCGGGGAGCGTCGTCGCGTTCGCGCTCGTGAGCGTCGCGCGGAGCGCCTTCGCGTGGGCCGCGAGCGTCACGCCGCCGAGGGCCTGGAGCTGCGGTCCGTCGACGCGTGATGCCACCTCCGCGCAGGCGCGAAAGAAGTCTCGCTCGCGGCCGTACCAGCGGCCCCAGATGGCTCTTGCGTGCGCGGGGTCGAGGGTGCCGTCGAGGTCGTGCGCGTCGAGCGTCTCGGCGCGCGTCGCCGCGTGGAGGTGCGCCGCGAGCGCGTCGCCGTCGAGGTCGAGCGTGAGCGCGCAGTGCATCGCGACGGCCCGCTCGGCGACCGAGAGGTACATCTTCACGGAGCGCCACAGGCGCTCGCCTCGCGCGCCCTGCGTGTGTCGGCAGAACCAGGTCGAGCACACCGCGTTGCGGCTCAGCCACACGGAGCACGACCCCGCGTCCGTGAGGTACGGGCACCGGAGCGCCGCGGCCTGACCGAAGCCTGCGCGGCCCTCGCGCGCGATCAGCGCTTCGACCTCGGTGCGATCGAGGGCGAGGGGAGAGACGCCGCCGCCGAGGGCGATGCGGGCCTCGACGCGACGCGCGCCCTCTCCACCCGCTGCGAGCGCCTCACCGACGGCGTAGTTGGGCAGCGTCGGGACGAAGGTGCAGCACTTGTGCACGGGGTGAAAGTAAGGCCCGCCGTGCCTGTAGCGGGCGCCCTCGGGGGGCGCGAGCGAGCAGGCGTGACAGGTCGCGTGAACCTCTGCGGCGAGCGGCGTGGCGAGTGCGTGAGAGAGCCACCGCGTCGCCGACGCAGGGAGCAGCGCTGGGGGAGCCGAGAGGATCGGGAGATGCACGGGGAGGTCGCGATGAGGGACGAGAGGCGGTCTGCCGGTGACCTTCTGCCTGATGGTGAGTCCCGCGCGCAAGCCCGAGCGCGTGACGCGTGGAATCTTCGGCGCGCGGTCATCGCGTCGCCAGGTCGCTCAGGTCCGTGAAGGCGCTTCTGCGGAGACTTGCGCGAGCACGTGCATCGCCACCGAGGCGTCGTCGTCGGGGCCGTCGTAGCCGGTCATCGCGCGCACCACCTGGCCCACCGTCGCGCCCTTCGCCGCGAGCGCCTCGAGGAGCCCTCGAAGCGCTGTCGCAGTGTCTTCGTCGCCGAAGGTCGAGTAGTCGAGCGAAACGCCCGCCACCGCCGCGGCGCAGCACTGCTGGAGGAACTTCGCCGCGCGGTTTCCGCCGAACGCGCCGCAGCCCCAGTGGCCCGTCGAGAAGCTCCGGCCGCGGCACGAGGTGAAGCCGAGCCACGCCTTGTTGAGGTCGCGCTCGACGCACTCGGGCGCGAAGTGGCCGTAGTACACCGCGTCGGCCGCGAGGACCTCGTGCACCCTCCGATCCTCGCGATACCCCGTGAAGCGAAAGCTGCGGAGATAGCCCTGGTACTCGCAGATGCGTCGCGCGCCGTCGAGGACGATCACCTCGTCGTCGTCCATGCGCTCCGAGACGAGCAGCGCGGGAAAGAGCTCGGGGCACGTCGAGAAGAGCACCTCCTCCTGCGTGAGCGACGGGATGATCGAGTGGATGTGCAGGTCGCGGTTGGCGAAGTCGAAGAACACCTCGGCGTCGGGGTCCTCCATGCGCCCCGTGTGGAGCCGCACGCGCGCCGACGCGATGGGCGTGTCGAGCGCCTCCCAGCGGGGCGCCTTCGCCGCGTCGAGGCGGTGCCGCGCGTAGGTGATCGTGGGCTCGTCCGAGGCGTCGTCGGCGACGTGAAAATACGCGAGCAGACACGCGATGCGCTCCACCGACGGCGGCTGCGGCGAGCGGTAGAGCGCGGTGAGCGAGAGGCTCCCGGCCTTGCGAGAGTCGAGCGTGCCGAGAAAGAACGCGCAGGCCAGCAGGTGCCGCGCGTGCCGCTGCGAGATCGAGACGCGCGACGCCTCGCCCGTGCAGAGCGTGTCGATGGGGCGATGCGCATGCGCGTCGAGGGCCCACGCGCGCAGCTTCGGGAGCGTGTCGCGATAGAAGTCGTAGTCGGGGGCCTCGCGCTGCGCGAAGTCGGTCCAGCGCGCGATGCCGGCGAGGAGGCCGTCGTTCCAGGGGTGGTCGAGCACGCGAGCGAGCGCGTCGGCGTCGTCGAGCGGAGCGTCGGTCAGGCGCGCCGCGAGCTCCGGGTCGACGAAGGTGCGATCGAGGTCGGTGACGGTCTCCATGCGCCGACGGTGGTCGACGGGAGGGCTCCGCGCAAGGCGTCTCTGCGACGGATTACCAGGTGCGCGCGGGCGCCTCGGGGAGCGGCTCGGTCCACCCGTTGTCGACGTCGCGGTTCGTGTCGAAGCAGATGTACTCCGCGATGAGCTTCTTGACCTTGAGCCCGCCGCGCTCGGCGATGCTGCGCTCGAGGTCGCGCACCGGCGCAGACGCGGCGTCGAGGCCCACGCCGCGCGCGCGCATGTTCAGAAAGCGCTGCGACGGCTTCATCGTGTTGTAGCTGAGCGGCACCGGCGCGCGGAGGCGCTCGCTGAACTCGCGCGACAGGCCGCGGAGCGAGACCATGTCGTCTTCGGAGAGCGCGCGCTCGTTGCCGTCGATGAGGATGTGGAACTCGAAGTACCGATCGCTCGGGGAGCGCTCGGCGTCGGCCGCGCACTTCGGCACGCCGTCGTCGCTCGCGAGCGCCTCGACCTTCTCTCGGATCACCTCGAGGCCCGCCGCGCGGAGCATCGCCGCGTCTTCGTGGATCGATCGGATCGCGTGGTCGAGGTCGCCCTCGACGTAGCGCGACGTCTGGAGCACCCCGATGAAGCCGCGGTGCACGTAGTCGAGGCGCAGGTGCAGCGCCTTCGTCGGCGTGGACGCCGCGCGGCACGCCGCGGTGAACGCCTCGATGACCTCGGGGGGCGGGTCGAGCGGCGCGACGAAGACGTGGAGTTCGAAGGTCCCGGTGACGATCTCGTCCGTCATGCGCGCGATGATAGCGAAGGCGCGGCGTGCGACGTGGCAACATCCGCGGCGATGTCGAGGCTCGTCGACGCCGTGGTCGTGGGCGCGGGTCCCGCGGGGCTCTCCGCGGCGGCCGGACTCTCGTCGCGCGGCGAGTGCGTGCTCGTGGAGCAGGGGGCGCCCGCGGGTGCGCGCGACCGACGCGTCGACCTGCTCTCCGGTGTCGGGGGCGCGGGGCTCTTCTCCGACGGGAAGCACTCGTTCTTCCCCTCGGCCTCGCGGCTCTGGACGCTCCCCGATCGCGCCGCGCTCGCGCGCGCATTCGAAGAGACCGCGTCGCTCCTGCGGCGTTTCGGCGTCGAGGCGGCGCCCTTTCCGCGCGGCGCGCATTGTGTCGAGGAGCCGCGCGTCGGCGGATGGCGTCCGAAGCGGTACCCGTCGGAGTACGTCTCGCTCGAACAGCGCCTCGCGTGCATCGACGCGCTCTGGCGCGCTTCTCCGGCGGCCTGGACGCGCTCGCGGGTCGTCGCCGCGGGCCGCGCTGGCGGTGACATCGTGCTCGACGTCGAGCGCCCCGATGGGACGACGGAGCTTCGAACGCGACGCCTCGTCGTCGCCACGGGGCGATGGTCGCCGCGATGGACGAGGCCCTGGCTCGCGTCGCTCGGCGCGCGCTTCGCGTTTGAGCGCGTGGAGTTCGGCGTGCGCCTCGAGGCCGACGCCTCCGAGAGCGTCTTTGACGCGCTCCCAGGCGTCGACGGCAAGATCCTCTTCGTCGACCCCGCGTCGCCCTTCGAGGCGCGGACCTTCTGCACATGCCGCGACGGCGAGGTGATCATCGCCACGGCCTCGGGGCTCTCCGCGTGGTCGGGCCGCGCAGACGGACCGCGCACCGGCCGGAGCAACTTCGGGCTCCTCGTGCGGACCTCGGATGAAGGGCTCGGACGCGCGATCGAGGCGCACCTCTACGCGGCGAGACCGCGCGTCACGTCGCTCGGTGCCGCGCGCTCGCTGGGCGTCGCGGCGTTCGTCGAAGACTTCGGCGAGGTCGGCGCGGACGCGCTCTCGGCGGCGCTCGATCGGCTCGTCGAGTTTCACCCCGCGCTCGCGCGGAGCGACGTCACCGTGTACTCGCCCTGCATCGAGGGCGTCGGCGCGTATCCTCTTCACGACGGCGCGCTCACGGTCGCTCCCGGGGTGCAGGTCGCGGGCGATCTGACCGGGCGCTTTCGAGGGATCGTCGCGAGCCTCGTCTCGGGGCGCTACTGCGCGCTGACCTCGCCGTGACGTCGCGCGGAGCTCAACCGAGGCGCGCGGCGATGATCTCGTCGGCGCGGGCGCGGAGACCGCGCTCGTCGACGTCGTTGCGAACGACCACGTCCCACAGCGAGGGGTCGTCGAGCTCGGTCTCGGTGTGGTGCCCGTCGACCGCGGGGTCGTGGCGCCACCCTGACGCGGCGCGGAGCGCGTCGGGGCGCTCCATGCGAATCACGCAGAGCGCGAAGCGCGAACGGAGCTCGCGGAGCTCGAGGTCGAGGCGCAGGTCGGTCACCAGCGCGCGCGCGGGGGAGCGCTCGATGCGGTCGGCGACCTCGCGGCAGAACACCAGCGGGTCGCGCGCGATCGCGTCGACGGTGAAGCGCGTGAGCTCGGGGCGCCAGCGCTCTTTGTCGGCCCTGTCGGGGGTGCGGCGATCGAGGTCGACCTCGACGCCCGCGCGGCGGCGGTCTTCGACGAACATCCGCTTGCTCTCGGCGGCGAACGCGTGACACGCGAGCTCCGCCCCGCGCGCGCGGGCCCGCTCCACGAGGAGCGCCGCGAAGGTGTCCTTGCCTGAGAAGCGCTTGCCCGAGATCGCCAGCAGGGGTCGCATGAGGCGCGCGATGTTGCCACGAAGCGGCGTCGTCGAGCGCGCTACCAGTCGCTGCTCGAGCCCGTCGATGACGAGCAGTCGCTCGAGCAGTCAGACCTCGAGCAGTCGGAGCTGTAGCTCGTGCAGTCTGAAGACGACGCGTAGCTCGACCCGCTCGACGAGTCGTAGCTGCTCGACGTCGCGCTCTCAGCGGCCCGCTGCGCCGCCTCGGCGGCCTTTCGCTCCGCTTCGAGGGCGGCGCGGAGGGCGCGATCGAGCGCGTCGATCGCGGCGACGGCGGTGGTCAACACGGCGGCGTGGCGCGTGAGGCTGTAGTCGGGGTCGAGCTCGCGCCCGCGCCGCTCGACCTCGTTGAGGCAACGCTCACAGTGCTCGCGCGGCGTGCTCACCGCTTTGACGCCCTCGGCCTGCCGCAGCGCCTCGCGCACCGAAGCGGCCGCGCACCGCGAGCGGAGCTTCGCGATGGTCACGGTCGCGCGCCGCACCTCGTCGGGGCGGACCTCCACCGCCGCCACGAGCTCGCTCACCGCGTGGGTGCGCGATTCGAAGTCGAAGAGCCGGGCCTCGAAGGCGCTGAGGTCCTCCCGGTCCTGGGGGCGCGGCGAGGTGCGGAAGGCGCGGGCGTCGGCCTGCAGCGTCTGCATGCGCGCGCTCAGCGTTTCGAAGCCCTCGACGAGGTCGGCCCAGTGCGGCCTGGGCGCGCTGGTCCGGAGAGCGTTCCACCTCGTTCGCGCGCGGGGCAGGGACTCGGCGCAGGCGTTGAGCGCCTTGACGGCCTGGTCGCGCCGCTCGAACGCGCCGTCGACGAGCGCTTCGAGCTTCTGCCGCGCTGCGAGCTCGGCGCGGCGCTTCTCGGTGAGCTCCCTCGCGCGCTTGATGGCGTCGCCCGGACGGCCCGCGGCGATCTCTGCGTCGGCCTCGGCGAAGCGGGCGGCGAGCGGGTCGACCATGTGCGCCCCCGCGCGGAACGGCGCGCCGCTGTCGGAGCTCACGGCCACCGTCGGCGGCGACCCCGCGAGGGCGATGTACGCCTCGGTGAGGCGATCGAAGTCCGCGCGCTGCGCGGCCACCTCGCGCGACGCCGCGGCGGGAGACTCGTCTCGGGCGGCCTTGATCGCGCCGCGCAGCGCGTCGACCTCCTCGCGGAGCTGCTGCAACACCCACCAGACGGGCCAGCGGTAGCCGCGCACGCGACGACGCTGCTCCTTGTCTCGCTTCGTGGCGTCGTCGAGGCGCTCTTGCGCGAAGGGGAGCTCATCGAGCACCCCCGTCTCGACGACGGCCCGCGCGGACGCCGCGAGCGCCTCGACGCCGACCCGGTCGAGCCAGAGGCCCAGCACGAAGCGCTGGAGGTGCCCGTACGCGACAGCGATCGTGAGCGACCCCCCGAGGAGCCCTGCGAGCACGAGCCAGTGGTGATGGAACACCGGGTCTCGCGCGTCGGGGACGTGGAGCCAGATCGCGCTCATCAGCGGCAGCGCGTAGACCGCGCAGAGGAGGGTGATGACCACCCAGATCGCGCGGTGCAGGTCGTCGTCGGCGTCGTAGAGGAGGAGCGTCACGGCGCCCTTCGAGAGCCACGCGATGAGTCCCATCAAGACGAACGTGAAGAACAGAAAGGCCGCGAAGCGCGTGACCGGCCCCGACGTGTCGTAGCGGCCCTCGCGAAACTGCTGAACGATCGCGCGCGACGTCGCCAGCGTCGCCTCGCGGGCGCCGTCTGCGCGCGCCGTCGGGCGAAAGACCTTCGTCAGGATCTCGTTGGCGGTGTGCGCCGAGAAGGTCGCCCCGAGGTTCGTGCTCACCTCGATGCGGTTGCGCCGAACGCCCACGGCGACGAGCAGGAGCACGCCCCGGTTTCGCGTCTCTTCGCCGAGCCCCCACGCGCGGAAGGTGCGACCCGCGAAGTCTTCGAGGCTGTAGGGCGCCACGTCGGGGACGAGCACCACGGCGAGCCGCGCGCGATGCTCTCGCCACAGCGCCGTCGAGAGCTCCGCGACCTCGCGCGTCGCGTCGGCGTCGAGGGTCGAGGTGCGATCGAGCACCCACGAGCCCGGCAGGCGTCGCGGGGGCTCCTCGGCGCGCGCGTCGCCGAGCCCCGCGATCAGCAGCGCGAGGGCGCACGCGAGGATGCACAGCCGTCGGAACAGATGTGAGGGACGCATCGCGGGGCGCGAGTCTCTCACGCCGTCGCGGCGGCGCGCACGGCCTCGCGGGCCCCGCGTCACCGCGCGCACATCGACGGTTTCGCGCCGACGTGAAGGGTGAGAGCCTCGCGCGATGCGCCCTTCGAAGCCCCTCGGACTCTCGCTCGCGGCCTCGCTCGTCGCGCTCGCGCCCGACGCGTCGGCCGTGTGCGGCGAGCGCCCCGGCGCGGTCGTCGCCGACCTCGGCCTGCACGTCGTGAACTTCGGCTACCAGCGCTCGCTCGGGTGCTACCTCACGCTCCAGGCCACCGCGGGGCTCTATGTGCCGTGGACGGTGAGCAGCGACGTGCTCGGCCTCGGCGGCGGGCGCGACGGGTCCATCACCGTGGGGGGGCTCGGACTGCGCGCGCGGGCCTTCTTTCACCCGCTCGGGAGAGCTCCGTCGGGCCTGTGGATCTCGCCCTTCGTGCAGGGCGGCGTGGTGCGCGCGAACCCGCCTTCGGGCGACCTCTACGGCCCTGCCTTCGCGGCGGGGCTCAGCGTCGGGTGGACGTGGCGCCTCGGCGAGCGCTGGCTCCTCGGGCTGGGGCTCGGCGCGCAGTATCACCGCGTCTCGTTTCAGGGATCGACCGACGCCCCGGGCTTCTCGCGCCTGGGGCCCACGGTCGACATCAACGTCGCGCACCGGCTGTGATCCGCGGACGCCGCGCGGGGGCTTTCTTCCGCTGCGCCGCGGGGATAAGGTCGCCGCCCGTTGCGCGATGATCGTCTCGGAGTCTGAAGCGTGGCGCATCGTCGAGGCGCAGCGCGCCCCCGGCGAGCCTCTCTGGATCGTCGTGGGCGGCGTGCGCTACCCGCGCGTCGCGCCCGAGCTCGACGCGCGCAAGGTCATCGGGCTCGTGGGGACCGTCGCCGTGGCCGCCGTGGCCGCCGCGGTGGTGCCGCTCGATGAGATCCCTGACACGGAGATCGGGTACGAGCGCATCCTCGCGCTGACGCCTCACAGGCTGCTGGTGGTGCATGTTCACGCCGCGCCGCGGGCGCTCGCTCGCCCTGAGATCAGGGTCAACAGCGTGGGGCGCTTCACGCCTGACGAGATCGCGCGCCTCGTCGAGCGCGTCGACGAGGAGCGGCGCTTCCTCGTGTCGACGGTGAATTTCACGCTCCGAGAGCCGGGGGAGGGCGAGCGCGTCGTGTGCACGACCTCGGACGGGTGGCGCGACAACCTCGGGCAGGCGCGGGCGCTGGCCGCGAGGCTCGACGCGCTCCTCGCGAAGGCCTGAACCCCGCGCGGCCTCAAACTGTGCGCGCTCGTGCGCGTGACGTAGTCTCCGCGGCCACCCATGAGAGAGGTCCCCCGCGAGGTGCTCGGTCGTTACGCGTCGCTCTCGGGCCGCGCGTCGCGACCCTTTGGAACCGGGCTCATCAACGACACCTTCGTCGTCGAGGGGCGCGACGGCGACGCCGTGGTGCAGCGGCTCCATCCCGTGTTCTCGCCCGCGGTGCACCACGACATCGACGCGGTCACGGCGCGGCTCTCTCTGCGCGGCCTCGTGTCTCCGGTGATCGTGCGCGCCGACGACGGATCGCTCTGGGTCGAGCATTCCCGCGACGACGGCTCGCCCGGCGTGTGGCGCGCGATGACCTTCGTGCGAGACAGCCACACGTGGGACAAGGTCCCCGCGGCCTCGGTGGCGCGCGAGGCGGGCGCGCTCGTGGGGCGCTTTCACGCCGCGCTCGACGGCCTCGACTGGACGTACCAGGGCCGCAAGGGCCGCGCGCACGACACCGCGCGCCACCTCGACACGCTCGAACGCGCGCTCACCGAACACCGCGATCACCGGCTCTACTCCGAGGTCTCGCGCATCGGCGCGGAACTCCTCGAGCGCGCGCGACCGCTCCACGATTTCAACGCGCTCCCTGCGAGGCACGCGCACGGTGATCTGAAGATTTCGAACCTGCTCTTCGACGCGAGCGAGCGGGGGCTGTGCCTCGTCGACCTCGACACCGTGGGGCGCATGGCGTGGCCGCACGAGATGGGCGACGCGCTCCGCTCGTGGTGCAACCCCGCGGGCGAAGACGTCGACGACGTGGAGCTCGACGCGGGGCTCTTCGCGGCCGCCGTCGAGGGCTACGCCGAGACCGCGCGGCACCTCGTGACCGCCGAGGAGCGCGCGCTCCTCGTCGACGGCCTCGCCACGATCTGCATGGAGCTCTCCGCGCGCTTTCTCGCCGACGCCCTCAACGAGCGCTACTTCGGCTGGAACGCGGCGCGCTACGACTCCCGCGGCGCGCACAACCTCGTGCGCGCGAAGGGCCAGTGGGCCCTCGCGAGGAGCGTGCTTCGAAGGGCCGACGAGCTCCGCGCCCTCACCGACCGGCGCATGGGCTGAGCCGAGGGGGCGCCGCGATCACTCGCCCTCGCGACCCTTGCGAGGCCGCGGGATGTTGTGGAGCTCGAGCTTGTCGATGAGCGTGCGGCGCGAGATGCCGAGCAGCGTCGCGGCGCGCGTCTGGTTGCCCTTGGTGCGCTCGAGCGCGTCGATGATCTGCTGACGCTCCGTGCGGTCGAGGGCGGCGCGCAGCGACGGTCCCTCTTCGGCGGCCATGGTCGCGGGCGCGGCGTCGACCGTGAAACCCAGGTGCTTCACCCCGATCACGCCGTCGACGGCGAGGAGCTGCGCGCGCTCCATCACGTTGCGCAGCTCGCGGATGTTGCCCGGCCACGCGAAGCGCAGGAGCGCGTCCTTCGCCTCGGGCGAGAGCGCGGCGACGCGGGCGCCGGGCGTTCGCTTCGCGGCCTCGGAGAGAAAGTGCTCCGCGAGCGGGAGGATCTCGCCCCTGCGCTGCCGGAGCGGCGGGATCGTGAGCGAGAAGCCGTTGAGTCGGAAGTAGAGGTCCGAGCGGAAGCGCCCCGCGGCGATCTCGGCCTGCAGGTCGCGGTTGGTCGCCGACACCACGCGCGCGTCGAAGGGCCGCGTGTTCACCGCGCCCACGCGTCGCACCTCGCGGTCCTCGAGCACGCGCAGGAGCTTCGCCTGGAGCGTCAGCGGCAGCTCGCCGACCTCGTCGAGAAAGACCGTTCCGCCCTGCGCGGCCTCGAGGAGACCGGCCCTCGCCGCGTGGGCCCCGGTGAAGGCGCCCTTCTCGTGCCCGAAGAGCTCGCTCTCGATGAGCGTCTCGGTGAAGGCCGCGCAGTTGAGCCGCAGAAAGGGCTTGTCGGCGCGCGGTGAGAGGCGATGAACGGCCGCGGCGAAGATCTCCTTGCCGACGCCCGTCTCGCCGAGCAGAAGCACATGGATCGACCCCGCGGCGACGCGCGAGAGGAGCCCGTGGAGCTCCAGCATCGCGGGGTCGATGACCACGACGCCGGGGGGCGTGTCGACGGGGGCGCGCGAGACGCTGATCTCGGGCAGGTCGACGACGCAGAGCACGGAGCCGAGTTCGAACACCTCGCCGGGCGTCACCTCGACGGCCACCGCCGCGGGGATGGGCTTGCCTCGGACGCGCGTCCCGTTGGCGCTGCCGAGGTCTTCGACCGTGACCCTCGCGCCGAGGCGCACGACCGCGTGACGCCGCGAGAGCGACGCGTCGGCGATGCGCACGTCGCAGCCCTCTCCACGACCGACGACCTGGTCCGTCGATGCGCTGATCGTGAAGGTCTGCTGCCCCGCGGAGCTCATCACGCGAAGCCGCGGTCCCGTTCCGCGTCGGCGGCTCTGCTCGATCGTCGAATCATTGTCTGACACGGTCCGCGGACTCTAAGCCCCCAGGCGGACGCAGCGAAAGCCTTTGTTGCCGTGGCGCTTCAGCGCATCGACTCGCCGGGATACGCCGTGGCGGGCTCCAGCAACCGCGCGCGCGACGAGGGCGTCACCGCGGGCGGGGGCGGCCGCTCGGGCGCCTCGGGGGCGGTCGTCGGCGTCGTCGCAGGCGGCGCAGCAACGGTCACCGCGAGCGGGTGTCGCACGGCGCGAGTCGGCGGAACGTGTCGCGGCGCAGGCGGCGTCGCGGGCGGCGCGACAGGCACCGTCTGAGTGCGCGGCGTCTCGGGCGTCGCGACGGGCGCGGTCGGAAGATGCTCCACGGTTCTCGTCTCGACGCGCGGCGCGCTCGGCGGCGTGTGCGGGCGCGGGCTGCGCAGCGCGAACCCCGCGGCGACGGCCACGGCGGCGACGGCCAGCGCGACGGCGACGCGAGGGACGCTGCGCGCGGAGGGCCCAGTCGGCTCATAGCGCCACGCGATGAGCGCGTCTCGAAGCTCGCTCATGGAGCCGAAGCGCTTCGAACGATCGCGTTCGAGCGCGCGCCGCACCACCGCCATCAGCGACGAGGGAATCCCCTCGATGGTCGCGACGGGCGCGCCCGAGAGCACTTCGAAGACCAGGAGGTTGTGGTTCGTCGCGTCGAAGGGCGCGCGCCCCGCGAGGGCCTCGTAGAGCACGGCCCCGGCGCCCCACACGTCGGCGCGCGCGTCGATGTCGCGCTCGCCGCGGAGCTGCTCGGGGGCCATGTAGCGCGGCGTCCCGAGCACCTCGCCGGTGGTGGTGTCCGTCGTGGTCGGCTCGTCGAGGAGCTTCGAAACGCCGAAATCGATGACCTTCGGCGCCGCGGTGCCGTCGGGCGAGCGCGCGATGAAGATGTTGCCGGGCTTGACGTCGCGGTGAACGATCTGGTGCTCGTGCACGGCCGTGAGCCCGTCGGCGACGCCCACCATGAGCTCCACGGCGGTCTCGGGCGCGAGCTTCCCTTCGCGGGCGAGGCGGGCGCGGAGGTCTTCGCCCTCGAGGAGTTCCTGCACGATGTAGAAGCCGCCCGCGTCGGGGTCGAAGCCCGAGTCGAGCACGTCGACCACGTTGGGGTGGTGCACCCTCGCGGCGGCCCTCGCCTCGCGCGCGAACCTGTCGCTGAAGCCCTGCTCGCGCACGCGCTCCGACGAGAGCACCTTCACGGCCACGAGGCGCCCCGTCCAGTTGTGACGGGCCTCGTAGACGACGCCCATTCCCCCTGCGCCGAGCGCGCGACGCACCTGGTAGCGACCCCCGATGGTGAGGGTCCTCCCTGTGCTGTCTTCGGCGTTGGCGGCGGGCTCTGCGACGGTCACGGGCGCCGCGACGATACCACGCCGCGAGGTCGCTCCGAGAGGCGACAGGCGGGTCTCAGGTCGAGGGCTTGTCCGAGCAGTTGAGCTTCACGACGGTGCCGTTGATCCACACGCCGCCGGGCGTCATGATGATCGTGCTGTCGCCGCACTTGAGCACGATCTTGTCGTGCGCCTCGAGGCGGTAGACGTGGTCGACGTCGATGGTGAAGCCCGTGTCGCCGTGCACCTCGACGTCCTTGTTCTGCGTGACGGTGAGCTTGTCGTTCTGCGAGATGGTGGCCGTGCGGTTCTTTCGCACGGTGATGAACTCGTTGCCGCCGATGGTCTTCGTGCGGTTGCCGCCCACGGTGATGGTCTGGTCTTTCTTCACCAGCACGTCGTGGTTGCGCTCGGCCTGCATGTAGACCTGCTCCTTGCCGCGCAGGTCTTCGAAGCGGAGCTCGTTGTATCCGCCGTTGGTGGGCGACGTGTTCGTCTTGATGGTGCTCTTGGTCTTCTCCTTCGGGAGCTCGTACGGGGGACGGTTCTCGCCGTTGTAGACGCAGCCCGTGACGAGGGGGCGATCGGGGTCTCCCTCGAGGTGGTTGACCACGACCTCCATGCCGATGCGCGGGATGAAGATCGAGCCCCAGCCCGCCGAGGCCCACGTCTGCGCGACGCGGATCCAGCACGAGCTCTTGTCGTCCTCCTTGCCCACGCGGTCCCAGTGGAACTGCACCTTGACGCGGCCGTAGAGGTCCGTGTGGATCTCCTCGCCGGGAGGGCCCACCACGCGCGCCGTCTGCGGCCCCTCGACGATGGGTCGCGGGGTGATGCGCGCGGGCCTGAACGCGCACGCCGTCGAGATGCCTTCGAGCTTGTTGACGTGAATGCGGTTGCGATACCGCTCGGCCAGCGTCGTCCCGTCGCTCGACCTGTCGAGCAGCTCCGCGTCGAGCATCTGGAGCATCTGCATGATCTTCGGCCCGAGGCTCACGTCCTCGGTGGTGGCCGACCACGCGTGGCCCACGTGCTCGGCGCCGGTGATGAGGTACTTCTTGTCGAACTCGGGGTGCACGTGCCCCGCGATCTCGACGCTCATCCCCGGCGTGACGCCAGAGACGTTGCCCTCGCCCGCGCCCGACCACTCGCGCGTCGCGTGCTCCTCGAGGCGCACCTTCGCGAGCCGCGCGCTGTTGTGCGTGGTGTACACGGGCTCGCTGTAGTTGGTGATCGTCGCGCGCGTCGGATACTCGTAGACCGCGCGCACGCCGTCGCCCTGCGTGGGCGTCATGTCCTGCACCGCGCGGGGCCGCGTGAAGTCGTAGTCGCGGAGGGTGACCTTCGTGGTCTGCGCCTCGCGCCTGAAGTCGAACCAGTGGACGGTCTCGGCCTCGGAGGTCCCCATGTTCTCGTCGACGACCTGCGCGGGGCCGCCGTCGAGGGTGGGCACCGGGGCCCACGCGTGCGCGTCGTCGCAGAGGACGAGGGTCTCTCCGCCGCCGCCGTCGTGCTTGAAATAGAACGGAATCCCCTCGTCTTCGAGGAGGCGCCGCACGAACGCGAGGTCGGTCTCGTGGTGCTGCACGCAGTACTCGCGCGGCGCCGGAGAGAAGAGCCCGCCGTCGATCTGGAGGCCGCCGGAGCCCTGGTAGACGCCCGCGTCCTTGAGCACGTCTTGAATGATCTCGACGGTCTTCTTGTCCTGAAAGATGCGCGAGTCCATGCGCTTCGAGAGGAGCCAGAGCTCGGGCACGACGAAGACGCGCACGAAGCGGTAGCGGCCCGCGGTGCCCACGTCCTCGACGCGTCGCACGACGCCCTTGACCTTGCGCTGGAGCGACTGGCGCGTGATCTCGAAGGTGGCGGGTTGCGTGACGGCGGAGTCGGGCGCGAGCTGGAGCGGCGCCGCGAGCATCACGGCGCACTCGTAGAGCTCGCTCATCGCCTCGCGGTGGTGAACGTGCACCACCACGGTGTTCGATGGGTTGAAGGGGCCCGCGGTGAACGCGTAGCCGACCTCGGGAAGAACTTCGCCAGCCATTCGAGAACTCCCTCCGCGTCGACGCGGCGACCTGTTGAACGAAAGGCGCCTATCGTACCGACGCCCGCGCCGCGCGCGGAAGGAGATTCCGTCAGATCAGCAGAGGCGGTTGAGGCCGTTGAGCGCCGCGACGCGGTAGGCCTCGGCCATCGTGGGGTAGTTGAACGTGGTGTTCACGAAGTAGTGGATGGTGTTGTGCGGCGCGGGCTGCGACATCACGACCTGGCCGATGTGGATGATCTCGCTGGCCTGGTTGCCGAAGCAGTGGATGCCCAGGACCTCGTGCGTCTCGCGGTGAAAGAGCAGCTTGAGCATCCCCACGGCCTGCCCCGTGATCTGCGCGCGAGCGAGGGAGCGGAAGAGCGCGTGGCCCACCTCGTAGGGGACGCGCGCCTCGGTGAGCTCGCGCTCCGTGCGGCCGAGGGAGCTGATCTCGGGCGTGGTGTAGATCCCCGTGGGGATGTCTCGCGCGAGGCGCGTGTCGCAGCTCCCGTGGACGATGTGCGTCGCGGCGAAGCGGCCCTGGTCGTACGCGGCGCTCGCGAGGCTCGGCGGGCCGATGACGTCGCCCACGGCGTAGATGTGCGGCAGGTCGGTCTGGTAGCTCTCGTTGACCTTGATCTGCCCGCGCGCGTCGAGGCGCACGCCGAGCCCTTCGAGGCCCATGTCCTGCGTGTTGCCCGTGCGCCCGTTGGCCCAGAGGAGCACGTCGGAGCGCATCTTCTTGCCGCTCTTCATGTGCAGCACGACGCCGTCGTCGTCGGCCTCGACGCGCTCGTACTCCTCGTTGTGCCGGATGAGGCAGCCCTGGTCGCGGAGGTGGTACGCGAGGGCGTCGACGATCTCGTCGTCGAGCGACGAGAGCAGCTTGTCGCGCGTGTTGACCAGCATGACCTTCATGCCGAGCACGCGGAGCATCGAGGCGTACTCGCAGCCGATGACCCCGGCGCCGTAGATGGTCACCGACGAGGGCGTGAAGTCGAGCTTGAGGAGCGTGTCGCTGTCGCGCACGCGAGGGTGGCTGAAGTCGACGTCGGCGGGGTGATACGGGCGCGCGCCCGAGGCGATCACGAAGGCGCTGCCGCGGAGGCGCTCGCGGCCGCCGTTGGGGCCCTCGACCTCGAGGGTGTTGCCGTCGACGAAGCGCGCGTTGCCGTGCATGAGGCGCACGTGGTTGCGCTCGTAGAAGCCGTGGCGCAGCGAGACCTGGCGGCGGATCACGCCCTCGGCCGCGCGGAGCAGCTCGGGCAGCTTGGGCTGGTAGTTCTCGAGCTGCGCCTGAAAGAGCCCGTTCGAACGGAACTCCGCGAGCGTCGAGATCGTGTGGCGAAGGGCTTTCGAAGGGATCGTCCCCCAGTGCGTGCAGCCGCCGCCGACGAGGTGGTAGCGCTCGATCACGGCGACCGATCGCCCCTCCTTCGCGGCCTTCATCGCCGCGCCTTCGCCGCCCGGCCCGCTCCCGATCACGATCACGTCGTAGTTGCTCATCGGGCGGCGAGAGAAGCGCTTCGGCGAGAGACAAGTCAAGCAACCGGGAGCCGCCGCCGCGGCGCAATGACACGGAGCGTCGAAGCGCCCGGTGAAGGGTTGCGTTTTTTCAACGAAGGCCACGCTTCGTCGCGGAGATTGAGTGTGCGGCTCGTTGGTGTTGCGTCGCGCGCGCACACCTGAGCGGTTCTTCACTAGACCTCCACGCGGCGAAGAGCGATTCCTTCGCGCGTCAGAGTCTCTCCCTTGTACGCGGAGTGTTCGGAGTCATGTCAGCGAGCACGGCAAGATCGATCATGGCCCTGGCGGCGGGCCTCGCGTGGGCGACGCTCTCGCCGCAAGCCGCGGCCAACCCCGACGGCCGCATCATCGGCCGCTCTCGCACCGGCTGCGGGACCGCGACGACGTGTCACCTCGTCGCCCCCGGCGCGACGGCGGCGATCGCTGGCCCGATGCGCGTCGGCCCGGGGGTTCGCTCGAGCTACACCCTCACGATCAACAGCACGCTCGCGACGTTCCGTCAGGGCGGCTGCGACATCTCGGTGTCGAGCGGCTCGCTGGCGCCCAACGCGATGCAGACGGGGACGCGCATCAACGGCGTCGACCTCGTTCACAACCTCGGCCTCGCGCGCGCCGCGGGCGGACCGCTCACGATCCGCTTCGACGTCGTCGCCCCGGCCACGCCGGGCTCCTACACCATCTACGCCGCGGGCAACGCCACCGACGGCACGCGCTCTGCGGGCGACGCCTGGGCGGTCGCCTCCCTCGCGGTGACCGTCGCCTCGGACGACGGCGGCGTCACCCCCGACGTCCCCGTCGCCGACGTCCCTGTCGCCGACGTGCCTGTCGCCGACGTCCCCGCGGCGGATGTTCCGGTCACCGACGCGCCCCCGCCGACGGACGCCTCGGTGGGCGAAGACGCTCCGCCCTGGACCGCCGACACGATCCTCCCCTTCGACCCTGCGCGCTCCGAGGCGTACGGCCGATGCAGCGCGCGCCCCGGTGCATCCAGCGCGTCTGGCGCGTGGGCCTTCGCCCTCCTCGGACTCGCGGCCGCGCTTCGCGGGAGGCGCCGATGAACGCCCGCTGGATGATCCCCTTCGCCCTCGTCGTCGGCTGCGCGTCGGACCCGCCCGCGCCCATCCCCGGCGGCGGACCGCTCTGCGCCTCGGGGCACTACTGGACCCGCGGCGACCACGGCGACAACTTCATGCACCCCGGCCGCGCGTGCATCGAGTGCCACTCCGGGCGCCGACGGGGCCCGGTGTTCTCCGTCGCGGGCACCGTCTTCAACGCGCGCCACGAAGAGAACGAGTGCTACGGCAACGCGGGCGACCCCGTCTCGGGGCGTCGCACCTGGGTGATCGTCGAGGATCAGTCGGGCGTTCCCTTCGTGATCGAGCCGAACCCCTCGGGCAACTTCTACACGACGCACGAGTTCCGCTTCCCGCTGCGCCGCGTGTGGGTCCAATCGCCGAGCGGGCACATCGCCCAGATGGACGATCCCCCGTCGGGCGACTGCAACTCGTGCCACACGCGAGAGGGCGCCGACGGCGCGCCCGGTCGAATCATCGCGCCGAATCAGGGCCGCTGAACGTAACGCCGACGCCACTTCACGCTTCACGAGGTCAACGATGCACACGTCTTCACTTCGTTTCGCCCTGATGTTCGTTCTGTCCGCCTCGGCCGTGGCGTGCGGTGGTGAGGTGACCACCGGCGTTCAGGCGCGCGGAATCCCCGGGGAGGACGTCCCCGTGGCGACGGGAGACACGCCGTCGACCCCCGACAGCGCGGTGACCCCTGACGGCGCGGTGACTCCCGACAGCGCGGTGACCCCCGACAGCTCGACCCCCGACGACGCCGTCGCGCCCCCCGACGACACGGGCTGGCAGCCGCCTCCGGGCACGGACACCTCCTGCGTCTCGGGCACGCGCTGGACCCGCGGCAACCGCGGGAGCGCGTCGATGAACCCCGGCCAGGCGTGCATCAACTGCCACCGCAGCATGCGCGAGGGGCCGCAGTACCTCGGCGGGACGGTGTACTTTCTCGCCAACGAGGTCGACAACTGCAACGGGTACTCGGGCAGGGCCCCCGGCGGGCCGTCGGGAACGGCCTACGTCGAGATCGTCGACGGCGCCGGACGCATGGTTCGCCTCACGGTGAACACCGCGGGTAACTTCTCGACGAACAGCAACTTCACGTTCCCGCTCCGCTCGGCGCGCGTCGTCGGGCCGACGGGGATCATCAACGAGATGAGCTCGCCCGTGCCGCACGGCGACTGCAACGCCTGCCACACGCAGATGGGAACCACCACCGTCGCTGGTGGAGACCCCGCGCCCGGTCGCATCACCGTCCCGCTGTGACGCTTCGCGCGACGTCGACGGCGACGCGCTTCGATTGACGGAGGTAACAGGTTCCGATGACTGGCTCGACCGCACTTCTGCTCCTCACCCTGTCGCGTGGGCTCTCGGGGGAATCCTCCGACCCTTCGCAGCCCGCGCTCTCCCTCCAGGGTGAGCTCGCGCAGCCCTCTCCCTGGACCGTCGACCTCACGCTCCGCGGCGGCCCCTTCATCGCCCAGACGGCGCGCGCCGCGGCCGCCCAGCCCGCGCGTCCCACGGGCGGAGGCGCCGCAGAGCTCCCCGTCGCGCAGCCCGCGCCCGCCGCGCAGGCGGCCCCCGCGCAGCCTCCCGCCGAGGCGCCCGCGCAGTGCGACATCGACTGCGAAGACGCGCGCGAGGGCCAACGCCTCGGGCGCTTCGTGATGCGCAACCGAGAGAGCACGCTCCGCACGCACCGCGCCTTCGCCATCGCGGCGTGGAGCACCATGCTCGTGACCGAGGCCCTCGGCACGATCCAGATGATCAACCAGGACACGTGGTTCGGTCGCGGCAACTGCGCCAGCGATCCCCGCGGCTTCGCGTGCGAGCAGTACTCCCTCGTGCAGTCGCTCCACGAGACCTTCGCGTTCATCACCACGGGGCTCTACACCACGGCGGGCGTGCTCGCGGTGGCCGCGCCCGACCCCGATCACGCGTCGGAGGGCAACGGCGGCGCCGAGAGCCGCCTGCGGCTCCACAAGACCCTCGCGTACATCCACGGCGCGGGCATGATCATCCTGCCCATCCTCGGGATTCTCAGCGTGCACCCCGAGGTCTTCGGCATCAACGACAACGACACGCGCGCGGACTTCACCCGCGCGACGCGCACGGTCCACTCGGTGCTCGGCTTCGCGACCTTCGCGACCTTCACGGCCGCGGGCATCCTCGAGTTCTGACCCTCTGATCGGCTACGCGAGCGCCTGCTCGATGGCCCCCACCAGCTCCGCCGCCCTCGGCTGCAACGCCTCGGGGAGACGCCCCGCGCGGTCGCATCGATCGCGCAGCGCCCGCACCTGCGAGAGGCCCTGCGCGGCCAGGGGCGAGCGGTCGCGCAGCGGCTCGAGCAGGGCCCGCAGCGCGTCGAGCGTCGACGCGTCGTCGCGCCCTTCACGGAGGAACTTCACGCGCCCCTCGGGCCGCGCGCACTGGTCTCTCACGAAGGCTTCGAGCCAGCGAGAGACGGCGCCGAGGCGCTTCCAATCCAGGCGTTCGAGCGTGTCGTCGGGCGTGTGGTAGGTCGCCGAGCGCGCGCCCGTCATGAGCACGAAGGGCACGCTCGCGCGCCAGAACGCGAGGTGGTCCGAGAGCGGCGGGATCACCTCGGCGTCGACGCGCCGCGCGACCACGCCGTCGACCGAGGCGGCGATCGCGTCGACGCGCTTCGAGGTCCCCTCGCTGCGCTCGGCGCCGAGCACGAACATCGACTGACGCACGTCGCGGGGGAGCCCCTCGGGGCCGATCGGGTGGCCGAGGAGCTCCAGCGCGACCATCATGTCGATGCGGTCGAGGGGCGCCGTGGGGTGCTGCGCGTAGTGCTGCGAGCCCATCGCCTCGGTGGCGTAGAAGGGCGGCTCCTCGCCGTCGAACGCGACGAGGATCACGCCGCGCCCGTCGGGCCTCGTCGCCGCGAGCGAGCGCGCGACCGACACGAGCGCGCCCACGGAGCCCGCGTTGTCATCGGCCCCGCGAAAGACCTCTCCGCCCATCACGCCGAGGTGGTCGTAGTGCGCGCCCACGAGCACCCAGCGGTCGATGGAGCCCGGGATCGTCGCGACCACGTTGGCGCCGCGACAGCCCGGCGCGGGCTGCTCCATGGGATCGAGGCCCGCGTCGCGGAGGGCCTCGACGATGTGCTTGCGCGCGAGGGCGCCGCCGGGAGTGCCCGCGCGTCGACCGGCGCACGCGTCGGAGCAGAGCGCCTCGACCAGCGCGCGAGATGAGCCTTCCATGTCCATCGTCTCCATTGCGGTGAAGGGCGTCGCGTCGGGGGGAACGCCGAACGGTACCACCGCGCCCTCCGCTTCGCCCTCGACGCGCGGCGCCTCTCGGGGCTCTCATCGCGGGCATGAGCGCGTTTCCCATCGACCGCCTGCACCCGCCGACGCGGGTCACGTACCGCGACGCAGGGCGCTTCATCGAGCTGCGGCCCTACGCCTTCACCGACGTCGATCGCCTCGCGGCGGCGCACGATCGCAGCCGGGCGGAGCGCAAGGGCTTCATGCCCTGGTGTCACGCGCCGTCGACGCGCGAGCAGGACTTCGACCTCGTGGCGCGCTTTCAAGCGAGCTACTGGTCGGGGCGCGAGTACGTCTACGGCGTCTTCTCGGAGGAGGGGGCGCTGCTCGGCGGCTGCGGGCTCCATCCGCGCACCGCGCTGAATCCCGCCGCGCTCGAGGTCGGCTACTGGTGCCACTCGGAGCACGCGGGTCGCGGGTACACGACGCTCGCGGTGAAGGTCCTCGCGGTGCTGGCCTTCGATCGCTTCGCGTGTGATCGCCTTCAGGTGATGCACGACGAGGCCAACGTCGCGAGCCAGCGCGTCGTCGAGAAGTGCGGCTTCGTCTACGAGGGAACGATGCGTAACGCCACCGCCGCGGTCACCCCCGAGGTGCGCGCCGGGGGCTACCTTGGCACCGGGAGACATCGGCTCTACGGGATCACGCCCGAAGAGTTCTCAGCGTTGGGATGGGTCGGCGAGGTGCGTGCCGCGGTGACGTACTTCGACGCGTTCGGGGCGTCGGTCGGCGGGCGGGTGGCCGTCTAGAATTCCCCTTCTCAGAAGGGGATCTCGTCGTCGTGGTAGGAGCCCATCTCGGGCGTGCTCCGGCCGTTGCTCGGCGGCGCCATGGGGCGGCGGTTGGTCGACGGGGCCGCGGCGGCGCGGGGCCTCGCGGGGGCGGCGCCGCTGTCACCGCGGAGGCGTGCCGACCAGGCGCGGGCGCGGGAGGCGTCGAGGCGGCTCCACTTGCTCTTGGGCGAGCCGTTCTTGTCGACGGCGCCAGACTCGTCGTCGCGCTGCGCGAACCACTCGTACGCGTCGGCGAGCATGTCGAGGAACTCGGGGTCGCACGACGAGAACTTCTGGCCCTTGTAGTCCGCGCCGGTCCACCGTTGCGGCATGAAGCGCACCTCGGGGTCGCCCCTCGGTCCGTCGATGTCGACGTCGGCGTCGCTGGCGCCGCTCGGGGCGCTCACCGCCGCCGCGCGCCCGTTGGTCGGCGCCTTCATCGCGGCGAGGAGTGCGTCGAGCTTGCGTTCGATGCGGTCGAGGCGGTCTTCGATGTTGCTCATGAGTCGGTCGTTGCTCCGTTGCGTGGTTGGTGGGCGTCGCCCCCTCCGGGCGACCCCGTGCGCGAGCGCAGACTGCGACACGCGGCGCGCCCGCGCCAGTCCTCGGTTGACAGGGAATGTCACGCTCGAAGCGCCTTGAATCCGTGACTTTTTCTTGAGCCTCTCGCGACGACCGGGCCCCTCCCTTGACGACCGACGGCGATGGGCGCCACATCGGACGCACGCCATGAAGAAGCCCTCTCTCGCGCTCGCGCTGGTGATCTCGACGGTGTCCGCCTGCGGAGACGCGGATCGACCTCCGACGAATCCCTGGGAGGGTCCTGGCGGCGCCAACCCCGGCGCGATCTCTGCGACCGGAACCGCGCCCGTCGCGCCGCGCGCGGGGACGACGCCTCCCGCGACGATCACCTCCGAGGTCGATCGGCTCGCGGGGACGGCGGGGGAGGTGCGCGACTTCGCGAGCACCTCCCCCTCGGTGCAGATGTACAACGGGGCGAGGGGCTTTCGGCTCACGGCCACCGACTCGGCCGGGCGCTGGCAGTTGATGGCGCAGCTCGAGTTCGCGACGCCGCTCTCCGACCCGATGTGGGCGCCTGGTACGACTCGCACGATCACCGCGACGGGTGCTCCGCGCGGGAGCGCGGGCTCTGAGACGGTGCGGGCCATCGCGTGCTCGGGGCCCGCGGTGGGCGAGTACACCTTCGACGCGCAGCCGCGCGAGGTGACCGTTCAGGTGGCCGCGGGCACGACCCCGGCCTCGCGCGTGGTGAGCTTCACGCAGACCTTCGCGGAACCGTCACAGGTCGTGACGGGGACCTTCGAGTATCTCCCTCGCTGAGGGCTCCCGTCGCTCGCCCGGTCGCGCGCCGTCGCTCAGACGCAGCCGCCCGTCTCGGGGTTGCACGTGCGACCGACGGGGCACGCCGCGCTCGACGCGCAGCCGCAGGAGCCGGCGATCGCGCCCGAGGGGACGTAGCAACGGAGGTTCGCGCCGCAGTCTGTGCCCGAGGTGCAGTAGCAGGCGCCCGTGAGGGCTTCGCACACGCTGTTCTGCGAGCAGCCCGCGTTCGAGGTGCAACTCCCGACGCACGCCCCGGTGGTCGTGTCGCAGCGGTCAGGGCCGCAGACCGCGCCGGGGTTCTGCGTGCAGTTGGGGAAGCACACCCCGGCGCTGTGGTCGCTGCTCACGTCGAGGCACACGTAGCCGCTCCGACAGCCGTTGCTCGTGCCGGGCGTGCACGCGCGGAAGCAGATGTTCTGCGTGACGCCCGCGACGCCCAGGCAGATGCCCGTGTCGCGCGCGCAGGCGTCCCCGGGCAAGCTCCCGAGGGGGCAGCCGTAGTAGCAGTAACCGCCCGGAAAACCGAGGCCCGCCGCGATGCAGCGACCCGCCGATCCGCAGTCCGAATCGCGCGTGCAGGGGATGCCCGCCATGCCGCCCGCCGAGGGCGTCGCGCAGGCGCCGCCGGTGCACACCTGCCCGGTGGCGCAGCGGTTCCCGCAGCGTCCGCAGTGGACGAGGTCGGTGGTGACGTCGGTGCACGCGCCCGAGCACACCATGCTCGGCGCGGGGCACGGCGTGACGCACACGCCGCCGGTGCAGAGCTGCCCCGACGCGCAGCGGTTGCCGCAGCGTCCGCAGTTGCCGATGTCGCTCGACACCGACGTGCAGCTCGACCCGCAGAGCGTCCTCGGCGCGGGGCACGAGTTCGAACATTGCCCGTTGCCGCAGACCTGGCCCATCGCGCAGCGCGTGTTGCACCCGCCGCAGTTGGCCCCGTCGGTCTGCGTGTTGACGCACGCCCCGCCGCAGAGAGACTGCCCCACGGGGCACACGCAGCGACCGCCCGAGCAGGCCGTTCCGACGGGGCACGCGACGCCGCAGCCGCCGCAGTTGGCGTTGTCCGACGTCGTGTCGATGCAGCTCTCGCCGCACATCGTCCGAGGCGTCGCGCAGCCCGTGACGTCGGTGCAGCGGCTCTGCTGGCAGACCTGCGTCGAGGTGCACTGCACGCCGCAGCCGCCGCAGTTCGACTCGTCGGTGCGCGTGTCGCGGCAGAAGGCCGAGCAGAGCGTGAGGCCCTCGGGGCACGCGATCACCGAGGCGTCGTAGGCGCCGGGACACGCGTGGTTCGGGCAGAACTCCCAGTCGTCGGTGCTGCACGCCGAGAGGAGCGCGAGCGCGACGAGGAGCGAGGCGATGCGCGCGATCACAGCGCCCCCGTGAGTTCGAGCATCGCGCCGTCGCCGTACGGCCGCAGGCCCATCGAGGTGCGCGCGGGCCTCGCGGGGGCTCCCTCGCCGCGCCCGAGGAGGAGCCACAGCGCCCCGGCCGCGACGCCCGCGGCGCCGACGCCGAGCGTGACGTTGGTGAGCGTGGTGAAGGTGCGGTAGTCGCCGTCGGCGCCCTCGGCGAGCGCGCGGTCGACGCAGCGTCCCGGCCCGGCGCCGCGGAGGCCGCACTCGGCGTCGCGCGCGGCGAGCGCGTCTTCGCGGAGAAAGAAGAACGCGAGCGAGGCTCCGAGCGTCGCCGCGCCGAGGCCCATCACCACCCACGGCCCGACGCCGGGCGACGTTCGCGCGACGATCGGCGGCGGCGGCGGCGCGTCGACGTGTCGAACGACGGGCGCGATGTGTGGAAGCACGATCTCGACCTCCTCCGTCGCGCCCGCGGCGACGGTGACGGTGCGGTGCGCGCGCGCGCCTCCAGGGCCCTCGGCGTCGACCTCGATCACGCCGGGTACGACGGGGTAGCTCACGCCCCAGAGGGCGCTGTTGAGCTCGCTCCCCGCGACGCGAACGACGGCGCCCGCAGGCGGATCGGGCACGTGCACCACGACGCGCCCGACCTGCGGGGCGAGCGAGGCAGACAGCGCGCGACACGCTTCGAGGATGCGCTCCCGATTGTTCATCGCCGTGTCGGCGGCGGCCTCGCGGGCGCAGGAGGCCGACTGATCGAGCGCTTCGAGCACGTGCCCGAGCGCCTGGTGCTCCTGCGCGAGGAGGAGCCGCAACGACGGCGTGACGCGCAGCTGCGATGCGCGCGTCGCGAGGTCGAGCGCGCGGGCGTGGTCTCCCGCGGCGCGCGCGGCCTCGGCCTGATCGAGGAGGTCTCGTCGCGCGATCTCGGTGGGCGAGGTCTGCGCGGTCGCGACGGAGGCCCACGCGAGGCTCACGGCGAAGGTCATGGCTCGCAGCGCGCGCATCCGTCTCTCACTCCGCCGGGATGATCTCATGCCCCGTGGCGGGCTGCGTCGGAACCGCAGGCGCCGTAGTGGCGATGGGGCTGCGCGGGCGCTGGATCACCGGGCGCGCGACGGGGCGAGGGGGCACGCGAGGCGCCGCGATCACCGCGGGCGCAGGCCGAACGATCGCGACGAGCGCCTCGGCGTCGGCGGTCACAGACGCGTCTGCGGCGATCACGGGTTGCGTGACCGCTGCGACCGCGGGTTGCGTGACGGCGGGAGGCGCGGGCTGTGCGATCACGGGGGGCGCGGCGTTCGCGGTGCCGGGCTGGTCGGCGACGACGCGCACCTCGACGGGGCGGTTGTCTTCGGCGATCGCGCGATAGCCCGCGAAGGAGAGCAGCGTCGCGAAGGCGCCGAGGAGCGTGTAGCCGATCGCGCGCGGGACTCCGCTGCGCGGCGGAGGGGCGACGGGCGTGAGGCTGCGGCGAGACTGCGAGGGTTCGAGCGTGTCGATCGGCGGGCGCTTCAGCCGCGGCGAAGACTCGTCGGCCGTGTGCTCGACGTGGTCGGGGATCGCGGCCTCGAGGGCCTCGAGGAACTCCCTCGCAGACGGGTAGCGCTCGGCGGGCTTGAGCGACACGGCGCGGCTGAGCACGGCCTCCCAGGGGCCCGCGTCGAAGCCGCGCTTGGCGGGCGTCGGGCGCACGGGCGAGAGCGCGTCGATGTAGACGTCTTGCACGTCGTCGCCGCGGTACGGGAGCGCGTCGGTGAGCATCTCGGTGAGCACGAGCGCGAGGGCGTAGACGTCGGTCCACGGGCCCGTGCGGGTGCCCGCGATCTGCTCGGGCGAGGCGTAGAAGAGCGAGAACGTGCGCTGGTGGTTGTGCGTCGCGGTGAGCCCCGTCGAGGGCGCCTCCTCGCCGTTCATCACCTTGGCGATGCCGAAGTCGAGCACGCGGGCCGTGCGCTCGCCGCGCTTGTTCGTCACCAGCATCAGGTTGGCGGGCTTGACGTCGCGGTGCGCGATCCCCTCGTCGTGCGCGTACGAGAGCGCTTCGAACACCGGGCGCAGGAGCGTGAGGCACTCGGCGGGGGAGCGTCCGCCCTGACCGCGGCGCGCGTCGAGCTCGGCGTCGAGGGTCTGGCCCTGGAGCCAGTCGAGCACCATCCACGGCGCGGTCTCGCCGGGCGGCATCGGAGAGGTGCCGAAGTCGATGACCTTCACGATGGCGGGGTGATCGAGCGCGGCGATGGTCTGGGCCTCGAGCGCGAACTTCTCGAGGAAGGCCACGCGCGCCGAGCCTTCGAGCTCCCTCGGCACGCGGAGCACCTTCACGGCGACCTGCTTTCGAAGCGTGAGGTGCGTGCCCCGGTAGACCACCGCGAAGCCGCCCTGCGCGACGAGGGCCTCGATCTCGTACTTGCCGTCGAGCCGTTGCCCGACGAGCCCGAAGACGTCGATGAGCGCGGCGTTCATGCGCGCGCCTCGGCGCTCAGGGCCCGATCGCCGTCGACGCAGGAACGGGTGTTGAACGCGCTACGCACCGGCGGCGGACGCTATCGGCGCACCGGAGGGGCGTCAAGATCGCGGGGAAACGTGCGCAGAGACTCCTCGACGAGCGACACGCACAGCGCGTCGAGGGCCTTGCGGTCGGGGCCGTGCGGGAGCTTCGAGGTCTTCATGAGGGCCTCCATCGCGGCGTCCTCTTCGACCGCCCACGCGCGGAGCTTTTCGAAGGGCCACGCGCCGCCGCGGATCGCGAGGAGCTCGTCGCGGTCAGGGCGCCGCACGTTCACCGCTCCGTCGGTGAGAATCTCGCGGCACATGCGCAGGAGGCGCACCACGTGGGCGCCGAACTTTGTGTCGTAGCCGAAGCGCGCCTCGAGCTCCGCGCGCCGGGGGTTGCGCGATTTCTGCCACGTGGCGAACTGCTCCCACTCGCGGAGCCGCGCGCGGAACTCGCGCTCTCGGGCGATGCGCGCCGTGAGGTCGTCGTCGAGGCCGAGGGTGCGCGCGGCGGCCCGCCACGAGGGTGAATCTGCGGCCACGCGCTCGCTGATGGCCGCGGTGATGCGCTCGCGGAGGTCATCCTGCGCGTCGCGGGGGAGGGCCGAGAGGTCGAGCTCCCACTGCTTCACGAGCTTGTCGATCTCGGCGTGCACCGTCGCGAGGCGCGACTGCTCCTCGTCGGTGAGCGAGCTGAGACCGAAGTCTTCGCGGCGGGGAGGGGCCGCGGGGGGCGCGCTGACCCAGCGGTGGTGCGTCTCGAGCCGACGGAGCTGCGCCATCGCGTAGCCCGAGAACGTGTGCTTCGCCTTCTTCGACAGGAACAGCTCGCGCGCCGCGAGGAGGCGCTCTCCGACGGGCGTGACGCCGAGGTGGTCGTCGGGGTGCGTGAAGAGGATCTCGACGACGCTCGGGTTGCAGTCGGCGGCGAGCTGCATGAACTTTCGCAGCTCGAAGATCACCGTGTCGGGGTCGGCGCACTCGGCCTGCTCGAAGCGCTGCGTGAACCCGAGGTAGTACTCGTCGGGGGGCACGGCGACGCCCTTGATGTCGAGGTCGCTCGCGGGCGTCGCGAGGCCGTAGGCGTGCGAGCCGTGACGGGTCAGAAACACCGTGCGCGAAGGGAGCCAGCGCAGGTTGCCCTTGTATCCGGGGATCTCCATGACGGCGCCGAGTGTGGCCTCGCGGAGGATTCGCGTCGAGCGCGTCGAAGACGGAGACACGAGGCCCCGCGGGGCGATAGCGTCGCCGATCATGATGGGACGCTCGCTGCTGTCGGTCTGCTTGGCGCTGGCGCTCGGCTGCGTGGCCGACGCGGAGGTCTCGTCGCAGCCGCAGGCCATCGCGATCCCGGGGCCGTGGGCGCCGTCGGTGATCACGCGCTCCGTCGCGGCCACGCAGCACGTCACGGTGGTCGATCCGCCCGCGGTGGCGCCGCTCGGTCAGTGCACGTCGACCAACGCCTTCGCGTGCTCGTGCACCCACCCCGCGTGCATGATCGCCTATCCCGGGACGCGCGACCTCAACGCGTTCCTCCTGCGGAGATACACCTTCCTGCGCGCGGGGGGGACGTACTGCTGTCGGCAGAACAGCGCGACGACGCGCGTGCCGATGCTGTCGGTGCACTCCGTCGGGCGCGCGATCGACCTCATGGTCCCGATGACGGGCGGCGACGCGGACAACACCCTCGGCGACGCGGTCGCCAACTGGCTCGTCGAGAACGCGGAGTACGTCGGCATCCAACGCGTCATCTGGGATCGCGCGTACTGGAACGGTGAGCGCGGCTTCGGGCTCCTCACCCCGGCGTCGCTGTCTCACACCAACCACGTTCACGTCGAGCTGAGCGTCGCGGGGGCCGAGCGCCGCACGGCCTTCTTCACCTCGGGCGCCGCGATGGGGACGACCTGCGCCGCGCGCTGCGACGGCACCCGGATCATCAACGCCGACTGCACCTCCGTCGACTGCGCCTCGACGGGCGCGGCCTGCGTCGACGGCGCTGCGCCCCGCTGCGGAACGCCTGCGCCGCCCGAGCCTGCGGAGGCGACGGCCGTCCATGGCGCGACGCTCCCGACCGTTCGCGCGACCGCGGCGCCGGGGCGCTTCACCTTCGTGGGCCCCACGCGGCTCTTCGACACGCGCACGCCCTCGGAGTCGACGCGGCTCGTCCGCTCGGGCGCCGCGGGGCCCGTCTCGCCCGCTTCGAACGGCACCTTCCGCGACTGGGCCTCCGTGGGACTGCCCGCGGGCGCGACGGGCGTGTGGCTCAACGTCGCCGCGATCGGCGTCGGCGCGCCGGGCTTCGCGACGGCCTTCGCCGCGGGAGAGCCCCGGCCTCCCACGTCGACGGTGAACTACATCGCCGACGCGGCCAACGCCAACGCGACGCCCGCGACGCTCGGCGCGAGCGGAGGCGTGACCTTCGAATCCATCGCCCCTGCGCACCTCATCGTCGACGCGTACGGAGCCTTCTCGCCCACGGGCGCGGGGCTCGCTCCTTCGGGGCCGTCGCGCGTGCTCGACACGCGCTCCGACGTGGCGCTCGCCGCGGGCGTGACGAGGCCCGTCGACGTGAGCGCGCCCGCGGGCGCCGTGGGCGTCGTGGCGAGCGTGGCCGTGATCGCGGGCGCTGAAGGGGGCTTCATCTCGGCCTTTCCGTGCGGGGCCGCGGTGCCTCCGACGAGCAACATCAACTTCGGCGCGAGCTCGGTGGTGACCAACACCGTCGTCTCGACGCTCGGCAGCGGACAGCTCTGCCTGCGCTCGAACGTGAGCACCCACGTCGTCGTCGACGTGACGGGGTTCTTCACGCCCGCGAGCGGGCTCACGTACACCGCCCTCTCGCCGCAGCGGCTCCTCGACACGCGTGAGCCGACGTCGCGCTACACCGGTCGCCTCGGCGCGCGGCAGGTCATCGAGCTGCCCATTCAGAGCCTGCCGGGGATGCCCGCGAGCGCAGTGGCCGTGGTCGCGAACCTCACGGCGGTCGGCGCGACGAGCGGCGGCTTCGTCACGGCGTTTCCATGCGGAACGCCCGTACCCGGGACGTCGTCGCTCAACTTCCCCGCGGACCGCGCGGTGGGCGCGCTCACGGTCTCGACGCTCGGGCGCGGCGCGCTCTGCGTGTTCGCCAACACGCGCACGCACCTCATCGTCGACGTACTCGGCGTGTGGACCGGCGCGTCATCGACGCCGACGCCTCCTCCGCCCGTCGATGAGGGCGACGACATTCCGCCCGACGCCTTCGACGCAGGCGCCGATGGAGGCGCTTCAGGCGGTGACGCGAGCTCCGTGTCGCCCGATGGAAGCGGGCTCGTCCCCGACGGCGGCGGCGTGCGTCCTGACGGCGCGGTCGCGGGTGATGGCGCGGTGCCGACGGGCGATTCGAGCGCGACGGGCGACGCGAGCGAGCTCTCGGACGGCGCTGCGACGAGCGACGGCGCCGTCGACGCGCGCACGATCGATCAGGGGCCCGACGCGGGCGATTTCGTGCCCGACACGATGCAGCCCGGAGGCTGCGGGTGCAGGGCCGACGGACGCGCCTCTCGAAGCGCTCACGGCGTCGCTGCGCGGATCGCGCTCGCGTCGCTCTCGCGCAGGCGCCGCCGCGCGAAGCGGTGACGCTTGACGGTGTCGCGGAGACGACCCCACTCTGCCCCGCCACCATGAAGACGCTGACCTTTTCGGAGCTCGTCGTGACCGGCGGAGCCCTCGATCTCGGCTTCGTTCGCGCGCGCCTCCACGCTTCGGCCGCGGAGCCCTGGGCCTCGCTTTCGAAGACGCCGCTCACCGATCTGGAGCGGGCGGACCTCGACGCGCTTCGTCGGCGCCTCGCGTTCACGAGCACGAGCAGGGCGAACGAGGCCACGCTCTGGGCGCGCGCGATCTATCCGCTGCTGATGGTGGCCGAGGTCGACGACGTGCGGGCCTGGTCGCAGGTCGCGCTCAGCGTGGTCGTCCGCGGCGCCGAACTCCACGGCCTCGGAGACGAACCGCTTCGGCTGCACGGGATCATCGACGGCGCGCTCGCGATCGATGCGGCCGGTCAACCCGTGGCGCCGTTCTTTCTCGTCGTCGAAGCGAAGCGCGCGCTCGACGCGGTCGATCCGCTCCCTCAGTTGCAGGGGGCGATGCTCACGGTCGCGCTTCAGCTCCTCGAAGATCAGCCCGACGGGGCGCACGACGTCTACGGCTGCTTCACGATCGGCGACGCGTGGACCTTCGTGCGCGGTCGCTTCGCGCGGAGCCTCGCGGGCGACGGACGCTACGAGGTCGACGCGGAGTTCCACCCGTCGCGCGAGTTGTCGGAGCACGCGGAGGCCGACACGATCGCGGCGATTCTCAAGTCCGTCGTCGCGATGCAGCGCCCGAAGGGCACGTAGCCGCGACGATCCGCGCGGCGCTCGCCGTGGCGGACACCTGGTGACCCGCCACGTCGTCCATGCTCAGCAGGAAGGCTCTGCCGATGAAGAACTCGTTCCTCGCCTGCTCCGTGTACGCCTTCGCGCTCTCGGCGATGATCCTCTCGCATCGCCTCTCGAACGCGATCGTCGAGATCTGGGTCGCGAGGCCCTACACCCTCGGCACGCACGGCGAGGCGTGGGAAGACTGGCACGGCGTGGGATGCCTCTTCCTCGCCCTCACGAACCTCGCCGCGCACCGCTGGACCGAGCCTCGTCCGCGTCGCGACATCGCCGCCGCCACCGCGGTGATCTACGGCGGATGGGCCCTTCAGAACTTCGTCTTCATGTTCGGCGCGCGCTTCACGCCCGCCATGTGGCTCAACGTCGCGGGCTGCGCGCTCGCCGCCGCCGCGAGCGTCGTCACCGCGCGCGCGCAGCACGGAGCGATCGTTGCGCCGACGGTGCCTACGCGCGCCTGACGCTTGACTCGCGCGTCGCGGGTCGAGAACCTCGCCGCGGGCGACGCAGATGAGCACCGCATTCTCTCGCACGATGCGCTCTCTCGCCGCCGATGACGGGCGGAGCTCGCTCTGGGGCGTCGTCGGCGCGGGCGCGCTGCTCGGCCTCTGGGGCGCGTGGCTCACGCTCGCGCGCGTGCCGGTCTTCGAGCGCAGCGCGTCGGCGCGCGTCGAGGTCGCGAGCGCCGTGTACCCCGTCGAGTGCGCCGAGGGCGGTCGCGTCGCCGTCAACCGCATGCGTCTCGGTCAGGCCGTTCGCGCGGGCGACGCGCTCGTCGAGCTCGATGTGGAGTCTGAGCGGCTGGAGCGCGCCGAGGCGCAGTCGAGGCTCGACGCCATCGCCCCGCAGATCGCGTCGACGCGCGCGCAGCTCGACGCCGCCACGCGAGGTCTCTCGGAGTCGCTCGCCGAAGCCCGCGCGTCACTCGAAGTCGCCAGGGCCCGCGCGAGAGAGTCCGCCAGCGTCGCCGCCAATGCGCGCGCCGAGGCCGATCGCGCCGAGAGGTTGAGGGCGCTCGGACACGGCTCCGTCGCCGACGCGGAGCGCGCGCGCTCCCTCGCGACGAGCACCGCCGCGGCAGCGTCTGCGCTCGCCCTCGAGCTGCGAAGGATGGAGCTCGACGGGAGGTCTCGCGTGTCGGCTCGACATGCGGAGATCGCGAGGCTGCGAGGCGAGGTCGCGCGGCTCGACGGAGAGGGAGCGACGCTGCGGGCCTCGATCGATCGCATCGCGTTGGTCACGTCGCGCAGGGTGCTCCGCGCGCCCATCGACGGCGCGCTCGGCGTGGTGGTCGAGCTGCGGCCAGGCTCGGTGGTGGCGCAGGGCCAGCGACTCGCCACGGTGGTGCCGCGCGGTGAGCTGAGAATCATCGGAGAGTTTCAGCCGTCGGCCTCGCTCGGTCGCATCCGTGAGGGGCAGTCTGCGAGGGCGCGCCTCGACGGATTCCCCTGGGCCCAATGGGGAACCGTGGCGGCCGTCGTGCGCTCGGTGGGATCGGAGACGCGCGAGGGCGTGGTGCGCGTCGAGCTCGCGATCCCGCGGCCGGGCGCGACGAGGATTCCGTTGGCGCACGGCCTCCCCGGGAGCGTCGAGGTCGAGGTCGAGCGCGTCTCGCCCGCGGTGCTCGTGCTGCGCGCCGCGGGGCAGCTCGTGAACGCGCCCACCACGCCGACGACGAGCGCTGCGACGCCTTCGACACCCGCGCGAACGACGCCCGCGGAGGCTCCTCGATGAGCGCCGCCGCGAGGAGCTGGCTCGCCCCCGAGGTGGTCCAGACCTCGGCGATGGACTGCGGTCCCGCGGCGCTCAAGTGCCTCCTCGAAGGCTTCGGCATCTCGGTGAGCTACGGGCGACTCCGCGAGGCGTGCCAGACCGACGTCGACGGCACCTCCATCGACACGCTCGAAGAGCTCGCCACGAAGATCGGCATGGTCGCCGAGCAGCGCGTCGTCACCGAAGACTCGCTCCTGCTCCCCGAGTCGGGCTCTCTGCCGGGGTTGCTCGTCGTGCGTCAGCCGAGCGGGCTCACGCACTTCGTCGTCGCGTGGCGCGTCCACATGCTCGGCGGGCCCTACGATCAGCGCGGCCTCGTGCAGCTCATGGACCCGGGCCAGGGGCGGCGCTGGGTGCCGATCCAGCGGCTCCGCGACGAGCTCTACCGTCACGAGATGCCCGTGCCCGCCGAGGCGTGGCGCGAGTACGCCGCGACGCCCGAGTTCGTCGAGCCCATGCGCCGACGTGCAAAGAACCTCGGCGCGAAGCGCTTCGAAGCGTGGCTCTCGGAGGCGCTCGCAGACCCGAGCTGGACGCGCGTCGCGGCGCTCGACGCGGCGGTGCGCATGGTGACCGCCATCGCGCAGGCCGACGGCATCGAGGGAGGCGCGTCGGAGTCGCTCGTCGAGACGCTCTTTCGCGCGTCGGTGAAGGACGATGACGGTTCGAAGGCGTCCGATGCGCTCGTCCCGTGGCGCTTCTGGCCCGTGACGCCGCTCGACGAGCGCGGGAGCGAGGGCGAGGAGCTCGTGCGGCTCGCGGGCGCCGTGGTGCTCGCCGTCACGGGCGTGCGCGACGACGCGCCCGCGGTGGCCCTCCAACGCGCGAGAGAGGCTGGCACCGCGGCGCCTCCAGGCGCATCGGGGGAACTGACAGCGGAGGTGACCGCGGCGCTCATGGAGCAGCCCACGCCGACGTGGCGGCACCTCTGGGGGATGCTCCGCGATGACGGGCTCACGGCGCCCGCGGTGCTGCTCCCTTCGCTCGCGTTGGCCTCGGCGGCGGCGCTCGGCGAGTCGGTGATCTTCCGCTCGCTCTTCGAGATCGCGCGGATGCTCGGCGAGGGCGCGCAGCGGCTCTGGGGCATCGGCGCGGTGCTGGCCTTCCTCGCGGTGACGACTGCGCTGGAGTTCCCCCTCGCGCTCGGGCTGCAGCGCGTGGGGAGGCACCTCGAGAACCGCCTCCGCGTGGCCTTCCTCGAGAAGGTGCCGAAGCTCGGAGACCGCTATTTTTCAAGTCGTACGCGCGAAGACATGACCGACCGCAGCCACATGGTGCAGCAGCTCCGCGCGCTGCCTCCGCTGGCGGGGAGCCTCCTCCGCGCCGTGGCCTCGCTGGTCGTCACGACGGTGGGCATCTCGCTCGTGGCCCCCTCGGTCGCCGCGCCCGCCATCGTGGCCGCGGCGCTCTCGATCGCCCTGCCGCTCGTGGTGCAGCGACCGCTCGCCGAGCTCGACCTCCGGTACCGCTCTCACGCGGGCGCGCTCGGGCGCTTCTACCTCGACGCGCTCCTCGGCTTGACGGCCGTGCGGACCCACGGCGCCGAGCGCGCCATTCGCCGCGAGCACGAGTCGCTGCTCGTGGAGTGGGCCCGCGCCGCGCGGTCGCTCGTGCGCGCCTCGGTGACCCTCGAAGGCTTCGAAGCGCTCGTGGGATTGACCCTCAGCGTGTCGCTCCTGCTCGGTCCCTTCGCCGAGGCCGTGGGCTCGGGGAGCGTGCTGCTGCTCGCGTATTGGGCGCTGAGCATCCCCGCGCTCGGCGCCGAGGTGGCGCAGCTCGCGCGGCAGTATCCCGACCATCGCAACGTGGCGCTGCGGCTCCTCGAACCGCTCGGCGCGCGCGACGACGAGAGCGCGGTCTCGCGCGAGGTCGGATCGTTCGAGCGCGCGGTCACGCTGCGCTTCGAAGACGTCTCGGTGCGCGCCGCGGGGAGGACCATTCTCGACGGGGTGAACCTCACCTTCGAAGCGGCGAGCCACACCGCGATCGTCGGCGCGTCGGGGGCCGGTAAATCAAGCCTCGCGGGCGTTCTCCTCGGGTGGAACACGGCCTCGTCGGGGCGCGTGCTCGTCGACGGTGAGCCCCTCGAAGGCGCGAGGCTCGCGGCGCTTCGAAAGCACACCGCGTGGGTCGACCCCGGCGTGCAGCTCTGGAACCGCTCGCTCCTCGACAACCTCCGCTACGGCACGCGCTACGGCGAGGGGACCGACTTCGGCGACGCGATCCACCTCGCGGACCTCCGCGGCGTGCTCGAGCGGCTCCCCCACGGGATGCAGACCAACCTCGGCGAGGGCGGCGCGCTCGTCTCCGGCGGCGAGGGTCAGCGCGTGCGCCTGGCCCGCGGAGTCCTCCGCCCCGACGCGCGCCTCGTGATCCTCGACGAGCCCTTTCGCGGCCTCGATCGCGAGAAGCGGCGCGAGCTCCTCGGACGCGCGCGGCAGCGCTGGCGCGACGCCACCATGCTCTGCGTCACGCACGACGTCGGCGAGACGCTCACCTTCGAACGCGTGCTCGTGATCGACGACGGACGCGTGGTCGAAGACGGCGACCCCGCGGCGCTCGCCGCTGATCCCGAGAGCCGATACCGCGCCCTCCTCGACGCCGAAGAGACCTTGCGCGAAGGGCTCTGGGCCTCTGCTGAGTGGCGCCGATTGCGCCTAGAAAAAGGGCTTCTGCGAGAGGCTCCGCGCGACGACGAGGGCGCCGTGACGCTGGTGAGAACCGAGGCGCGCGAGGCGAAGGGGCGCGGGTCGTGAGCGGCTCGCTCTCCGCAGCATCGTGGCCCGCAGCGCGCGTCGCCGAGGCCCTCGAAGTGCTCGCTGCGCGTGCGGGGCTCCGACCGCGTGACGTCGAGGTCCCGCCCGTGCCGAAGGTGGTGATCGAGGCCGTCGACCGCGGCGAACCCTCGGGCGCTGACGTGTGGTTCGAACGCGCCGCGGGGTGGATCGGCGTCGAGGCCGAGTCCGTCGAGGCGCCGTGGGCCGACATCGCGGAGATGCTCTCGACCGCGGCGCCCGCGCTCGTGTGGCTCTCGTCCAACGGGAGCGACCCGTCGCGGATCGTGCTGCTCCTCTCGCGTGCGCGCGGACATAGACTGACCGCGCTCGGTCCCGACCTCAAGGAGCATCGCGTCGAGGTCGAGGCTCTCCGGGCGGCCCTCTGCGCGCGCGTCGAGGCGCCCTTTCGCGAGAGCACTCGCGCGATGCTCGAAGCGGTGAAGGTGTCGCCCCGTCGACGCGCGCGCGCCGAGGCCGCCCTCTTGCGTCAGCGCCTCGGAGGGTTCCGCGTGCGAGGGTGCTGGCTCCTGCGCGCGGACCCCGGAGAGGCGCTCGCGCGACAGCTCGGGCACGCGGGCGCGTACGGGCGTCTCGCGCGCATGTTCGCGGTGCAGCTCGGGCTCTACGCCGTGTCGGGCGTCGGCTGGTACATCCTCGGCCGCGGCGCGCTCGAAGGGACGCTCGACCGCGCGTGGCTCTTCGGCTGGGCGCTCGCGCTGCTCACGACGATCCCGCTCCAGCTCATCGCGGCGTGGCACGGCGGCTTTCTCGCGCTCGAGGCGGGCGCGATCTTCAAGCAGCGGCTCCTCGCGGGCGCGGCGCGGCTCGACCCCGAGGTGGTGCGGAACCAGGGCGCGGGCGGGCTGCTCGGTCGCGTGATCGAGTCGTCGGCCGTGGAGCAGAGCGCGCTCTCGGGCGCGACGCTCTCGATCGCGGCGGCGCCTGCGCTGATCGTGGCCCTCGTGGCCCTCGCGTCGGGGCCGGGAGGCGCGCTCCTCGCCGTGGCGTACGGGCTCTGGGTGCTGCTCGGCGTCGTCTTCGCGGTGCGCTACGCGAGCGCCCGTCGCGCGTGGACGACGTCGCGCGTCTCGATGACCAACGACCTCGTCGAGCGCATGGTGGGGCACCGCACGCGCATCGCGCAGGAGTCGCCCGATCGCTGGCACGACGGCGAGGACAAGGCCGTCGAGCGCTACGTCTCCGCGTCGGAGCGCCTCGACCGCGCGCAGGTGGCGCTGCAGGTGCTCGTCCCGCGCGGGTGGACGCTCCTCGGCGTAGCGCTCCTCGCGCCGACGATGGCCTCGGCGAACGCGTCGGCGATGTCGCTCGCGCTCGGCGTCGGCGCGGTGGTCTTCGCGGGATCGTCGCTGCGCACCGTGACCTCGGGCCTCGTGAGCCTCCTCTCCGCGGGGATCGCGTGGCGCGAGGTGGCGCCGCTCTTCGAAGCCGCGGGGAGGCGCGAGGTGCCCGGCGCGCCGCTCTTCGCGATGCGCGCCGCGAGCTCCGACGCTGTGCAACACGGCGACGCGCGCCCCGTGGTCGAGGCGACCGATGTTGTGTTTCGTCACGAGGGCCGCGCCGAGCCCGTGCTGCGGGGCGTGACGCTGCGCGTGAACCGCGGCGACCGCATCCTGCTCGAAGGGCCGTCGGGCGGCGGCAAATCGACGCTGGGCGCGGTGCTCTCGGGGCTGCGCTCGCCGAGCTCGGGGCTGCTCCTCCTGCACGGACTCGACGCGCGCAGCGTGGGCGCCGAGGCGTGGCGTCGTCGCGTCGTGACCGCGCCGCAGTTCCACGAGAACCACGTGATGACCGGGACGATGGCCTTCAACCTCCTGCTCGGACGCCACTGGCCCGCCGACGAGTCAGACCTGGCCGAGGCCGAGGCCGTGTGCCGTGAGCTCGAGCTCGGCCCGCTCCTCGACCGCATGCCCTCGGGGCTCCAGCAGATGGTCGGCGAGTCGGGGTGGAGGCTCTCTCACGGCGAGCAGAGTCGGCTCTTCATGGCGCGCGCGCTGTTGCAGGGCGCCGAGGTGGTGGTGCTCGACGAGAGCTTCGCGGCGCTCGACCCCGCGACGCTGAAGACCGCGCTGGAGTGCGCGTTCCGGCGCTGCCCGTCGCTGCTGGTGATCGCGCACCCGTAGGGCCACAGCGCGCGTCGGGCCCGGTGTACCGTCGCGCCCTCGACGATGCGACCCGCGCCGCTCTCCTTCGCGCTCCTCCTCGCTCCCTTCGCCGCGTCGGCGCAGCCCTCGACGGACCACCTCGCGCTCTGCGGTCACACCCTTCGTGTCGCGTCGGGCAACGTGCTCACGGGGCTGCGCGTCGGGCCCATCACCCTCGCGCCCGGCACGGTCACGCTCGAACCCTACGCGCTCACGCGAGGCTCCGCTGTGGTCGCTCGCGTCGCGCGCGATGGGAGCCCCGTCGAGTCTGCCGTCGTCGTGTGCGTCGACGCGTCTCCGCCTGCGCTCGCGTGGCGAGGACCGACCGCGTGGCGCGGCGAAGACGTCGGCGACCGTACGCGCGACCTCGTGGCCGCGTCGCCCGCGCAGGGAGGGCGCGTCGAGCTCTTCGTCAGGCACCTCCGCGAGTCACCGAGGCTCTGCGGACTCGACGCGTGGACCGCGGAGACCTCGCGCATCGACGCCGTCACGGCCTCGGTCGCGCCCGCCGTGGCCGCGGATCCGCTCGACGCTTCGGGCGCTGCGATCCCCGTGGGCGTGACCGTCGCGGCGGCCCTCCCGCGAGGCTTCACGCCGCGCAGCGCGACCGTGACCTCGGGCGACGCGAGGGCGCTCTTCGACCGCGACGCCCGCACCGCCTGGAGCCCGCAGAGTCACGGCTTCGCGACGGTCACGCTCCCGTCGGGGGCCTTCGTCTTCAGGGGGATCGACCTCACGCCGTCGACCGCGCCGACGCCGCGCCGCTGGTCGTTGCTCGTGGCCCGTCCGCAGACCGCGCCTGACCAGCGTCGCGCCGTGGAGCGCTTCGATTTCGAACTTCCCGCGACGCCGCCGGGGCGCGATCAGGTGTGGCGCGTGACGCTCCCGACGGCCGCTCCGGCGCGGTGCGTCTCGCTCGTCGCGCGGGGCGCTGCGCCGACGGAGTCGCTCGGTGACGTGGCGATTCGAAGCGCGCTCGACGACGGCGCGGAGGCGCTCTCCTCGCTGGCCCGCGCGGTCGATGGCGCCGACGGTGACGCCTCCGCCTCGATGCTCGTGGAGCTCGGTCCCGCGGGCGCGGCGGCGCTCTCGTCGGCGCTCCCGAACCTCTCGACGGTGGGCGCGCGGAGGGCCATCCGGGCGCTCTCGACGGTTCCCAGCGGCGACACCGCGCGCGCGCTCGTCGCGGCGCTCGACCGCGAAGAGACCTCCGAGTCTGCCTCCGAGGCCCTTCGACGGATGGGGCCCCTCGCGCTCGACGCGCTCTCGGGCGTGGCCGCGACGAGCCCGCGGGCCGTGCGTGTGATCGCATCGATCGCGGCGCCGCTCGACGTGAAGCTGAGAGCGTCGCTCCCCGCGCTGTCGGCGGAGCGCGACGTGTGGATCGAAGCGCGTCCGTCGGTGGCGTCGCTCGTGGCCGAGGCCGCGACGGCTCACGCGGGACCTTCGTGGATCGCGATGATCCCCGACGCCCCCATCTCCGCGTCGAGGGCGCTGCGATTGACGGCGGAGACCTTCGCGCTCGACGACCCCACGCGCGCCCTCGCCGCGACACGCGCGCTCGCCCTCTGGAACGTCAGCGACGACTTCGAGACCCGCTACCGCCTCCTCGCGGCCCTCGCAGGCGACGCCGACGGTCGCCGTGTGCTGACCTCGGTGCTCGGCAGCGACCCCGACCACGACCTGCGCGCCGCGGCGGCCCTCGCGCTCGCGGGCGACGCGGGCTCCGTCGAGGCGCTTCGTTCGGCTACGAACGATCGCGTCCCGAGAGTTCGCGCGGCTGCGATCGAAGCGCTTCGAGGGAGGCGTGAGGCGACGGAGACCATCCTTCGTTCGCTCTCGAACGATCGCTGGCCCTCGGTGCGCGCCGCGGCGGCGACGGCGCTCGCGTCTGAGCCCTCGGCGGCGCCCGCGCTCCTCGACGCGCTCGACGCGGGGTCGTCGGTGACGGTGCGCGCGGCGATCGAGGCGCTCTCTCAGAACCCGGGCGAGGGGATCACCCCCCGACTCGCGGCATTTCTCGAAGGGAGCCGACGCTCGCCCGAGCTCCGCCGAGAGGCCGCCGAGGCGCTCGGGCGTCGCTGCGATCGCGCCGCCGCGCCCGCGCTGGAGCGCGTCGCCGAGGAGCTCAGCGACCCCGCGCTCCCGCCGTGGGAGCAGGCCGTGGGACACGCCGCGCTGGCCTCGCTCGCGAGGCTCGACGGCGCGAGGGCGAGGGCCTTTCTCACGCGCTCGGAGGCGAACTCGGAGGCGGCGGCGGCGGTGGCTCGGGCTGCGCGGGCGGCGTGTCGGTAGCGGGCGGCGTGTCGGTAGCGGGCGGCGCGTCGGTCGCGGGCGCCTTCACCGCGGGACGCACCCCGAGGAGCCACCCCAGAACACCCACCGCCCAGCGCCGCGCGAGGAGCAGCGGGACGAGGGTGGTCACCGCCACCATGAGCCACGGCGCGTCGACCGAGAGCAGCGCGCGGAGCGTGAGCGCGCCCATGCCCGTGAGCCCCAGCGCGAACTCCACCACGAGCGAGGCGAGGAGCACCGCGGGCGCCGCGAGACCGAGCGGCGCGAGCAGCGAGGCCACACCGATGCGAGCCCCGTGGCGGAGCACCTGGAGGCTCGTGGGCTCGAGGCTCTCGGCCACCCAGAGCTCGGCCTCGACGCGCACCGCGTGGAGGATCAACCGCTTGCTCGGACGCCGAAGCCACAGCGAGGCGAGGCCCGCGCAGGCCGCCACGCCGAGCGCCGCGCGAGGTCCCGCGGAGCCCGCGAGCAGCGACGAGGCCGCGCGCGCGGCGTCGGCGTCGGTGGCCGCGATGCGCAGGGCGACCCACCACAGACCGGCGAAGGCCGCGAGGCCCGGGATGAGCGCGCCCGCGAGGTCGAGGAGCTTCACGCGCAACGCCCGTCGACGCATCGACGGACCGCCCCCGAAGGCGATCACCGACGCGACCGCGAAGAGCCCGCCGAGGCCCGCCGTGAGCATGCTCAGCGGGAGCCTGTCCCGCAGCTCATGCACGATGGGGCGGCCCGAGAGCTCGCTGCGACCGAAGCGTCCGCGGAGCGCGCGCACGAGCCAGTGGCCGTAGCGCGTCTCGGTGACGTGTCCGAGCGTGAGCTGCCACGCGGAGAGGGTCTCGTACTCGAGGTGACGCGCGAACCAGAACGCCTTCCACGCGTCGGTGACGTGGCCGCGTTGAACCTCCGTGGCCCCCGCGCCGAGCCGCAGCGGGAGGCCCGTGACGTCAGACATCGCGTTGGCGACGCGCGCCGTTCCGCCGAGGTCGGGCGCCTCGCCGATCGACTGAACGAGCGCGGGGAGCGCGTACGTCCCGAGGCGCGCGACTCGCTCGACGGCGTTGCGGCTGTCCCTCGTCGCGAGGCGCTCGGCCTGACGGAACGCGTACCCCGGGCGAAAATCGAGGAGCCTCGCGGCGTAGAAGCGGTCCCACCAGCGCAGGGCGTCGGCGTCGTCGCCCTCTCGCACCGGCACCGGCGCGACCTCGGCGCCCGTGAGCGACGGCGACCAGCGAGAGAGCACCCGCAGCGCCGCGAACCTCGCCGCGGGGCCGAGCGTCGGGAGCCGCACGAGCACCGTGGGCAATCCCGCCGATCCACGCGCGAGGAGCCTCGCCTCGGCCGACGCGCGCGTGGCGGGTGACGAGAGCGCGTCGAGGTCGCGGCGCGTGCGGGCGCGGGCGTCATCGACGGGCCCGTTCCACACGAGCGGGAGGTCGCCCGTGGAGGCGCTGCGCGGGTCGATGCCGAGCTCGTGGGCGAAGCGTCCTGCGCCGAACCAGTCGGGGCCCACGAGCCCGTCGAGCGCCGCGAAAGAGGCCACCGTCACGGCCACGAGGCACGCGATCGTGAGCAGCATCTCTCGCAGCAGCAGTCGGATCATCTCGAAGGGGGCGGCGATGGTACGGGTTTCACGACCCGCCGTGGTAGAGCAACGACGTGAGCGCGTCGAGAGCCGCTGTCTACGTGCACGTGCCCTGGTGCCTCCAGCGGTGCCCGTACTGTGATTTCGCGACGGAGGCGATCGCGCCCGCGCGCATTCCTCACGACGCCTACGCGCGTGCGGTGCTGCGTGAGCTCGACCTCCGAGAGCGCACCCTCGGCGCCGCCCTCGCGCCCATTTCGCTCTTCTTCGGCGGCGGCACCCCGAGCCTCTGGAGCCACGACGCCCTCGGCTCCGTCGTGCGCGCCGTGACCGATCGCGCACCCGTCTCCGAGGTCACCGTCGAGTGCAACCCCACCTCCATCGACCGCGACCGCGCGTCGTCGCTGCGTGACCGCGGCGTCACGCGGCTCTCCCTCGGCGTTCAATCGCTCAGAGACCGTCATCTCCGCTATCTCGGGCGGCTCCACGACGCCGCGGGGGCGCAGCGCGCGGTGCGTGAGGTGGTCTCCGCGGGCGGGCTCCGCGTGAGCGCCGACGTGATGTTCGGCCTCGCCGAGCAGCGTCGCGACGAGCTCGTCGAAGACCTCAGCACGCTGGTCGATGAAGGGGTCGAGCACGTCTCGGCCTACGCGCTCACCATCGAGTCAGGGACGCGCTTCGGCGAGCTCGCGCGCAAGGGCCGCCTCCCGAAGCTTCAAGACGACGACGTGGCCGACCTCTACGAGGCCGTGGAGTCGTCGCTCGGCGCCCTCGGGTTCGAACACTACGAGGTCTCGAACTACGCGCGCCCTGGATGTGGTTCGGTACACAACCTCTCGTACTGGCGCGGTGAGGCCTACCTCGGCCTCGGGGCTGGCGCCGTGGGCTGTACGCCGCGCGGAGACGGATCGTTCGTAGCCGAACGATGGCGCAACGCGCACGACGTCGACGGGTACATCGCGGCCCTCGATCGCGACGAGCTCCCGCCCGGTGAGCGAGAGACCCTCGACGCCGACACGCGCGTCCGCGAGGCGCTGCTCCTCGGAATGCGAACGAGCGAGGGGACGAGCGTCGAGGCGTGGCGCGAGCGGGCGGGCGTCGATCCCCGCGCGGGGCGTGAGGCGCGCATCCGACGGCAGGTCGAGCGGGGCAACGTCGTCGACGACGGCGTGACCTTGAAGATCCCGCCGGAGCGCTGGCTCCTCGCGGATGACATCGTGGCGAGCGTGTTCTGACGCGCGAGCGCGGGGGCGCCCAATCGACGGGGGCGCGGGCGCGCGAAACGTGTGACACTCGCGGCCGTCCGATGACGCTCTGCACCTCTTGTGGCGATCAGCACCCGGCCGAGACCACGGCCTGCCCGCGCACCGGGCAACCCATCGGCGGCGGTCCCTGCGGCACGCGCATCGCGCGCTATGAGATCGAGCGACTGCTCGGCGACGGGGGGATGGGGTCGGTCTACCGCGCGAAGCACGTGATGCTCAATCAGCCCGTGGCGGTGAAGCTCCTGCACGCGGAGTTCGCGCGGCGCGGCGACATGCTCGAGCGCTTCATCCGTGAGGCGCGCGCGGCGGCGGCCATCGGCAACCCCCACATCATCAGGGTCCACGACTGCGACGTGACCCCCGAGGGGCGCCCCTTCCTCGTGATGGAGCTCCTCGAAGGCGAAGGGCTCGACGCGCTCATCCGCCGCGAGCGCAGGCTCACGCCGCAGCGGGTGGTGGCGCTCTCGCAGCAGATCCTCGACGGCCTCGGGGCCGCGCACGTCGCGGGGATCATCCACCGCGACATGAAGCCCGCGAACGTGTTCGTGCGGAAGACGCCCGACCCCGCGGTGCCCGAGTTCGTCACGGTGCTCGACTTCGGCATCAGCAAGATGGCCGATCCGACGGGCGAGAATCAGCACATCACGCAGACCGGCGCGGTCATCGGGACGCCCATCTACATGGCCCCCGAGCAGATCATGAACCCCAAGGAGATCGACCGCCGCGCGGACATCTACGCCACCGGGGTGATGATCTACGAGATGCTCTCGGGGCGGCTCCCCTACGAGGGCGCCAACACCGCGGAGCTCATCGTGAAGGCGTGCACGGTGCCGCCGACGCCGCTGCGTGACGTGGCGCCCGACCTGCCGCCCGCGATCATCGAGGTGGTCGATCGCGCGATGGCGCGCGAGCCCTCGGGGCGCTGGCAGTCGACCGCGGAGTTCGCCGACGCGCTCCGTCGCTCGCTCGGCGGAGGCCACGCGCTCCCCACGTCGCCGCAGGGCTCGGGCGGAGGCGCGAACGTGTGGTCGGCCCCCGTCGCGACGAGCCCCGTGATGACCAGCGGTCCGGTGATGACCAGCGCGCCCGTGATCACCGCGGCGCCTCCGATGTCCAACGGCTACGGGTCCGCGCCGCTCGCGATGCCGCCGTCGCAGACGCCGACGCACTGGGGCGCCATCGTGGCGTCGCCGCCGTCGAACCTCGCGACCCCCGCGAACTTCGCCCCCGCCGCCCCCGCGAAATCGGGCGTCGGACGCGCGTTGATCATCGTCGGAGGCGTCGTCGCCGGGCTCTCGCTCGCGTGCTGCCTGGGCTCCATCGCCTACGGGTGGTTCGCCTCGGGGACGAGCACCCCTTCGACGCCCGAGGGGCCGCACATGACCCCGCTCCCTTCGCCGCAGGCGCCGCAGACTGTTCCGACGCAGCAGCCGCAGATGGCGCCCTCTGGACCCTCGATGACGCCGATGGGCGCGCCGCAGGGGTCTTCGTATCAGCCCATGGGCGGTGGTGACGGCGTGAGCGTCGAGGCGCCGCGCGTGCTCGGGACGCTCTCGGTCGACGGCGTCGAGCGAGCCCTCGACTCGGCCGCGCCGGGGATGCAGCGCTGCCGCGTCTCGGTCGCACAGACCGTGGTGGTGCTCGCGATCGTGCAGCCCGACGGGCGCGTCGCGATCACCCGCGCCGCCGACGAGAACACGGGCGACCCTTCGGTGGCGCAGTGCGTGGGCAACCGCTTCGCGTCGCAGCACGTGGAGACCGGCGGCGGCAGCGGGATCGTGACCTTCACGACGCACCTCGCGGCGCGCTGAAGCCTCGCGCCCGGCGCGCTGGAGGATTCTGAGGTTCAGAGGGGGAGCGAGATCACTCGCAGGGCGCGCCGCTGCACGCGAAGGCGCCGCGGAAGGGGGGCGGGTTCGACGTTCCGGTGAGCGTCGTCGCGTCGATGCGGACGCGCCCGAGGCCACCCGCGCCGCCCGCACCGCCGAGGCCACAGGTGCCGCCGACGGAGGTCGTTCCGCCGTTTCCACCGAGGGCCGTGACGCGGCCTGTGATTGACACGGTCGACGCGCGGAGCCACAGCGCGCCGCCCGATCCGCCGCCGCCGCCGCCGCCGTCGCAGGCCATGTCCTCGTTGCCGCCGTTGCCTCCGTTCGCGAGGATCGCGCCGCTCACCTCGACGGTGGGCGCGACGATGACGCCCGCGCCGCCGCCGCCTCCTCCTCCGCCGCCGCAGCCGTTGTCCGCGCCGCCGAAGCCGCCCGCGCCGCCGCCCGATCCGCCTTCGAGCGAGGGGAGCTCGGAGCCTCCATAGGTCACGCCCGCGGCCCCGCCCGGGCCACGGAAGTCCGTTCCGCAGCGTGACGCGCAGCAGGTCGCGGTGCCGCCCGCCCCGCCCGCCGTCGCGTAGCTCGCGCCGCCGCCGCCGGGGCCCGTGAGGTTGCTCATCGCGCCCGCGCCGCCGCCGCGTCCGCCGCCGCTCGGGGCCAGCGTGTACGAGCCCGCGTACGAGCCTCCGCGAGCGCCCGTCGCGCCCGCGGGTCCGCCGAGGCCCTCATTCGAAACGGGGCCGTTGCCGCACGCGCCGAGCCCGCCGTTGGCGCCCGAGAGGTCGAGGGTGCCGAGCACGCGCACGGGGCCCGCGCTGAAGATCCGCAGCGGCGCGCTCCCCTGCACGCGCACCGTCACGCCCGCGGGGATCGTCACGCTCGAGAAGCGGAACGTCCCCGACACGAGCATCACGCTCCCCGCGGGGGCGAACGCTCCGTCGCCGCCGCCTCCGCAGGCGCCGCACGGGAGGCACGCGCCGCTCGCGCATCGCCCTGTTCCGCAGGCGTTTCCGCACGCGCCGCAGTGCGCGTCAGAGGCGCGCAGGTCGACCTCGCAGCCGTCGCTCGGGTCGCCGTTGCAATCCGCGAAGCCCGCCTCGCACACGGCGCCGCAGCGGCTCGCGGTGCAGGTGCGACCGACCGTGTGGGCGCCCATGGGACACGCGCGCCCGCAGGCCCCGCAGTGCGCGACGTTGACCCGCGTGTCGCTCTCGCAGCCGTTGGTGGCGTTGCCGTCGCAGTCGCCGAAGCCGTCGGTGCAGCTCAGCCCGCAGCGCCCCGCGGCGCACACGGCCCGCGCGTTGACGGCGCCCGGACACGCTGCGCCGCAGGCGTTGCAGTGGTTCACGTCGGTCTGGGCGTTCACGCACGTCCCCCCGCAGCGGATCTCTCCGACGTCGCAGCCCGAGCTGCACACGGCGCTCGTGCCGTCGCGGTTGCAGAGGGGCGTCCCTCCGCCGCAGGTGTTGCCGCAGCGTCCGCAGTTCGAGGTCCCGGTGAGGTTGGCCTCGCAGCCGTTGGTGGCGTCTCCGTCGCAGTCGGCGAAGCCCTCGTTGCAGGTGAACCCGCAGCGCGACGCCGCGCATGACGCGCTCGCGTTCGCGGGCGCCGCGCAGGCCCGCCCGCACGCGCCGCAGTGCGAGGCGCTCGTCGTGGTCGGGGTCTCGCAGCCGTTGGTGGCGTCTCCGTCGCAGTCGGCGAAGCCTGCGTTGCATGTGAATCCGCAGCGTCCCGCGGCGCACGCGGCGGTCGCGTTGGCGGGGGCGGGGCACGCGTTGCCGCAGCCGCCGCAGTGCGCGACGTCGGAGAGGGTGTCTCGCTCGCAGCCGTTGGCGGCGTCGCTGTCACAGTCGGCGAAGCCCGTGGCGCAGGTGATCCCGCAGCGCCCCGAGGCGCAGCGCGCGGCCGCGTGGGGAGCGCTCGGACAGGCCGTTCCGCAGGCACCGCAGTTCGCGATGGTGAGGCTCACGTCGACCTCGCAGCCGTTGGCGGCGTTGCCGTCGCAGTCGCCGAAGCCGGGCGCGCAGGTGGCCACGGCGCAGGCGCCCGCGGCGCAGCGGGCGGTGCCGTTGGTGACGCTGCACACGCGCGCGCAGGCGCCGCAGTTGGCGGGGTCTCCGTCGGTCTGCACGCACGCGCCCGCGCAGCACGACTCGCCCGCGCCGCAGCCGCGACCGGGGGCGCACCCGGCCGCGCAGGTGTTCGACTCGCAGATGGTGCCCGTGGGGCACTGGGAGTCCGCGGTGCAGGCCACGCAGCGGCCCGAGGCGGTCTCGCAGCGCGTGAAGCCGAGCTCGTGCCCGCGGCAGTCGTCGTCGCTGCGACAGCCCGTCATCGCGTCTGTGACCACGTCGGTGACGTCGCTCACATCGCTCACGTCGCTCGCGTCACTCACATCGCTCGCGTCACTCACATCGCTCGCGTCGCTCGCGTCGCTCGCGTCGCTCACGTCGCTCTGCACGGTCGCGTCGCTGGCGTCGGCCGGTGCGGTCGCGTCCTTGGCGTCGCTCGTGGTGTCTGACGCGGCGTCGTTGGGCGTCGCCGCGGGGGGCGCGTCGGAGCATGCGCCGAGCGCGAGCGCGAGCGCGCAGAGAAGGGTGATCCGAGGTGTCATCGTGCGGGGCCTCCGGGGCGCGATCGTACCGCGGGCGCATTCGCTTCGGATCGATGGAATGCGTCTCGACGACTCGCCGCGAGCGGGCCTCACCGTGTCACACCGGAACGACGATGACGACGGTCCCGTCGGGCTCGACGCGGTCGATGGCGCACCCGGTCTCCCACGCGGCGCAGCGCGCTTCGAAGGGGTCTACGAGGTCCGAGAACGCGGTCCCCACGGGCGGCGAGGCGCCCTCGCGCGACAGGCGAACGGTGACGAGGCGCAGCCCCGCGCGCACGGCGGTGCTCCACGCGAGGGAGTTCTCGAGGTCGACGAGCGCGTCGCTCTCCGCGGACTCTTCGGGGCAGTTGGTGAGGGTGCGCTCGAAGGCTCGGATGAGCGCGTTCTCTCCGCGTCCCGCGGCTTCACACGCGGCGGAGGCGTGCGTCGAGGGCTCCACCGTGTCGTGCCCCCGGCGCCTCCAGCGGTCGCGCGCGGCGACGCACCAGCACACGCGCGTCGGCGCGGGAACTCCCCAGCACGTGAGGGCCTCGGCGCTCTCCCACGCGAGCGCTTCGAGCGCGGTGAGCGTCTCTTCGGAGAGGCTCGCGATCGCCACCGCGGCGTTCACCGAGGGCGGCGCGTCGGTGGGCGTCGCGAGCACGAGGCGCGCGCGAAAGCACTTCAGACACGGGCCTCCGTGGTCTCCGTGGCCCGTGCCCCCGCAGGTCGGACACGCGGCGTACACGCCGAAGCATCGCCTCGGGCTCGCGCTCCACGAGGGCGGGACGAGGCCCTTCGATGCGATGCCTTCCCACGCCTCGGCGCCGCTCTTCGCGCCCGCCACCGCAGCCACGACCGCATCGATGCGCGGGCGCTTCGGACGCAACACGCCACCGAGGAAGGTGCGCGTGTCGATCTCCTTCGCGAGCCCTGATTCGAAGGTCTTCGTGAGCACGAAGGACGAGACCGCCGCGGTCACGCGGTCACGGCGGCGACCCATCTCCATCGCGACGCCCATGTGTCCGAGGTCGGCGACGACGAGCTCTTCGAAGCGCGCGCCGACTCGCCTGCACGCGTCGGTGAAGGCCGCGTGCTCTGCGCGTAGCGCGGGTGCGTCGCCCGTCGAGGTCACGAGGAGCGCGGGCGTGACATCGGGGCGGAGGTTGCGCTCGGGCGAGAGGCGCTCGATCGTCGCGTCGTCCGTGAAATAGCGCCGCGCGTCGGCCTCGCGCAGCACCGCGGGCCGAATCGCGAGGAGCCGCGGGAGGTCATACGCGGAGCACATCGAGACGACCGCGCGCACGTCTCCCACGGGGCGTCGAGGGTCCCACGCGAGCGTGAGCGCGAGGTTGCCGCCCGCGGAGTGCCCCGCGAGCGAGAGGCGTTCGGCGTCGATGCCGTGCTCCTTCGCGTGCTCGCGGAGCCAGGTGATCGCCGCGATGGCGTCGCGCTCGGTGTGCTCGTAGCGGTCCTGGCGAAAGCTCGGGATGGCCGTGGCGAGTCCAGCGCGGGCGAGGGCGACGCCGACGTTGGCGTAGAGGCCCGTGAACCAGCGCGCGAGCTTGCGGTCCTGCGTCTTCCAGAAGCCGCCGTGAAAGAAGACCACGAGGGGATGGGGGCCGTCGCCGCGCGGGACGAAGAGGTCGAGGCGCTGCTTCGGAAGGGAATCGGTGACGTAGGCGAGGTCTTCGACGACGCGCACCTCGTCGCCGTGTCGCCGGAGGTTGTCACTCGCGGGCCAGAGGAACGCGGTCAGTTCGTGGAGCTTCATCGCCGTGGGGCCGCGAGGGTCTTCGATCTCGTGCGGCGGAGCAAACACTGTAAACGTGCGGTAAGGGCGGAGTTCACTCGCGTTCGTGCTCGCGCGAGGTCGACGCGCGCGCAGGGTGAAACCTCGGCCGTAGCGGTCCGTTCGTTCACGGCGCGGGCGTCAGTACGCTCGCAGACGAAGCCATCAGACATTCCCAGGGGCGACGGCTCGCGGAGCCGTAGGGCGGGATGCGCTTCACCACACGGAGTCACCTGTGACTTCGAAGGGAGGCTGATGCTCGATGACCCGTCACTCCATGCTCACGGTCACGCTCTTCGTGGCGCTCCTCGGCGGCTGTCGAAGCGCCGTGACGCGCACCTCCGCGCAGGTCGCCTGCGGACGGATCGCGGAGCTCTGTCAGGGTGACGACCGCGATCGCAACCAGTGTGAGCGCACCTTCGCGCAGCTCAACCCCTCGGTCGACGCCGACAACATCGCGCGCTCGGCGCGCTGCGTCTCCGAGGCGCGCACCTGCGGCGAGGCGAGCGGGTGCATGGCAGGCGCGGCGATGCGCGCGGGCGCGAACTTTCTCCGCGACTTCACGAACGGCTTCACGCGATAGCGCGTCGAACACGAAGCGGCGCGCCGCGCCGTCGGGTGAGAGCCTCGATGTGGGCTACGATCCGCCTCCGCATGAAGCGACGACCGACCCGACGCCTGTACCGGCATCTCTCGCGCGGTGACCGCGTGTTCATCCCGGCGGACCGCATGGCGCGCATCCGTTGGGAGGAGAGCGTGTTGAACTCGGAGCTCGCGCGCGAGGGCGTCGACGAGCCCAGGCTGACCCACGTCATCTGCCACTGCGGCTCCATGGAATGCGTCGGCGTTCCGTGCGAAGCGACGCGCTCGATGCACCGTTTCCCCTCACGCGAGGACGGCTCGCTCGTCGTCTCGCAGTCGGGGATCATCACGGAGGCGACGGTGTGGATCTCCCACAACCCCGAGGGGAAGTTCGCGCTGTGGATCACCGACCCGACGGGTCAGACGCACCACCGCGTGAGCGTGCGAGACCCGTGGGCCTCCCGAGCGACGCGCGATCGGTGGATTGAGCTTCCCGAGGTCGTCGGCAAGCAGGTCCAGGGCACGTGGCGGCTCATCGTGCGAGATCACACGGTGGGCGAGGGCGCGCTGCTTCGCCCGTGGTGGCTGGGCGCGTCGATTCGCGACGCCGCGGCTGGTTAGCCCTACTGTCCCAGATCGCTGTGCGCGGAGCACCGGGAAGGAACCGGCGGCCGTAAGGACGCCGGGGTGTCGCGCTGCGATCGCTCCCGGCGTCGTTCCCGCCGCCGGTCCCTTGAGGCGATCGTGGCTCACAACAAACCGGCGGACGTGAGGACGCCGGGGCGTCGCGCTGAGATGGCCCCCGGCGTCGTGACCGCCGCCGGTCCCTTGATTCGGTCGCGGCTGAAGGAACCGGCGGCCGTAAGGACGCCGGGGTGTCGCGCTGAGATCGCTCCCGGCCTCCTCACCGCCGCTGGTCCTTTGGGACGATCGTTCGCGCGCCTGGCGCGTTCGCCGCTCGCTCCGGGACCGTAGTGATAGGCGTCGCCGCTTCAGCGAACGGGGCGTGAGTCGAGCGTCGCGCCCACGGACACCGCGAAGAAATGGAGCCAGTTGCTCTGGTATCCGTCGCTCGTCGGCGTCGCCGACCCCTGTCCCGTCGCGCCGCCGCCGATGTAGCGGGCGCTCACGAAGAGGTCGACGTGCGGGCGCGGGCGCCACCCGACGCGCGCGCTGGCGTCGAGGAGCGCGCCGACCACCTCGTTGTCGCTGCCGTTGAGCCCCGAGATGGGGGCGTAGATGCCGTCGATGTCGAAGGCGAAGAAGCCGCTCCCGGCGAAGGAGAAGCGACCCCGCGCCCGCAGGAGCGGCACGAGGCCGACGTCGTTGCGAGCGCGCAGGAGCGACCCGTCGCGCGCCTCGAAATCGATGGTGGCGTTGCGGATCTGGAGCGACGCGCCGAAGGCGAGCTCACGCCCCGATCCCGACAGCACGTTGTACGCCCAGCCGGCTCGGTAGAAGGGGAAGCCGTAGCGAAAGTTGACCGGGGTGCCCGCGCGAAACACCGCGCCGTCGATGCGCAGGTCGCGCGAGAGCGTGTCGCGGGTCTCGAACTCCAGGGGTTGATAGAGGAGCGTGATGATGTTGCGACGGTTCACGTCGAGGTCGAGCGAGAGGCGCGCGAAGGCGGAGAGCGTGTCTTGCGCGCCGTCGCTGCGATAGTCGACGCGCGACCCGTCGCGCCCGAGCTGAATGAAGTGGTCCGCGACGCCGACGAAGCCGAGCTCCGCGTTGGCTCGCAGCCCGAGGGTCGGCTCCGTCGCGGCGGGCGCGCCCTGCGCCGCGGCGGCGGGCGCGAAGAGGATGCACGCGAGCACGATGAACCCTCGCGCGAGGGACAAGGGAGTGTTCATGCAGCGGTTGGATGTCTCGGGTGCGACCTTGCGTTGCACTGAATCGTCCGCGACTGCGACGTGACCGATCGCGACGGGAGGCTGTACACGGCGTGACGAAGCGCGCGATACGTCGCCCATGACCGCTGGATGGAACTTCGAACGGCGACGCGACACCTGCGCGCGTTTCTTGATCGGCGTCTCGATGCTCGCGAAGGGCGCCGCGGAGCGTGACACCAGCCTCGAGGCCGTGCGCAACCGCATGCGCCTCTCGCCCGAGGAGGCCCTCTTCGCCGCGCGACGCCTCCACGACGAGGAGCTCATCGCCTTCGATGCGGGCGGCGCGGTGCGATCGAAGGCGCGCGGCATCGAGCGCGCTCAAACGATCACTCAGTCAGTGCGGGCGAAGGCGCAGCGCTTCGACGACCTCACGCGGACGCTCCGCGCGGGCGGCACCGAGCTCCAGGTCATCGCGGCGGTGATTCGCGCGGACGGGACGCCGCTCCCGTGCGCGTCGCCCGACGAGGAGCCCGATGTGGCGCATCGCCTCGCGCTCGATGGTGATGCGGTGATCGTCGAGCGGCAGACGTCCGAGGGCGCGTTCGAACGATCTCCCTCGGTGTAGCGCCACCGTCCCAGAGCAAGCGGCGTACGTGCCTGGCACGTGAACAATCGCCTCAAAAGACTGGTGGCGGTAACGACGCCGGGAGCGATCGCAGCGCGACACCCCGGCGTCATCACGTCCGCCGGTTCCTTCAGCCGCGACCGAATCAAGGGACCGGCGGCGGTCACGACGCCGGGGGCCATCTCAGCGCGACGCCCCGGCGTCATCACGGCCGCCGGTTTGTTGTGAGCCACGATCAACGCAAGGGACCGGCGGCGGGAACGACGCCGGGAGCGATCGCAGCGCGACACCCCGGCGTCCTCACGGCCGCCGGTTTGTTGTGAGCCACGATCAACGCAAGGGACCGGCGGCGGTAACGACGCCGGGGGCCATCTCAGCGCGACGCCCCGGCGTTCTCACGTCCGCCGGTTCCTGCCCGGTGCTCCACGCACCGCGATCTGGGACAGTCGTGGTAGCGCCTCAGTAGACGCGCGGGATGATGCGGTACGGGACGCGGTCGCAATAGACCTTCCAGAGCGGGCCGTACTTCTCCGCGCAGCGTCGGTCGTCGTCGGCCTGCCGCGGCAGGAGCAGCGCCACGTAGTACAGCGGATAGAGCCCCGGCCACGGGTCGAGCGGGCGCCCGAGCGAGAGCGCGAGCCCCACGGCCATCACGATCTCTCCGAGGTAGTTGATGTGGCGTGAGAGGCCCCAGAAGCCGCTGACGAGGAGGCTCCGCGCGCCGTCGGAGACCGTCGCGGGCGCGAGGAGACCGAAGGCGCGCATCGACGGGCGCGTCTTGAAGAAGAACTTCTGAAGGTTCGCGCCGCGCGAGAGCACCCAGCCCGCGAGAAAGATCAGCGCGCAGAGCGCGAGCAGCGGAGCCGGGGTGTGCGCGTCGGGCTTGTCGGCCTCGGACCACAGTCCCACGGCGTAGAAGTACGGGTAGAACGTGATGCATCCCCAGCCGAGCTTGAAGCCCACGCGCTCGGCGAAGAAGTCATAGGTGTAGAGGTGCACCTCTTCGAAGAAGAGGTACTCGCTCGTGAAGAACAGGAACATCGCCGCGTGGAGCGCCACGCCCGGCGACGGCGCCTCGGTGAAGGCCATGCGCTGATGCGCCGCGAAGGAGACCGCGTTGAGCGCGAGGAGCACCGCGCCCACGAGGTAGAGAGCCATCTTGGCGTCGACGCGTCCGTCTCCCCACTGGGGGTTGGGGCGACGTCCGAAGAAGAGGTCGGCGATGAGCGTGCGACCCGTCGAGGGCGCCGTGAGCACGATCGCGAGCGTGAAGATCAGCCCGAGCGAGCAGGCTCCGGCGAGGCCCTCCCATCGGTGGAGCCAGAAGAAGTCCCAGGGGATGTATCCCGCGCGGCACGCGAGCGCGAAGAGGCCGAGCGTGACGACGTGAACGCGCAGCCCGTTGAGCCGATACCGCAGCGGGCGCCCCGTGCGCTCGTCGCGCACGTACCCCTCGACGTGACGCGCGGGCAGCGCGAGGTGCAGCGCCATCACCACGGCGTAGACGATCCACGGCGCGAAGAAGCCGACCATCACGAGAGCCCCGCGACGGAGCGACCCATGATCTTGACGGCCGCGGACCGTGAGACCACGCGACGCATGAAGAAGCTCGCGAGCCTGTTCACGCCGCCCGGGATCACCAGCGGGCCCGCGCCGAGGGCCGCGAGCGTATCTTCGGCGACGGCCGATGCGTCGAGGGTTCCCGGCGGCTCCTTCGTGACCGTGCGCGCGTAGCCCGGCGTGCGAATGGCGCCCGCGCAGCTCGTGACGACGTCGACGCCGCGCGGCGTGAGCTCGGCCCAGAGGCTCTCTCCGAGCACGATGTTGAAGGCCTTGCTCGCGGCGTACGCGGCGAGGCGCGGGGCTCCCTGAAAGCCCGCGAGCGACGACATGAGCACCAGCGCGCCGCGCCCTCGCGCGATCATCGTCGGCACGAGCGCGTGCGCGAACAGGAGCGGCGCTCGCACGTTGACGTCGACCACGCGGAGCGCATCGGCGACGGGGCGTTCGAAGAGCGGCGCGACGAAGGAGTACGCCGCGTTGTACACGGCCACGCCGACGTCGAGGCCCGCGGTCTCTCTCTCGAGCGCGTCGGCGAAGGACGGGTCCGCGAGGTCGCACGCGAGGGTGCGCACCTCGACGCGGTACTCGCTGCGGAGTCGCTCCGCCACGGTGGCGAGCAGGTCGCCGCGTCGCGCGAGGAGGATGAGCGCGTGTCCGCGTCGTGCGAGGGCTTCTGCGAAAGCCTCTCCGAGGCCCTCCGAGGCGCCGGCGACGACCGCCCACGGTCCGTAGCGGGTGATGGTGGTCTGGTTCATCTGATCACGGCACGGCGGCAGCGCGCATGCGCCGCCCGATGTGACGCCTCGCGCGATGCGTACACCGTCACCGGGGAGCGGCACAAAGCGCAAACGCGCGCGTCGCATCCGGGCGGGTCATCGCTCGCGCGGGGCTCGCTCGCGCACTTCGATGGCACAGCGGCGCCCGCGTCGGATAGCGTCGACGAGGTGCACCACGCCCGCGCCTCCGTCGCGCTCGCCGTCAGCCTCGGAGCCGCGCTCAATCTCGGATGCGACGCCGCCTCGCCTTCGACGCTCGTCGAGCTCGATCCAAGCGCTGACGCCTCCGCCGATCGCGCCGCGGTCACCTCCGACAGCGCGATCGACGCCTCGCTCATCGACGCGCCCTCACGCGACGTCGCCTCGACGGACGCGACCGCTACGGATTCGACCGCGATGGACGCGCCGCGCACGCCTCTGGCGCCGGTGATTCAGGTCGCGATCCAGCAGGAGTGCCGCGAGGGCGGCGTGAAGTTCACCGTGATCCCGACGAGCCCCTTTCGTGGCGCCGACGGGTACTCGTTCATGTGGGTGCGAACGATGGGCGCGGCGAGCTTCACCACGGCGAACAACGCGCTCGTCGCGGCCAACGCGCCGCCGCCCGGATACGCGGGATATCCGGTGCATTTCGACGTGACCATCCGTCGCCCGGGATACCCCGACCGCACGGTCTCCGACGTGTGGTCGAACCCGTGCAACCACGACGACAACCCCACGGAGTGCCCCGAGAACGCGCGCGACCTCGTGACCAATCAGGAGTCGTACGCGGTGGGTGACACCTTCGACGCGCGGCTCGTGGGCACCACGCAGACCGTCCACGCGCCCTGGTACGTGCTCGACGGGCTCTCGGACGCGACCTTCTCTGAAGAGGGGCGGCACGTCGTCGCGCGCGTCACGTCGCTGCCCGTGCACGTTCACGCGCAGCCCGACTCCGTCGTCGGCATGGCGGTGTGCCACGGGTGGACGGAGCGCTGGTTCTACGCGCCCTGACGCGGCGGCGAGGCGGAGCGTTCCGGTGGAAGAGACACCCCGCGGGGTGACGGGGCGAGGGCGGCGATCAGTTCGTGACGGGGCGGACGACCTGCTCGCGCGGGGCGTTGGGGTCGACGTAGCCGAAGGCGTCTTGCGCGCGCTGGATGGCGCCCGAGGTCGCGGGCGTGAGGTGCCAGTGCGGGCGCACCTGACCGTCGGCGTCGTCGTACCAGCGCACGAAGAGGAGCCACTGGTTGGCCTGGAGGCGCTGCGCGGAGCTGCGCACGGTGTTGTATCCGACCTCGCCTTCGAGCACGCGGAGGTCGATGCGTCCGTCGCTCGGAAAGACGCCCTTGAAGGGCGCGCGCGCCGACACCGTGGTGAGCCTGAACGATCCCGACGACGACGACTCGGAGCCCGAGGTCACCGTCTCGATGCGCACCACGCCGATGACGTCTGCGTTGCGCGAGAGTCCGTCGATCTGACGGCGCCAGTCAGATGCGACCCGTCCGCCGAGGTCTTCGACGTTCTCGACGTAGTCGACGGCGTCGTCGAAGAAGGGGGCGAGGTCGGGGGTGAAGGGCGCCGACACGACGTGGCCCGCGGAGTTCGCGTTGGTCGACGAGCACGCGGCGCCAAGGGCCAGCACAACCACGAGCAGCGATCGGAGGTTCATCGATTCGAGCGGTAACACCCCGCGGCGCGCGCGTCGAGGGCGATCACGGCGTCGCGCGAGGCGATGCGCCTATGCGCGGACGTGCGTCGCGCAGAACGCTCGGAGGTCTTCGGGCAGCGGAGCCTCGACCCGCGTCGTCGCACCCGTCTCGGGGTGCGGAAACTCGATCGCGTGGGCGTGCAACGCGTGTCGCGGAAGCATCAGGAGCGCGGCCGTCTCCTCGTCGGGCGGCGCGTCGAGGCAGCGCAGAAAGACGTCGTCGCCGTGCGCGTAGAGCTTGTCTCCCACGATGGGGTGTCCCTCGTGCGCGAGGTGCACGCGGATCTGGTGCTGCCTCCCGGTCTCGGGGTGCGCGGCCACGAGGGTGTAGCCCTTCAAGCGCTCGATCACCTCGACGCGCGTGAGCGAGGGAGCGCCGCCGAGAGACTCCTCGCGCACGCACATCTTCACCGACACTTCGCCGCCTTCGAGGCAGAGCGGCGCGTCGACGACGAAGCGGTCGCGGGTGACCTCGCCGTGCACGATGGCGAGGTAGGTCTTGTGCACGTCGCGTCCCGCGAACGACTGCTTGAGCGCGCGCTCGGCGCGGAGCGTTCGCGCCGCGAGGAGCACCCCCGAGGTCTCGCGATCGAGCCGGTGCGCGAGCGCGAGGCGCTCATCGGGAAAGCGCTCCGAGAGCACGGTCGTGAGCGTGTTCTGGTGGAAGCGCGCCGTGGGGTGCACGGGCAATCCCGCGGGCTTGTCGACGGCGATGAAGTGCGGGTCGCTGTGGAGCACGGGCACGTCGCGCGGGGCCTCGGGCTCCTCCCAGCGAGGGCGGAACACCACGATGACCTCTCCGTCGCGGACGCGGTGCGAGGGGCGGAGCTGCCTGCCTCCCGCGTCGAAGGCCCACGACTCGACGATGCGCTGCGCTCGCGTGCGCGTGAGCCGCGGGAGCTCGATGGAGAGCCAGCGGTCGAGGCGGTGCCCTGCGAGCTCGGGATTCACCGTGAAAATCGACGTGAGCGCGTCGTCGGGCACCACCTCGGGCCGCACGAAGGCGGGCTTCGGGCGGTGGGCCTTCGGGGCCTCGGGCTCTCGTCGTGGCGGTCGTCGCGCGCTCGTCATTGAAAGGGAGCGCTGCGATGCCACGCCCGCGCCGCGGTGTCCATCGCGCTCCTCACGCTTGCGCTCACACGCCTCGCGGGAATACGCACTGGGGTCGTGAGCGCTTCGCACGTACCCGTGCACACCCGCGTGGCGATCGTCGCCCTGCTGCTCACCGTGGCGCCCCTTCCAGGACTGCGCCGCGTCGTCACCGATCTCCCCGCGGTGACCCCCGTGACGCGCGTCTCCGCGCCCGTCGCGCGCAGGGCTCCCGCCGTCGCAGGCCTCCGCGGACGCGTCGAGTCGAGCGACCATGCACCGCTCGCAAACGCTGTGATTCAAGCCGTTCTCGCGCATGACGGCCGCACCTGGCCCCTCGGCCGCGCGCGCTCCGGCGCAGACGGCTCGTTCGTGATCGCGGCGCTGCCCGAAGGGTCGTACTGGGTCGTCGCGACGGCGCCTGGAAAGGCCCGCGCGATCACCACCGCGCGCGTTCGAAGGGCCGAAGGAGCCACCGTCACACTCACGCTCTCCGAGGGGAGCCGCATCGAGGGCACCGTGCAATCCCGAGGTCGCGACGGGCTCTCGGCGCTCTCGGGCGCGATCGTTCGCGCGTGGCGAGAGGGCGGCGCCGTCGACGACCTCCCCCACGCCGCGAAGGCCGATCGCCACGGACGCTTCACGCTCGACGGCGTGGGCGCGGGCTCGTACCGCGTCGAGGTCGCCGAGGTCGGCTTCGAATCGCTGCGTCGCGTCGGAGTGCCTGCGCCGACGAGCGCGCTGGCGTTGACGGTGCGCGCGCTCGCGTCGCTCGAAGGCGTGGTTCACGCGGTCCACGGCGAGGGCGCGCGGGGCGCGACGGTGGTGCTCGCGGGCTCGGGGCTCTGGCCTCCGCGCAGCGTGCGGGTGCACGACGACGGGCGCTTTCTCATCAGCGGGCTCCCCTCGGGCGTGTACGAGCTGAGAGCGAGCCGCGACGACGACGTGGCCGAGCCGCTCGCGCCGCTGCTTCTCGACCCCGGAGACCACCGCGAGGTCGAGCTCTCGCTCGGCTCAGGCGCGACGCTCGAAGGCTCCGTCGTCGACGCGGAGACGCGCGCCCCCGTCCCGAACGCGCGCGTGGTGGTGGCCGAAGACGCGCTCTCGACGGCGCCTCGCGCGATCCTCGCCGACGCGCGTGGGAGGTTCCGCGTGCCGGGGCTCTTGCGAAGGGCGCATCAGGTGTCGGTGCGCGCGCCGGGGTATGCCCCACGGACGGGCGTCGCGGTGAATCCCGCGGAGGGCGTCGCGACGGTGGCCCTCGATCGCGCCGCGGTGCTCACGGGACGCGTGGTCGACGGTCACGGTGACCCCGTGGCGAACACGCAGGTCGAGCTCTCGGTGCGCGATCACGACGGGGCCGTGACGTGGATCTCGGGCGCCACGGTGGCCTTTCGAGAAGCTCTCTTCGGCGCGCAGGCGCAGGGGCCACGGCCGCTCGTTCCGGGCGGAGAGCTCGGGGTGATGCCGGGGAGGGTGCCGCTCATTCCGCTCGCGCCGATGCCTGCGGGGATCACTGCCGATCGCGCCGCGCCGGGCTTCGTCACGGGCGCCGACGGGACCTTCCG
>JBPOHC010000040.1:0-14683 GCA_052035985.1 Myxococcota bacterium | reverse complement strand
CTGCTACCGATTGCCTTGGTTTCTCGGAGTCTGAGGAGGAAGAGGAAGATCCATTTGAATCCTCATTCATCCTCTCAGAAGGCGGCGCTGTTACGGTGTGCGGCGTCACAACCCTCTGGGGGGTCGGCGTAACAACCCCCGGGGGGGTAGCGTCACAGGCGGCGTCACAGGCGGGGGGAGGGGGTGGGGCCTTCCGAGGCCCTCTCGGCCGGTAGACGTACTCCGCGAGGATCTGCGAATCGGGGCGAGTGTCTCCCCGCTCGCGGGCGCGCATCAAGTGGGTTCTGCGGGCCGCGGCCTCGCGGTCGTGTTCCTCGCTGCGCTGGCCCTGTGCGCGCGGCTTCGGCGCGTGTGCGCTCACCAGATGGCCCTCGGCGTCGGGCGCGAGCAGCCCGCACGCCCGCGCCTCGGCGAGCACGCGCAGGGCCAGCGCGCGCGGATCTCCACCGAGCAGCTCGCACCGGGCGACGACGGCCGTGGCGTGGTCGGGGCCTGGGATGGGGCGCCGGTAGATCTGCGGGTACACCAGCCGCAGCTCGGCCGACCCGAAGGCGAGGCGCTCATCACGGCGGACCGACGCGGCGACCATCTACGTCGCCTCCCTTTGCGGTCGCGGCGCGCGCGGCTTCGGGAGCTGCCACGGCTCCACCTGATCGACGTCGACCACGAGGCATCCATCGTCGCGCCGCTCACGCCCCGTGACCAGCTTCAACACGCCGGTGAAGTTCACCACCAGGCCGCGCGTCGTCCGCTCGCGCATGCGGACGAACACCGGGCCGCTCGGCAGTCCGAGCAGCCTGATGACGTCGCCGGGGGCTGCCTGCGGTAGCTCTGTCGTGTCGATCATCGGGGCCTCTTCGCGCGTCGGGAAAAGAGCTGGTGATAGAGGGCCTCGCGCACGTCGTCTTCGAACTGATGGGCGCGCTCGATCACCTCGCGTCGCTCCGCGTCGGGACGTCCCGCGACCGAGCGGATCACCGTCAGGGCGATCGCGAGCACGAGCTCCCGCGCGTCCTCGTAGGACCCGAGCGGATCGACCGCGGCCTTGGGCGCGTCGGGCGGGGGCGGCGGATCACCGAGGCGCGCGAGGATCCACCGCGCGTGCGTGTCGAAGGTCTTGATCGCGTCGCTCCCTTTCGGAACGCCCATGTTGCGGAGCGTCGCGCGCAGCATCCGCAGGCCCACGCGCATCGAGGACTGCGACGGCGCCGTCGACGTGTCGGCGGGCGAGCTCGTGGGCGGCGGGTGCGCGCGCAGGGTCTCAGCCACGGTGACCTCCGAGGTAGCGCGCGCCGAGCATCCGGAGCGCCGTGCCCGGCGTCGGCGCCGCGACGCTGCGCGTGCCCGTGCACGGGATCGCCGTCCGCGCGTCGGCGATCGACGCGACCGTCGCACGCGTGCCCAGGTCGACCATCACGGCCGCATGCTCGCCGTGACGCGCGCGAGCATGCGCAGCGAGCTCGTCGAGGAGCGTCATGTTGCGCGTGTCACGCATCGTCGTCCTCGAGTCGGCCGAAGCCAATGAAGAGCACCACGAGCGCGAGGCCCACCCATCGGATGAGGTCGTTCATGCGGCCCTCGGCGGCACGGTGAGCTCCAAGACGATCGTCCAGATACGGTCGCAGTCGAGGCACGCGAGGAGGTGCCGCGCGTAGACGTGGTGGCCGCGCTCGCGCGACAGGCGCGCGCATCCACGGGGGCACGGAGCTCGCCCCGAGAACTCACGCGTCGCAGGAACGGCGCCGAGGGTGCTCATGGCCGCGGCCCTCTCTGCGTCTCGTCGAGCCCGTCGACCGCCGCGGGCGCGCTGGGGATCTCGTGAAGCCGCGTGAGCACGTACGCGAGGCGTTCCAGGGACTCGTCGGCCGCGGTGCCCGATCGCCGCGCCTCGCCCGTGCGACCGATGAGGAGCTCGCTCGTGGGCGCCGTGCGAATCGCCTCGTCGACGACGCGGCGTAGCTCCGCGCGCAGGGCGTCGATGCGCTCACTCGCGGAGCGCGACGCGTAGGGCACCGGCGTCGGGCGCTCGCTGCCGATGGTGCGCTGCATCCACGGTGGCAGAAGGGCCCACTCGGGCATCGTGTTGCTGGCGTTCGAGCCGCGCGCCTCAGACACGGAGGGTCCCGTTTCACCCGTTTGCGCAGGAATTCCAGGCGATTTGCTCACCGTGCGATCCTCGGGGCGACAGCAAGACCGTTGGTGTTGGCGGCGGATGCGCGGCGGAGCTCCGGCGCGAGCGAGGCGAGACGGAGCGCGCGGACCCGCGCGAGGGAGCGTGAGGCGGTGATGGGCGACGGCGACAGCATCGATGTCTCAGCTCGCGCGGGCGACGTCGTCGGGGATCTCGGCCCGCGGCTTCGCTCTCGCGGGACCGGGCTTCGAAGCGCGCGCGGCCTTCTTCGAAACCGTGGGGCGCTTCTTCGAAGCGGACGGCGCAGCGGGCGGCGAGATCGTGCGGCGCTTCGGCGTGGGGGGTGTGGGCGGCGGGGCGTCGGCCGTCTCGGTCATGGCGCCGTCGCCGAACGCGAGCCAGGCGGCCCGGACATCGAGCGCGGCCGTGATTCGACCGACCGTCTGGGACGGCGGTTCGCGGCGCCCCGAGAGCCAGTGGTTCACGGTGGAGGGGTTCACCTCGACGCGTCGAGCCAATTCGGCCTGCGACATGGCGCGATCGTCGAGGGCGCGCTGGAGGCGTTCGGAGAACGTCATGATCGTTACGAACGGTAATGGTATGTCGTGACCGAATCAAGACGCAAGGTCACCGTTCCCTCCACCGTTACGACGGGTAACGTCGAAGACGTGGCAGACGGCTCGGAATCGACGCTCGCGGAACGCATTGATGAGGTCTGCGCCCTGCGCAACTTCAGCCCGCGCGAGTGGTGTCTCCGCGCGAAGCTCTCGGAGAGCTACCTCGCGGCGTATCGAAACCGCGCGAAGAGCGGCGCGATCCAGCGACTCCCCGAGGTCGGCGCCGAGAAGCTCGCGAAGGTCGCCGAGGTTTCGCCCGAGTGGCTTCGATTCGGTCGGGGCCCACGGGACCTCACGGCCGTGCCAACGGTGGCTCCTGCGCCCGCGCCGTCGTCGCGACAGGCGTTGATCGACTCGCTCGCGCGCTCAGCCTCGGAGCTGTCCCTCGCGGGTGACGTCGAGGGAGCTCGCATCGCGGCCGAGTCTCTGGTGAGGCTGCTTGGGGGTGCCCCGTCGCGACCGCTCGCGAGCGATGAAGAGGCGCTCGAGCATGAGTCTCACCAGCGGCGCCGGTTTGAGCCCGTGCCGCCTAAAACCGGAACCTGACACGGGGCTGATAGCCCGCGCGGTGCTCCGGGCGTTGTGCCTGGTCACCGCGGCGAACGACTGGAGGGAATGATGAGAAGCATGATGTGGGGTGCGCGTGCGGCATGGTCCGCGGCGCTGGCGTGGTTCCTCGCGGCGTGTGTGCCCTCGGCAGAGCACGTCGCGTATCTCGACGCCCACCAGGCCGCGTGGCCGTCACCAGACGCGCTGCCCGCGGCGCTCGCGCAGTTGCCCGTGGCGCAGCTGCGTCTCGCGATGGGGGTGCCCTTCGAGACGCACGCGGCCGTCTCGGGCGCGACGGTGTTTCAGCATCACACGTACTGCTCGCACCTCCGTCAGTTCATCGACGACAGGGGCGAGACTCTTCAGTTCGCGTGGTGGAGCAACGGCTGGCACCCGATCCGGATGCAGACGCTGCGTGACTGCCGCCCGCAGAACACCGGCGCCGTGTGGCGGCCGGTCCGTGTGATGGTCGCGGACGGTTCGGTGGCAAGCGCCTCGGACTAGACCCGCGACCGCGAGCGCGGAGAAAATCGTTACCAATAGTCACGACCTGCTTGACGGGTGTCGTTACGATTAGTAACGATTGCGTCAGGAGGTCCTGATGCCCGCTTCGCCCCGCCCCGTCACCCCGCTCGCCCGCCGCGTCGCTCTCTACGCCCTCGCGTCTCTGCCCGCCGATCACGAGATCGCGGCGCCCGACGGCTCCTACTCGCTCTCCGCGGGTGGGCTCTACGAGAACCTCCTCGATCACCTGTCGACGCGCGACGCCTCCGAGGCCGCGGCCGTCGAGCGCATCGTGCGTGAGGTGGGTCTGTGAGCCGCCCCGTCGAGCTCCCCACGCGCTCGGTGACCTGCGCGGGCTGCGGCGCACGCCACTCCAACACCGCCCTCTGCGACACCTGCGCGTCGCACTGCGCCATCGCGATCGACCGCCACAGCGAGCACGACTGCGGCTGCACCTCCTGCAACATCCACCGCCGCGCGCTGCTCGCGCTCATGGACACGGACCTGCGCATCTACCGGCTGCGCGAGGTCGCCGACGCGCGCGGTCTCCCGTCGATCGACGTCGACGCTGATCGCAGCGACGTCGACCCCTCGCACAGCTACATCGACGACTGCGGCTGCGAGCACTGCGAGACGCACCGCGCGGAGCTCGATGCGCGCTGCGATGAGGCCCTCGCGGCCTTTGTGGTCGACGTCGAGGGGCGCGTCACCGACCTGGAGTCGGGCGAGCTGCTCGGTGTCGTGGCGCCGGTCGTTCGCAGCGCGGAGGTTGCGTGATGGCCGTCGCAATCTCCACGGCTCACCGCTGCACCTGCGACGGCCACTACTGCCGCGCCGAGGGTCCGATCGCTCGCACGCGCACGGGCGCGATCGCCGCGGTGGTCGCTGACTCGTGGCGCGTCGAGGATCACGGCGGCGGGCGCCTGACGACGCTCTGCCTGCGGTGCCGCGGCGACCTCGCGCCGGGCGTCTTTCTGGCGGCGCGCACGCGCGCGAAGGCGGTGGCGTAGCGGCGCGGGGCTTCGGCCCTGGACTCGGCGGCGGGGGCACCAGGTTCCCCCACTGGATCGACGGCGCGACCCAACGCGCGCCCTCCGTCCCCGCCGTCGAGTCGAGCGCCGACACCTTCCACGCACCGACGCTCGACTGGAGGCTCGACATGGACCCGCTCGCGACCGCTACGTCGCGTTCGATTCGTCCCTCGGTTCAGCACCTGCCCCCCGCGCGCGGGCCGTCGACCGTCCGCGCCCGTGCGCGCGCCGAGGCGCCCGTGGTCGACGCCGATCACGTCGTCTCGATGCTGCTCAACCTCTTCGTCGCGGTCGTGTGCGCGACGGTCCCCGACGTGCTGCGCGCGCTCGCGTCCGAGGCGTACTGGTATCTCGTCACGCACCCGTCCGTGATCGGGACGTGGATCGGCGTCGAACTCTCGCGCAGCACGGTGTTCCTGCTCGCGGGAGAGCGCGACCTCCAGGCGTTCGCGCGGGGCGACGTCTACGTCAACGCCCCCTCACAGGTGGAGCTGCTCTCCCACGATCACCCCGAGGCGATGGCGACGGTGACCACGCAGGCCCTCGCGGCGTTCGCGCGCTCGATCGACGGCACCGAGCTGCTCCGTCTCGCGGTCGACGGCGCCGAGGGCGAGACGTGGGCGATCAGGGTCGAGGCCGGGGCGGTGCTGGAGGCCATCGCGGTGCTGGAGACGCGCGGCGTCGACATGACCGCGCAGGTGTACGCGTACCCGAGGCCCGACCCGATCGGTGAGCCCGAGCTGGTGATCGACGGCCACGGATGGATCGTCACCGTCGAGAGCTCCGAGCCCGGTGCGCCCATCGGACTGCGGGTCTCGCTCCCGCTTGCGCCCGACGGTGTGTCGGCCGTGGAGCGCGCCGCGGCGCCCGTGTGGCAGACGATGACCGTCGGGGAGGTGGGCTGAGATGGACTCCCTCATCGCCGCCGCCGCGCCCGCCATCACCACGACGCCGCAGCGCGTCGTCATCGTCGCGACCTGGGATTGGTGCATGACGCCGGAGCTCGTCGCCGAGGCGCGACGGGTGCCCGAGACGACGCTGCGTCCCCCGCGCGCGATCTCGTGGACCTCCGAGCGCACGACGACGTGGACGACCTGCGTCACGGGCTCCGACGTCCACGAGCACCTCCGCTCGCTCGCCGCGCGATGGGAGCCTCGCGGCGTCCGCGTGCTCGACCTCGACGTCGCCGCGCCCCGCTGCATCGGCTGCGGGTGCGTCGAGGAGCTCGCCTGCTACGGCGGCTGCTCGTGGTCGACGCGCCCTCCGCAGAGCCCGTGGATCTGCTCGACCTGCGCGTCGCTGGTGATCCGCCCGACCACTGACCGCGAGGTGCCCCGTGGATGATCCTACGATCCTCCAGGCGCACGTCGGTGACGGCTGGCAGACGGCGCAAGGCGCCGAGGTCGCTGCCCTGCTCGACCGCATGCGCGAAGACATTCACGCGATCGCGCGCATGTCGGAGCCCGGTGCCGTGCTGGTCGTCGGCCCTGTCGACGTGATCGGGTCCCTGTTCACCGGCGACGCCTCGCAGCGCACGCTCGACGAAGCCCGCGCGCTCGGCCAGACGGAGATCTGCGTGGGCGCACCGCTCGCTGCGGTGTGCATCGCGCTCATCCAGCGGGGCATGCTCCCCGCCGCGACGCGCGTCGCGAATCGGCACGCCGAGAGCGCGGGCGAGCTGCATGTGCTCGTCGTCGCCACGGGAACGCACGTGTGCGTGATGCGCGTCCGCGCAACGGTGCTCGAAGCGCCTGGTGCTCTCACGTCTGCGCCTGGGGGTGACGCGTGAAGCTCCACATCTGCACCGACCTCACCTGTCCGAAGCGGCCGCTGATCGAGATCCTCCGCAGGGTCGCGGGCAGCGACGCGTCGAATCTCAGCGAGGCGCTGCGCGATCTCGCGGAGGCCATCGAGGAGGCGCCGCGCGCGCCGGAGGGGGCCACCCTCGCGCAGTTCTCTTTCGACGAGACGCCCGGCAAGGGCCTCGACGTCGAGAAGGCGGACGTTGCCGAAGCCGTTCGTTTGGGAGTTCGGCAGGCGCTCAAGCTCGCGCCCGGGTCGCGCGTCGCGCGCATCGCGGTGGTGATGCACCTCGTCGAGAACGAAGGAGGCGCCCGGTGATGGCCGCACGCACCAACCGCTCTCGGCCGACGCCGCTCCTGGTGGCGCTCGCCGAGGCCCTCTCGCTCCGCGGTGTCGCACGCGCCCGTGCGGTCGCCGCAGAGCGCGCTCGCCATGACCGCTGCTACGTCGTCCAGGTCGTGTCGCGCGCCCTCGGACGCACGACGCGCCACGACTCGGCCGAGCTCGCCCTGCGCGACGCGCGCGGCGCCGAGCTCGCGATCGCGGCGATGCTCGACGAGGGCGCCGAGGTCATCGTCCGCGCGCAGGTGCAGGGCGTCCTCGGCGCCGAGGTGCACCACGTCCGCTTCGACCGCGCGCGCGGCGGGGGCCTCGCCCGCGTCGACGTGCTCGCGAGGGGAGGTCTGTCGTGATCGAGCTCCTCATCGACGACAAGACGGACTTCCACACGCTCTCTCGGGCGCGCAACGCCATCGCCGTCCACGGTCGCACGCCCTCGGCACTCGCCGCGATGGAGCTGGCTGCGCGCGCGCCTGGTCACTGGGTCGTCGTCATCGGCGAGCAGTCGCTCGTCACGAAGCTCACGGGCGTCCGCGAGGGGTTTCAGGGTGAGAGTCTCGGGCAGGTCTGCCCGCGCGACATGATCGTGCCGCGCCTCGCCGCGCAGGGTCATCCCCTCGCGAGCCTCGCGGTGCGCTGGTGGCGCCAGGAGCGCGCGGGGCGGGTGCAGATCGTGGTGATGCTGCCCGGCGCGGTGGTGAGAGCGTTCGTGGGCGACGCGGTGAGCATCGTCGCGAAGGACGGTGCAGCGTGAGCGGCCCCGATCCTCGCGAGCTCAACGAGCTCCTCGACAAGCTGGAGCCCGCGATTCATCTCCTGCGCCGCTCGTGGGCGTCCTCGGGGCTCGCATCCATGCAGCCCTCCGTCGTGCTCGCTGGGACGCGCGCGGGCATCCTGCGCGTCGCTCCGGAGCATCTGGGACAGTCGCCCTACGCGGTGGCGATGGCGCCTCGACAGGACACCGCTGCGCGCCTCCGCGCCCTCGACGAACCCGAGGCCGCAGACATGGTGGGCCTCGGCGCGACCAGCGGCGCGGAGTCCTTCGACGTCGTCGTGGTCACGGATGCCTGGGTTGCAGTCGTTGACCTGGTACCCGCCCACACCACCGCGCCCGGGGGTGCAGCGTGAGCCGCCCCACCTGCGAGCACGTCACCGCCACGACGGACCCGGACCTCGCCGCGATGGTCTACAGCAGCAACGACGAGCTGGCGTCGATCCTGCGCGCGATGGCAGAGCGCGGCGGCGGCCCCGGTACCGGCTGCATCGTGTTCACCGACGTGCGCAACGCGCGGTGGTTCTACGGTCCGGGCGAGGGGCTGCCCGGGATCGAGCGCGCCGAGGCCGAGTGCGATCCGAGCTTCCCCGTCTCCCTCGCGCGCGAGCTGCCTGAGGTCATCCGGCGCGTCGCCCTCGAATGCCCCGTGTGTGCGCAGGCGCTGATCGAGGCGCCGGGGGACCACGTCGCGCTGTACCTGCGCATCGGGACCACGGCCGAGACTTTCGTCGGATCGGTCCCCTTTCCTGAGGAGCTGCGCGCGCTCGAGCGCAGCGCGCCGAAGCGTCGACGCGGGATCACGCACCTCATCAACGGCGTCGAGGTCGCCTACACCGAGCGCGGGAGGCGAACTTGAGCCGCCGCCCCGCCGTCCGCACCACGCGGCTCCCGCCGCTCCTGCGCGTCGTGCTCCTCCACGACCAGATCGCCGCGTCGCTGTCGGCCGAGACCGACCGCGACCGGGCCCACCGTCGCACGCGCGGGGAGCTCAAGTGACCCTCATCGCGCCCGACGTCGATAGTGATTTCAACGAGTTGCGGAATCATGCCGAAGCCGCGCCCGTCGAGGTCACGTTCGAAGCCGCGCTCGAACTGCGGCGCGACCTCCACCGAGCGAACGCCCGGATGCTCCGTCGCTCGCCGCCAGGTCGACCGCTCGACTGGTCGGACGCGCGCGCCGCGCAGCGCATTGACGCAGAGTGGCTCGCGCTGCCCGAGGAGCTTCGCGCTGGGGTGGACTACGCGTTCCGTGTCGACCATCCCTGCGACGAGCTGCTCACGTGTCCGTGGGGGCGGGAGTCGTGACCGTGGAGCTGCCGACGCCTGCGAACGACGGCTCGGAGCTCTCGGCCGAGACCGGGGCATCGAGGCGCCCGTCGACGCCCCCGCTGATGGAGCTCCCGGCCGTCGCGACGGTTGAGGAGGTCGCAGCCTTCGCGCGGGTGCACCGCGAGACGGTGACCATCGCGATTCGAAAGGGGGCCCTCCGGGCGCGCAACGTAGGTGAGGGGGCGCGGGCCACGTACCGTGTGCTGAGGGAAGAGGTTCTGCGATGGCTCGCAAACGAAAGCAGCGACGAGTCCGAGGCGCCCTCCGCGTCTACGCCCGCGCGATGGCCTCGGGCGCTGACTGGTGGTGGTGCAACGTCCCAGGCCGCGGACGCGTCGCCCTCGGCATCTCCTGCGCCGACGCCTCGTCGGCCGAGGCGCACCGGATCGCGTGCGAGCGCTTCGCAGACGGCAGCCTCACGACGCGAAGCGCTGGGCCTCAAGCCGAGGCGACGATCGACGAAGTGATCGCGGCCTTCGGGCGTGAGCAGCGAGCCCGCTACAAGCCGCGCACGTGGGGCTCGATGGCCCTGCGCCTCGACGCGCTCGGGGACTGGCTCGCGACGGAGGGCGTCACGCTCCCGTCGAAGATCACGGACGAGCTGGTGTCGAAGTGGATCGCGGCGCGGCAGAAAAAGAAGCTGCAGAACGCGAGCATCAACCGCGCGCTGCTCGCGGCGCGCGTGTGCTTTCGCTGGGCCGCAACGCGCGAGCCGCCGCTCTGTCCGACCAACGCCTTCGTGCGGACGGGTAGGCTCCGCGAGGTGACGCGAGACTCTCACCCGATCGTGCCCTCGCCCGAGGAGTGGCGGCGCGTGGTCGCCGAGCTGCTCGCCGAGCCGCTCGAAGGGCGCCTCGCGACGGCGAAGACCGGCCACGCTCGCACGCGCCACACAGCGAATGTCCGCGGGATCGCTCTCCTGGTGGGCGCCGCCGTCGAGACGGGGATGAGGTTCGACGAGTTGCGCCACCAGCGCGTGGCCGACGTGCGTGCGCAGGCCGTCATCATCGCCGCGCACGGCGACTGGTCTCCGAAGAGCTGGCATGAGCGCACGGTGCCCGTGTCGAAGGGCACGGCCGACGCGCTCCGCGAGATGATCCGCTGGCGCGACGGCGCCGTCGGTCTCAACGGGGTGAAGCTCGTCTTGGGCGAGCACTGGGTCAACGAGCGGATCGCCGCGGCGTGGGCCCGGGCCGAGCTCGCTGGGGAGCCGCCCTCGATGCACGACGCGAGGCGCACGTTCGCGACGGCGACGGTGCGCGCGGGCGTGGGCCTCGACCGGGTGCGCTCGCTCCTCGGTCACCGCGACGTGACCACCACCGAGAGGTACGTGGGCAGGTACCGCAGCGACGCCGAGACGCCGATCGCCGCCCTCGGGGTGCTGGCCGTCATGTCGGCCGAGACGGCGACGGTGATCCCGCTCGAGCGCGGCCGCAGGTGAGGGGGTGCGTACCGTACCGCGTACCGTACGCACCGAATTCCAGCGTGATCGACCGAACACCAACCGCAATGAGGAACGATGAAACCGCTGAAAAATAGGCTTCTCGCGGTGGGTCGTCTGGGGATCGAACCCAGGACCTACGGATTAAAAGACCGCTGTTCTGTCGTGCAGAACACCACGAATTCAAGCGTCGACGCGGGGCCGCGTACCGTGTCGCGTACCGTATGTACCCGGTTCCAAAAGTCCGCGAATCGCGCCTCGGGGCAGGGGAACACCCCCTACCGCCGACTCCCCGAGCCGCCGCCGGATCCGCGCGCGACCTGGTGGGAGATCGCCCTCGCCACCGCGCTCGCAGCCGTTGGGCTCGTTGCCGCCGTGTGGAGCGCTTCGGGAGGTCTGCCGTGATCGTCGCGTTCGCAGGTCAGAAAGGCGGCGTCGGGAAGACCACGTGCGCCGTGTCGACGGCCGTCGAATGGCACGCGCGTGGGCGGCGGGTGCTGCTGGTCGACACCGACGAGATCCAGGGCTCCGCTCGCACCTGGGGCATGATCGCGGCCGAGGCGGGCGTCGCCGGGCCCGTGGTGGTCTCGATGGGCGTCGGGCTCGATCGCGACGACCAGCTCCCCGCGCTCGCCCGCGGCTTCGACGTGACGGTGGTTGACTGCCCCGGTCGCATCGACGAGGTGCAGCGGTCGGTGCTGCTCGTCGCCGACCTCGCGATCTTCCCGTGCGGGCCGGGCCCGTTCGACGGGTGGGCGCTCGGTGCCGCCGGACGTATGGTCGCGAGCGCCCGCGTGATCCACGCCGAGCTCGTCGCCCGCTCCCTCGTCACGCGACGCCAGCGGGGCACCCTCATGGGCCGCGAGATCCGCAACACCCTCGCGGGGTCTCCGCTCCCCGCGCTCGACACGGAGCTGAGCTTCTCGGTGGTCTACCCCGAGGCCGCCAACGCGGGCCGCGGGCCGACGACGTTCCGCCCGAAGAGCGAAACTGCGCAGGAGATCCGTCGCCTCTGCACCGAGCTCGAGCGCCTGGTCACGGGCGACGTCGACCACGAGGAGCACCGTGGCGCCTAGAACCCCCGTCGTGCTGCGCGACCCGCCTCCGCTGACACCGCGCGAGGCGTACATCCGAGGCGTTCCGCTGGCGTCTGACGAGCGTCCGGCGAGCGTCCACGAGACGTCCGCGGAGCGTCTGCCAGACGTCTCCAAGACGTCTACGAAACGTCTGCGAGACGTCTCCAAGACGCCCGGCGCGAGCATCATCTCCGAGCGAAAGCGCGGCCCCGCACGCGCCCGCATGACGGTGTACCTGAGCGCCGACGCCCGCGCCGCACTGGTCGCCTACTGCACCCGCACGGGCGAGGAGTACTCCGACGTGCTCGAGCAGGCGCTACAGGGGTACCTCGCGAAACGCAGTTCGAAATAGACAAAGGCCCCGAGGTCTCCCCCGGGGCCCTTGCTGGTCGCGCTTCTGGCGACCCTCCGTACCGCGCCCGCGGGCGCTATCTATTCGAGCCAGCAACCGTGACGTGGTGCTGAGGCGAGACTACCTCCGACGGGGTCTGCCGTGAAGTGGCGGGTGTCGAGGCGGGTCAGCCGTACGCGACGCGCGCGAGCTGCTCATCGAGGCGCGCGTCGGGCGCGAGGTACCACGCGGCCTCGTCGACGAGACCGAGGGCGACGGCCGCGGCGCGTCCGCACTCGTGCTTCTGCCGCGTGCGCATGATCGCGTAGGCGGCTCCCCCGCGGCCGGGCCGCGTGCCGATGCACTCGCGCCCTGCGTAGATGTCATCGACCACGAGGCCCTCCCACGCGCGCCAGCGGTAGCGCTCGGGCACCCCCGAGAGCGCCCCAGCGTAGCGCTCGAGCACGGCCGAGAGCTGCCCCGCGCCGCGCGAGAACGCGGTGAACGCGAGCATCACTGCCCACGTCGACGCGGGGTCGAGCGGGTGAATGTCCGCGGGGATCTTCGCCCGTGCGTTCGCGAGATGGCGACGCAGGTTCGCGAGGCCGACGGCCACCTGGTCAGGCACGCCGTCCTCGCCGCGCCACGCGCCGGGCGCGAGCGTCGCCGCTCGGCCGAGGAGCGACACGACGAGCTCGGAGCCCGCGAGCTTGCCCCACGCGCTGTAGGGCGCCCTCGGGTCGGGGTTCGGCGCGGGGCCCGTCGCGGGTCCGCCCTCCGTTTGGAAGTAGCCGAGCTCGTGGAAGCGAGGGCGACGCGCCGGGTCCGCGGCCTCGGTGGTGTTCTCGTCACGGTTGGCGAACCCCGTGAAGCCCAGCATCGCGGTCGCCGGCACACGAGGCCACGCGATCGGGATCTGTCGCCGGAGCTCTCTGCCGAGGGCGCGGCCCCAGCGGTCGCGGAGCTTCGGGAGCTTCTCGTCCGCGTACGTCGACGGGAGCCCGGCGCGCCAGGAGCGGTCGCTCACGATCGCCTCCCGCTGCCCTTCGCGGGGCCCGTGGGAGGCGTCGCGGGCGGGGCGGGTGCGACCGTGGGCACCGGCGAGGGAGCGGGCGCAGCGGGGGCGCTCGGAGGCGCGGGCGGGGGCGTCGTCGGCGGCGCCGATCCTCCCGACGACGCGGGGCGATCACAGTGACACGGGCGGCTCTGCAGCGGTCCCACCAGGAGGTCGACCACGGGGTCGCAGACGCGCTCGCGGACCTCTCGCACGACGGAGAGGGCCTCGCCCGTGGCGGCCGCGGCCGAGCTCGCGGAGGTGCCGGCGCACCCGATGACAGACATGGAGGCGAAGAGGGCGATGAAGAGCATGAGGAAACGCATGGACGTGAGCCTTCCTGCGCGCCGAAGCGCGCGGTGCTGAGGGGACGGTGGTGATGGGGAGGTCGCGCTCGAGCGCGAGTCAGGGAGCGGGCGGCGGGGGCGGGGCGACGGTCGGCCGAGCGGCGAGCTCGGGGGCGCCCTGGGGCTCAGGGGGCGGGGCGAACCGTCGGGCCCAGCGCGCGAACCACGGCCGCGCGATCTCGGCGACGGCCATCGCGAGGATCGAGAAGAGGAACGCGATCAGCGCCGCGACGAGACGGTCCGCGACCAGCGCGCCGAGGCCCGTGGAGCCGAGGAGCGCGACGGCGTGAGAGGCATCGAGGCTGACGGGGGTGTGAGGGTGCATGGCGACCGTGGGACAAGAGCCGCGCGCGATCCGTCGACGTCGACGTGGCGAGGCGTGGTGAGGCGTGGTGAGGCTAGAGCTCGTTCTCGATGAGACCGAGCGCGGAGAGGCTGAGGAGCTGACCGACGCCCGGGCCCTTGGCGGCGACCGTGAGCCGCACCATCGGCCCGTCGACGGGGAGCGTGACGGCCTGGTCGAGCCATGCCCACGCGCCCGACGTCCCGGGCAGGGTGATCGTGTGCGTCACGACCCCGGACCCTGCGCCGACCCACGCGCCCGCCGTGATCGTCCCCGCCTCGGCCGAGAGCGTGAGCTCGCACGCGGTCCCGTTCGAGACGCGGTAGCGCACGCGCGACTGCCACGTCCCCGAGACGGCGGCGCCGTACAGCATCCTCGGCGTGAGGTACCAGCTCGGATCGGAGCTCCCCGACGTCGCGAGCCAGTCGAGCGCGCCCGACGTCGCCGCCTCGCGCGACCAGTGGGGCGTGGTCGCGGCGCCGGTCGCGTCGTCGCTCTCCAAGCCCGACAGAAGCCAGTGCTGGCGGTACCCCGCGCGCGCCGCGTCGAGGCAGGTGTACACGCGCTGCGTCCAGTCGTCGGTGACCAGGCGCCCGGAGCGGATCGCGGCCGCGTCGAGGCAGGGCTCGCCGGTGCCCGGCTCGAACGCAGCGAGCGGCACCTCGGTGATCGTCGCCCGCTTCAAGCCCGCGCCCTTCGACGTCGGCGTCACGGTGAACTGCCACGCGTCGGTGAGCGACCCCGCGGTGCAGCCGCTCACGTCGCACCAGCCCACGATCTCCCTCGGCGCGGTGCGGCCCCGCGGAGGGTTGTAGAGCGCCGTCGTGCCGTCCATCCCGCCGTCGTCGATCCATGAGGCGCCCGTCGGGAGCGACACCGCGATCGTCTGGCTGTCGGCGAGCTCGTTCGAGGCGTGCAGCTCCACGGTGACCCTGACGACGTGGACGCCCGGTGAGCGAGACCACGGAACCTGCGCGCGATGCGCGAGGCCATCGAGCACGGTGCGACCCGCGG
>JBPOHC010000319.1:0-1765 GCA_052035985.1 Myxococcota bacterium | reverse complement strand
TCGGATATACGCGCGTGATGGTTATCCGCGGAGCCAGGCTTCAATGCCCATGATTGCAGGGCCCCAGGCGGAGTTGGAGTTCGCCAACTTATGCGCGGCGTCCACCGCGCGGCCCCTCGCGGCGTGTGACGGCGCTCCTCGTTCGAGTATCGTCGCCGCCGCTCCCATGCTCCAGACGCTCACGCTCCACGACGTCGGTCCCCTCGCACACGCGGAGCTGCGCCTCCGGCCCCGGCTGAACGTCGTCACCGGCGACAACGGCCTCGGCAAGAGCTTCGTCCTCGAACTCGCGTGGTGGGCCCTCACGCACACGTGGGCCGCCTCACCCGCCTGGCCGCGCCCCGAGCAGCAGGAGCGCGCGAGCGTCGACTGGCGCGCCACCACGACAACGCACCCCCACAACGCGATGCTCGCGTCGTCGGTGCGATGGTCACCGGCCCGTTTCAATCGCCTGTCGCAGTCGTGGGGAGAGCCTCGCTACGACGAGGTCCACGAGGCGCCGACGCTCATCGCGCTGGCCGACGGGAGCTTCGCCGCGTGGGACCCGCTACGTCACGTGCGATGGGTCGAGGACCCCGCCACGCACGGGTATCGCGCCGAGGCGCTGGGCGTCACGAGGTTCTCGTCCGATGCGCTGTGGCAGGGGTTGGAGCACCAGGGCCGCACGGTCTCCAACGGGCTCATTCGCGACTGGGTGTCGTGGCAGCGCGAGGCGCCCGACGAGTCGGGCCGCTTCGCCGTGCTCGAAGCGGTGCTCACCGCGCTCTCCGAAGACCCCGCCGCGCCGCTCCGTCCGGGGCGTCCGATGCGCGTCTTCGTCGACGACGCGAAGGAGTTCCCGACGCTGGCCTTTCCGTACGGCACGACGCCGCTGATCCACACGTCGTCGGCGGTGCGGCGCATCGTGGGCCTCGCGTACCTCCTCGTGTGGTCGTGGCACGAGCACCTCGAAGCCGCGAAGCTCCGCGGCGAGGCACCCGCGAAGGAGATCGTCCTGCTCCTCGATGAGGTCGAGAACCACCTGCACCCGCGGTGGCAGCGGCGAATCCTCCCGGCCTTGCTCGCGGCGGTCGAGGTGCTTCCGGGCGCGCCGCGCGTGCAGATCCTCGCGACGACGCACGCGCCGCTGACGCTCGCGGCGCTCGAACCGGTCTTCGACACCGAGCGCGACGTGATCTTTCACATCGAGGAGTCGCACACCGACCGCGGGCTCGTCGCGGCGCTGAGCGAGCTCCCCTGGTCGCCGCAGGGCGACGCGGTGAACTGGCTCGTCTCCGATGCCTTCGGGCTCCGTCAGGCGCGCTCCATCGAGGCCGAGCAGGCGATCGAAGCGGCCGAGGCGTTCATGCGCGGCGAACCGTGGACCGCCCCCCTCGACACGCGCGAGGCCATCGACGAGGCGCTTCGTCGGTCGCTCCCCGATCACGACCATTTCTGGCCGCGCTGGCTGGTGCGGAGCGGGGCGGTCGCGTGATTCCGGTCGCGAAGGTTCCCGAGCCGTCGGGGTTCGACGCGCGGGTACGCCAACGGGGCAACGCGTGGCTCGCGGAACACCCCAGCGCGACGGAGCCGCGCCCGTACTGGATCGAGTTTCTACCCCAGCTTCGCAAGGGCTTCGAGCGACGTTGCGGCTACTCCGCGATGTTCGTCGCGGACGGGACGGTCGATCACTTTCGCAGCCAGCGCGACCACCGCGGACTGCTCTACGAGTGGACCAACCTGCGCTTCGCGTCGTCGCTGATGAACGCGTCGAAGAAGGCCCGCG
>JBPOHC010000530.1:0-3417 GCA_052035985.1 Myxococcota bacterium | reverse complement strand
GGATCGGACGCGTGCAGCAAGAGGCAGGTTGAGGCTTGACTTTTGGCCGACCAAACACACCCCACCATATCGCAGATCGCGCACGCGATCAAAGCGGAACTGCTAGTCGATCGACGTGCTGTGGATCAACTGGACGGAGATCGAGACGACGTCGCCCGTCCCGCTGACGGCGTAGAGCGCCTGGTGCGGCGCCAGCACGATGACGTCGCTCGCGCCGTCAGGCAGCACGTAGCAGGTTCCCGGCGACGAGTACGGGTCGTTGTACTCGATGGACAACAAGCACGACTGAGCAGCCGTCGACGGAAACGTCAGGGGCGGACCGAGGAAGTTGAACGGGTAGAGGGGAGCAGGCAGCGCGCCCGCCGCGTCCTCGTTCCCACCGGTCCCCTCGTTGCGCACGAGGACGCGGATCACGGACGGCGACGGCGTCACGACGGGCAGCGGGAAGCGCCCGTACGGAGGCACGACGAAGCGGCGCGTCACCGACGCCTGCACGGCGCCTACCTCTGGATCTCGACGGGAAAGGCCTCGCTGACGGCCACCGAGACCTGGCAACCGACGCCCTCACCCATCGCGAAGACCTGCTGGTCGGGCGCGATGATGAGGGCGTCCACAGCACCGCCTGGGAGGCGGTACATCGCGGCGGACAGCGCGCTGACGTCGCTGTAACTGATGGCGAGCAGCGCGGCCGTCGCCGAGGTGTTGCGGACGAGCACGCGCGTGGCGTGATCGCCCGCCGTCGCGATCGTCATCGGGGCCGCCGTTGCGGCGCCAACGACGGGCAGGCCGTAGGATCGCAGTTGCGTGGGTCGCACGGATCACCGACTCGGATCGAGGTGGAGGAGCGACCCCTGGAAGGTCAGGCTCACCTGCGACTTCGCGTAGGCCCCGCCGATGATGGCGGTGGTCGCTCGGTTCGTCACGGAGACCTGGAGTCCCTCGCCCAGGATCAGGTTGAACGGGCTGTCCAGTTCCCACGCACCCGTCTGCGCGTTGACCAGCGTGATCAGGTCCTGGGCGCTCTTGGTGAGTTGCTCGTTGATGTTGTACGCCAAGATCGAGACCTGCGTCAGCGCTCGCAGGAAGTCCTGCGGGGGTTGCGATGCGTACGGGACTCCGTTGCTGTCGAGCGCGACGACGTAGGGCACCACGCGGTGGATCTCGAACGGTTTGGTAGTGCCGTGGGTGAACACGCCGGACGGGAACTGGTACCCAGGGGCGTTGGCGTCGATGACGACGGTACCGGGCATCGTGTAGGGCGCACGACTGAGGATCGCCCTGCCGGCGAAACTAACAGGTAGCTTGTCCATGTGATCTTCCTCCTTACAAACGCAGAGGGGGACTCGACGAGGCCACCGAGCCTCCTCCGAGTCCCCCACTCACGAGGCGTCGATGAGCGTGCGCGCTTACTGCACCGGGCGCTTGACCAGGCCGTACAGCTCCACCTTCACGTCGACGAAGGACAGGTTGACGCTTCCCGACGGGGGCGCCTGCTGGATGTGCAGCGCAGAACCCGGGTTGAAGATCCCCTTGAAGGCCTCGTTCGGCTTGAGGTGGATGGGCAGCACCAGCGCGGCGCGCCCGCGCGGATCCGCCACGCCGTTGTTGATGACCTCGAGGTTGCTCGAAGTCGCCAGCCCGCTGAGACCGGAGCCCGGCGGGAAGTTCAGCGGCGTGCCGCTCGCGTAGGCCTTGCCCGCCCGAGTGAACGAGAAGTGCGTCACGCGATCGATGGCGAACATGGTGCGCGCCGTGACGAAGTCGCTGAGCGCGCCGTTGCCGTCTGCCTGCACCGGCTGCGCCGCGCCCGTGGGCGGACACACCGCGCGGACGAAGCGGATGCCGATGCCGTAGATCAGCATCTCGTGCCCCGCAGGGAGACCGGAGTCGCCGTTGCGCGGCACGTTGGTGTCGGCGCTGAGCTGCGCGCGCGCGCCGCCGGGGATGGCCTGGGAGGGTCCGTTCGAGAAGGCCTCGACGATGCCCGTCTGGCCGTGGGAGAGCTGCGCCGAACCGTAGAGGCGGTCGTCGACCCAGTCGGCGATCGCGACCTTGTCCCCGTTGGCGAGCGTGATGACGGTGGTACCTTCGGTGTTACTGGTCATTGGAAGAATCCTTGAAACGAGGAGGATGAGGAGAGGATGGAGAACGAGCGACTAGCGCCCGCCGGGGCCGAACATGGTGGAGCCGTAGTGCCCGGCGAGACCCGACATCGGCGGACCGCCGGCCGCGTAGGCGTAGCCAGCGTGCGCCGGCAGCCCGCTGTTCAGGCGGCGATCCACGGGCGGGTTGATGGCGCCGACCTGAGCACCCGCGAGAGGCTCGAGGACGGTCGCGCCGAGGGGCTCCGCGCTGCCGTTGCCGTAGCGGTCGAGACGCTCCATGACGACGCCGGAGACATCGGGCGACGACGACATGAAGATCTGCTCGATCGCGCGGAACCCGTTGCCGATGAACGACGTCACCAGCGAGGTCCACCCGGCGGCCCGTGTGCTGGGCATCGCGATCATGGCGCCGCTCACCGCGACGCCCGCGCCCAGGCCGATCAACTCGGAGTAGCGCTTCATGGTGGCCCCGCCCAGCGCGCGCGCCCCGATGGCGACGCCCGTGGAGACGGTCGCGCCGAGGGCGCATCCCCACAGTTCGCGCGCACCGGTTACCTCCCCGAACTCGTTGAGCCCGAAGAGGTCGACGCTGGGCGTCTCGCCAAGGTCGTCACTGTCGTTGTACTTGCTCATCTTCGTGCTCCTTTGACGAAAGCCCAACCAGTGGGGCGCTTCTTTGTGCAACCGAGGTAGCAGAGCCTCTGCTCTCGACGCGTTCGAGGGTTCTTGACCCACTTGCAGCGGGTCGGTTTCTGCTTCTTCGCGCGCTGCTCCGAGATAGCGGCGCCCGCGATGGTCATGACCGACGGCATCAGAACTCCTGCGCGTTCTGCGGCGTCAGGCGCGTTTTGCGGATCGTCGAGTAGATCGGCTCGACCGAAACATAGACGACGGGGTCAGGTGCGGGTGTCGCAGGTGCGACGGGCATCGGCGGCGGACGTGGGACCGAGACGCTCGGCGCGACGCCGGTCGAGGGCGCGACGCCGACGCTGATCGGGGTCGAGTAGGTCGAGGGCGCGACGCGATCGGTCTCGACCGCAGTGGAGGGCAGTGACGTCATCGTCATACCCGGCGGCATCTCGACGCGCGTGTACTGCGCGACCGCGGGTAGCGGTGAGGACACCGACACTGGCCCGCTCGCGATGAGGGAGGGGCCGCGCGCGGGTACCGTGCCGGAGGCGCGGCGGGCGGCGTACCACGTGCGGAAACGATCGACCAGGCGCTGCGCGAAGGCCGCGATGGCCGCGGCAGGCCCGGTGCCCGAGTAACCGAGGGGAGAGATCGCGGCACGCGACCGACTTGGACGATGCGT
>JBPOHC010001002.1:0-4922 GCA_052035985.1 Myxococcota bacterium | reverse complement strand
GAGCGGTGTATGTGCCAGGGGAGTGGGTGATCGCCTCAAAGGACCGGCGGCGGTCACGACGCCGGGAGCGATCACAACGCGACGCCCGGCGTCCTGACGGCCGCCGGTTCCTGAGCCACGATCGCCTCAAAGGACCGGCGGCGGTCACGACGCCGGGGAGCGATCTCAACGCGACGCCCCGGCGTCCTGACGGCCGCCGGTTCCTGCCCGGTGCTCCGCCCACATCGATCCAAGACAGTCGTGCCAACCCTCGACGCGCGCGAGCGCATCGGTCAGCGCGTGTGGCTCACGGCGCGTTCGTCGCGACGCGCTGCACGCGTGCCTGAAGCGCGGCCAACGAGCGCCCGAGCGCAAGCGCTCGCGAGGCGCGCTCCCTCGCCGTAATGGAGCGCTCTTGCGTCGTGTCCTCGGCCCGCAGCCGTTCCATCAGCGCCGAGCGAACTCCGGGCGCAGCGCACGCGTCATCGAGTGCCGTCGAGGTGGACATCGTGTACCCGCCAGGCATCGCACGAGCGCGCGCAGGGCGGGAGCGATCCACGCATTGCGGAGGGTGATCCCGCAGCGATCAGCCCGTGACGGGCTTCACGGGAGCGTGGCGTCGCGACGGCCTTCTTCGCGCGTCGCGGCGGACGGAAGCCTCGGGTAGCGAGCGTCAACACCAGAAGCTCCGCCCATCGCATCCATCTGCTCCGCACTCGAGCGCGGAGCGCTCAGCGATCGGCGAACACGTCGGCGGTGCGCGCAGCGGTGACCGCTCGCGTGAGCCACATCTGAAGCACCTCGGGGCGGCGCTCGGCGTCGAGCTGTGCCCGTCGCGCCGCAGTCAAACGCAAGCCACGCGCCGTAAGCGCCAGCTCGATGGACTGGCGCAGGCCCTTCTCGACGCCCTCCTCGATCCCCTTCTGCTTGCCTTGCGTGTAGACCCAGCTCTGCATCACCAGCTCCTCGGGCAATTGTGCAGCGATGACTTCGCGCAGTCCACGGGCGCGACCGTCGGCGTCGGCCAGCACGGTCATGGCCACCGCGAGCTCTTCGAAACGCGCGCGGGCCGTACGGTCCTTGAGCGCGCGCACCACCGCGGGCAGGTTCTCACGCGTGGCGTCGACCGCGAGCGGCGCGAACACCATCCACAGCGGCGAGGCCCGCGACGAGAGCTCCGCGAGCGTGCGTTGGTACACGGCGTCGATGTGCACCCGCAGCCCCGAGAAGCGCTCGCCCGCGGGCGTCGTGCGGAAGCTCCGATGCGCAGGCCACGGCGCCGCGCGTCGGCCGCTCAGCAGCACCACCGTGCTCCGCACGCGAGGCACGCGCTCACCGCGCTTCGCCGCCCCGTGCAGCCCGAGCGTCGCGAGGCAGTGATACTCGTACGTGCGCAGCAGCATCCGCGGCATCCATCGGAGCTGCCACTCGACGTGCTCGATGCGCGGCACGCCGTCGGCCACCACGTAGAGGTTCTTGTCCATGCGACGCTCGCGCGCCGTCACCTGCGTGTCGTGCCAGGCGAAGCCCGTGAGCGACGTGGCGTCTGGCAGCAACGCGCGCGCTAGCTCGTCGGGGAAGCGGTGTGTCACGTGCCGCAGCGCGAGATCGACATCGTCGCGATGGTCAGGTGAGTCCGGCGTCGCGGGCGTGTCGGGAACGCGCATGCAGGCGTTCTCGGGCCGCGCGGGAGAAAGGTTGCGCGTCGGACGAAGCGGAACGATCGCTACACGCTCGTGGACACCTGGGAGGGCGACGAGAAGGTGCGCGCCGAGCCCTTCGACGCGATCGAGCTCGACCTCGCGTCGCTCTGGGCGAGGGAGGAGACGGGTGCTCGCGCAGCGTTGGTGATCAGCCCGTGACGGGCTTCACGGGAGCAGGCGTCGCGACGGCCTTCTTCGCGCGTCGCGGCGGGCGAAAGCCGGGGTAGTCGCCCTTGCGCGCGGCGACGCCGTCGATGAGGTAGCGCCCCGCGTTGAGCACGTCGGCGAGCGACTCCGTGGCGAGCGAGAAGGCGCGCTCCGCGAGGTCGAGCGGCATCCCCAGCGCATCCACCGTCGACACGGGAAGCTCCGCCCGGCGCTTGCGCTCCGCTTCGAGCGCGCGGAGGTCATCGAGCGCGGCGCCCTCGCCCTTGGGCAGCGCGCGCAGCCACTTCACCAGCTCGGCGTCGCGAAAGATCGCGAGCAGCACGCGGTTGTTCTCCGCGTGACGGGGGTGTCGTCGATCCTTGCGGATCCTCAGCACGTCGGCCATCGCGCTCGACCCCGCGGGCAGATTGCGCTTGAGCGCGTCACAGAGCGTCACGCGGCGCGCGCTCATCCTCGTTCGCAGCGTGTCGTCGCTCAGGGGCTCGACGGACGCGTCGCCCTTCGCCTCCGCGGCGGCCTCGGCGCTCGCCTCGCGGACGGCGTCGTGCACGCGGTTGACGATGGCGGCGTCGAAGACCTCGCGCGCGAACTCGACGCGGTAGCCCATCTCGTCGATCTGCTCGACGGTGACGACCTTGCCGCGGAGCACGAGCTCGGCGATGCGATCGCGGTCGCCCCACGCGGTCTTCTGGATCTCCGCGACGTGGTCCAGGCGCTCGCGAGCGTAGGTCGGCAGCGCCACCACGTCGCTCGGGCCCATCGCGATGGCCCGCGCGAGGAGCCGTTTGCGGATCGCCGTGGTGAGCACGTAGCGCGGTTTGTCGACGCTCGCATCGTACGTCGTCGCCGCGCCGTCGTTGGCGGGCTCCGCGGAGTGCGTGGAGCCCTGCGCGACCGTGTTCGCGCGCACTTCGAGAACCGCCGAGGCCGTGTTGTGTCGAGCCATGTCGTATCTCCCGTTGGGGCGTCCGAAACCTTCGGGCTCCCACCCCAGAGGAGCGACGGAATGGGTCGCGGTCTTGAGGCGGTGCAGACGATTTTCGAGAGAATGTTGTCGTCGATGCGAGGGCGGCGTACTCGACGCCCCGACGACGTGAACCTCGGGCGGGGTCGCCGGGTGTCGGTCGGGGCATCGGGGTGTCAGCGGCCCCCGGAGCACGTGCGCGACGTGACTGAAGAACGCTCTCAAGAAATCGAATTCGTCTGTCCTGCTTTCAACGAAAACCGGACCTTGTACCGGGTGTGGCTCTTCTTCGTCCGCGTCCCCACGCCGGTGAATGAATTCAACGGCATGTAAGCGAAAGCCCTTCGGGCTCGGGATCATGAGTCCGCTCCGCGCGGACTTTCCCATCCCTGCCGGTGAATTCATTCACCGGCGTCGGGCGGACGACGGACGAAGAAGAGCCGCACCCCCTGTACCCGTAAGTGCGCCGCACGCGCGCTGTGTGACGCATCGCCATGCTGACTTCCGGCAAGGTGGTTTGCGCGCTTGTCATCGGGGTTCATCGACACCATCGAGGAATGCCCCGACAGCAGTCGCATTGAACGTTTGACCGCGAGACGACAACGGAGCAATGGTCCCCTCATGCGTCGACGGCCCCCTACGCACGCGGCATGGCCTCTCGCCTTGATCTTCGCGATCGGCGCGGGGATCACCTCGTGCACGGAAAAGGGGCCCGTCGACGTGCCCGACGCGGCCCTCGACGTCCCAGCCCTCGACGCGCCCTCCCTCGATTCTCCCGATGATGATGGCAGCGCGTTCAAGGACACCTGGATCCCCGACATCTTCGCGTGGTACAGCGTCGACGCGATGGGCGTCGATTTCCCCCAGGGTGTCGACATCCCTCGCGTGTTCGCCGACGTGCCGTCCTGCACCCCGCAATCCGTCGTCGAGTGCGTCTGTCCCGACGGGCGCTCGGGCCTTCAGCCCTGCACGGAGTTCAGCTACTTCGGCGCCTGCCGCTGCGTCGCGTCGCCGCCTCCCACGACCGCATCCGGGCCACGCCTGCTCCGGCCGTTCTCGGGGCTTCGGTCCATGACGCAGCGCCCCACCTTCCGCTGGGCGCTGCCCGAGGGCGTCACCCGCGCGCGGATCGAGCTGTGCGAGGACCGCGCGTGCACCCGCCGCATCACGCAGGCTGACCTGACGGGGAGCGCGTGGCGACCGATGGACACTCTTCGCCCCGGAGTGATCTTCTGGCATGTGTCGGGGCTTCGTGCCGACGGGACCGTCGCATGGACGAGCGCCACCTGGGCGGTGGGGATCCGGCACCGTGATACGCCCGTCGACTCGGCCTGGGGCCCGTTGAAGGACTTCAACGGCGACGGACTCGATGACCTCGTCGCGATCGCGTACCGCACGGCCGATCGTGACCAGGTCATGTCGGGCCCGACTCCAGGAATCTACGTCATGTCGGGGAGCCGCACGACCCTGCTGGAAGCCCCGATCACGATTCCCTCGGAGCTCGATGTGCTGGGGCGACGCGTAGCGATCGGCGATGTGAACGGCGACGGATTGGCCGACATCGCCCTCGCCTCCGCCGCACCGGATCCTGGGGCTGTCTCTGTTCATCTCGGGCGGCGCGACGGGCGCATCAGTGAGCGGTCGGTGCTGCTGGTTGGAGACAACGAGGTGCGGGAGGACTATGCCAGCGCGATCGCCATCACCGATTTCGACGGCGACGGTTTCGGCGACCTGATCGTTATCGGCGCTACGGAGGCGGGAGACGTCGTCCACCCCAATGTCTGGATCTATCCAGGTAGCGCCATCGGCCTTCAAGCGAGCGTGGCGCACACAACCTACAGTCGCGTGCTGCCAGCCTACCGAAATGAGGATCATCACGCGACAGAGGTCGGAGATCTGGACGGGGATGGCTATGGAGACTTTGCGGTGATGAGATTTGATGGCTCCTCGGCCATCGCCTATGGAAATCCCGGCGGCGAGCCTGGGGCACGCGCGGCCGCGACGGAGTTTGCGAACGCCCTCGCTCGGCGTCGGACCGGGATGTTCGGAATGGACGTCGACGGTGACGGCGTGACCGACCTCGCGATGGGGTACCCTCGCCGCGTCGC
>JBPOHC010001011.1:0-1736 GCA_052035985.1 Myxococcota bacterium | reverse complement strand
CTCGCCGCGCAAGACTTCGTCGTCGACGCCGCGCAGCTTCGCGCGCTGCACACCGGCTGGCTCGCCCACGACCGGAAGCACTTCGTACTGCTCACGGGGCTCTCGGGCACGGGCAAGACGCAGATCGTGTTGCGGTATGCGCGCGCGGTCTGCGACCTGCTCGACCTCGTTTCGGAGCGGCACATCGCGCTCGTCCCCGTGTCGCCTGAGTGGCACGACCCGACCGCGCTGCTCGGGTACGTCAACCCGCTGCGCGCTGAGGCCGCGTTCCACGCGGGCCCGGTGCTCTCGCTCCTGCTCCACGCCGTCGAGGAGCCCGACAAGCCGCATTTCCTGGTGCTCGACGAGATGAACCTCGCGCCGGTCGAGCGGTACTTCGCGCCGTTCCTGTCGGCGATGGAGACGGGCGAAGACCTCCCGATTCACTACGAGGACGAGGAGATCGACGGCGTCCCCCCGTCGCTGCCGTGGCCGTCGAACCTCTTCGTCGCCGGGACCGTGAACATGGACGAGACGACCCACCCCTTCAGCGACAAGGTCCTCGATCGAGCCTTCACGCTCGAGTCGTGGGACGTCGATCTCGACGCTCTCTTCGAAAAGCTCGACCACGACCACGAGGCGTTTCCGCTCATCGCCGAGGTCCTGCGTGCGATGCACGACGCGCTGCGCCCGGCGCGTCGACACTTCGGGTACCGCAGCGCCCGCGAGGTCATCGAGTTCGTCTTCGCAGGCATCGAAGAGACGGGCGCGGCGCCCCTCGAACTCCTCGACGCGGCCGTCTTCGGCAAGGTGCTCCCCCGCGTGCGTGGCGACGACACGACCGTCATGCGGAAGGCCCTCACCGACGCGATGATGGCCGCGAAGAAGCACGGCCTCGCGCACACTGAGAAGCGGCTCGCAGCGATGCTCGACCAGCTCACCCGCACGGGGCTCGCGAAGTTCCACGCATGAGCGCCCGCGTCCTCACGAGGGATGGCGAAGCCGTCGAGCTGGACCCGAAGCGTGGCGTCTGGGTCGTCGAGGAGCGCGAGGAGTACCGCGTCGAGGCGCTCCACGCGGATCAGGTCACCTTCGGAGGCGTGTCGCTCCCTCGTGACGCGGTGGGCTTCGTCCTCGGCCTCTCGTTCTGGACCGGACGCGCGGAGGTGATCGTCCACCACGGAGAGTCCCGCGAGAGGGTCGCCCTCGAGGTGAGGTCACCCGCGCACAAGATCCGAGCGGGCGAGTGGGAGGCGCTCCTCGACGCGATCGACCGACGTTGGCCTGGCTGCACGCTCGGCGTCGAGGGAGGTCTCCGCGGTCACGTCGGCGACGAGGGCCTCGACCGACTGCTCGCACTCCTCGCGTTCGAGCCGCTCCTCGAAGACCTCCTCCGAGACCTCGCGGCGCTCCTCGGCGCGTTGAGGACGCGCGAGCGCTTCCCAGAACGCCACGTTCCGCTTCGAACCGTGCGCAGGCTCGACTCCGCGACCTCGCGTTGGATCGCGACGCACCCCGCCTCCGCAGGGGTGATCTCCCCCGTCGCGAGCGGCCTTGCGAGGTACGACGTCGACGTCCTTCACCGGCGACGCGAGGTCACCTGGGACCACCCCGCCAACCGAACGATTCGGTGGCTCCTGGAGCGCCTCGCCGCGCGGCTGCGCGCCGTGGCGCAGGCGCTACGAGCACACCGGGCGCGAATCCACGACTCCCTCACCGACGCGCTGGCCTGGTGTGACGAGCGAACGACACGACTC
>JBPOHC010000714.1:0-3800 GCA_052035985.1 Myxococcota bacterium | reverse complement strand
CGATCTCGTCCGCTGAGAGGGGAGGGGTGATGCGCGCGAGTGTCGCGTTCGCCTCTCGCTCCATCGCGAGTGCGCCCGTCAGCGTCGCGCCCTTCGCCGCTGCTTGGAGTCCACTGAGAATGGATGGCGTGGGGGTGTTACCTCGGGGTGTTACCCGAGGGGTGTTACCCGCGTCTCGCGCGTTACCCTCTTCGTCTCCATTCTTCTTATTCTCAGGGAGAGAGAGGGGAGTGTGAGGGGGGAGAGAGGGGGCGTTACCCGAGGGTGTTACCCGCGTTACCTCGGGGGTGTTACCCGCGTTACCTTGAGGCGTTACCCAACGGGTGTAACCGGGGAACTTGGCCTCTCGCGAGACGAGGAACGCTACCCCATCGGGCGACGCAATCCAAGCCTCCCACGTCGTATCAGGGTGGATGTCGGCCCAGAAGCCTTTGTCGCGTGCCTTGAACAGCGCACGGTCGGAGCGCGCACGCTTCGCTTCGGCGCCGTCTGAGGGCTTCTCCTTCGACGCCTCCGCGCTCCGCTCACGGCCACCCGTCGGCGCCCCTACAGGGGCCTCCACGCGCGACGGCGGGGCGGCGCATGGCGCCGAGTGCGAGAGCGTCAGACGGAGTGCGTCGGCCTCGTACGCCACGAGGCCAGCCGACACGAGCGCGTCCATGCGGTCAACGTGCTCGCCGACGAGGGAGCGCACCGCTTGGGCGTACGCGACGCCGCGGGGGAGCGGAATCGTGTCGCGCGTCGGGGAGCACAACGTCGCGTGGAGGTAGAGACGGAAGAGGGTGAGTTCCGCAGACGGCGGGAGGTCTCGGACGCGAGGGTTCGAGAGGAGCGCGAGGGGGACTTGTGCGTAGAGAAGCGTCATCTGAGACACCTTCCACATGGATATCCCGGCGCTTGCCATGCGGCGCGATCGTTGGTACGTTTGGTCATCGGCGGCGCCTCCTAACAGCGCCAAAGTCGATCAGAGCCCCGAGCGTGTAGCAGCGCCGCGGGGCTCGTCTATTCGTACCGTGCGCATCGACGGAAAGTCAAGCGGCGGCGTCGCTCCATCGCTGCGATTCTGCGAGCGATATCGCTGTGATATCGGGTGTCTAGCGAAGTGCTATACGCTCCGTCACCGCGCGCGTTACGCCCCTTCGCTCGACGTCAACAGCAATCGTCGCGAGCGGCGCAGCGCGAACGCGCACCCGCGCGTTCGGTCGTGGCGTCAGCGGGTCTCTACCGCGAGCGAATCGGCGACGCGTTTGATTACCAGCGCAATCGTCGATGGAGTCATGGCGGTGCGGTGGGTTCCCGCGCCAATGTCCTCGCATGCGGCATTGATTCTCTCGCGCATCTCCTCGTGGCTGAGCATTCCGAGTCTTTCGACCAGCGCCGGGTCGACGCCAAGGCTTAACGCCTCAGCAATCACCGCGTCGCCTTTCGCTTGCCTATGACTCTTGCGTCGCTCGCACCACCCGAACATGATCGCATCGCTCGATGTCATCGGAGCCCCTTGATGGCACGACTCACAGAGCAACACGTAGTTGGACGGCACATCGGGACCATTCGACGACGCGGCGATGATGTGCGCTCGTTCCAGAGCAGACTTGTTCCAACGATCCTTGGCGGTCTTTGGTTTGTCCCACTCGCGCGCGTAGTACCCGCATGCCATGCACGATGGTTCGCCGATGTCGACGAGCACGCTATTGCGGGGCCATCGCGTCGCCCCTGCATCCGACGCCCAATATTGAGCGATGTCGAAGCGAGTGGTCATTGCGAGTCCTCCGAGATGAGCCCCGCGCGACGCAGTTCCGCGACGATATCGCATTGCGAGAGTCCCGCAGCGCGAAGGGCGCGTACATGGGTGAGCACGACCTGCTCGCCATCATCGACGACGAGACACCCGTCGACGAGACGCCACCCGTACGGGACGTGCGGCATCGCGCTGTCAGCGTGCGCGAGAAGCGACCGACACTCATCGGCGATGCCATCAACGATGCGCCTATCGCCGCCGTGAGAAGCGCCACCCGCAGCGCCACCGAGCTTCACGCCGTTGTCGCGCAGGTACTCCTCGGCGGTGCATGTGCGCACGCCCTCCATCGCGAGTCCCGCCACGATGGCTCGGATCGAGAGGCCAGAGGCGCGGAGGGCGCACACGCGGGCGACGACGGCCTGCTCGGCGACGTCGGGCACGAGCTTGCCGTCGGCGTCGGCGCGCCACCCGTACGGAGCTTCGATGATATGTGTCGTCACGTTATATCTCCCGAAGTCTCTACGCACGATCATGCGTCTTCGTTACAGCGTCAGCGTGGGAGGGCGAACGCGGCGCCGAGGTGGAGCACGCGCAGCCCGCGGAAGTCCCCCGCCGCGACGCGCGTCACAGCGACGACGTGGCGGGGGCCTGCGTGGCGCATGACAACGCGGGTGAGCGTGGTCCCTCGCCACCACGCGCGGAGCACGGTGTCGGCGCGGGTGAGGCCGTCGAGGTGCGTGGCGACGACGCAGTGGAGGATGCGGCGAGGGCGGGTCACAGGATGCCGCCGAGTGCGCCCTGCTCAGGCTTGCGCCAGTTCGTCCCGGAGACGCTCGCGGCGCAGCGGCGCGCGCAGATGTCGCGGTACTCGTCGTCGCGCTCGATCAGGATCACGCGCCGCCCTTCAGCGAGCGCTGCGGGACCGGTCGTGCCGCTGCCCGCGAACGGGTCGAGAATCACCGCGTCAGGGTCGGACACGAGGCGCACGGCCTTGCGAAACAGCGCCTCGGGCTTTTCTGCGGCGTGCTCGTGGCCGCGCTGCGCGATGGTCCATTCGACGCGCCACAGGTCGGGCACGTCGGCCGCCTTGCGCTCGAATCCGAGCATCGGCACGACTACGAATGCCTCCCACGTCTTGCGCAGGATGTGGCCCATGCCGAGTCCGCCGCGATCCCACACGCCGACGACGGGCGACTTGATCCTCAGTTTGTGAGCCGCGAGGTCGAAGGCCATTGCGCCGCGCCAATCGCAGGTAAACCACGCCGCGCCCGCAGGCTTGAGCACGCGCACCCATTCGCGCAGATGCTCGCGCGCCCAAGCCTCGTAGAACTGCACCTCGCGCGGTACGGCGCTCGTTCCGTCGCGGGACTTCATCACCGAGGCCGCATCGCCCGTCGAGGCGTACGGCGGATCGGATACGATCGCGTCAACGCAGCCGTCAGGGAGCGCCCGGAGAGCATCGAGGGAGTCACCGCCGACGACGCACCACCGCGCGTCACCCGCGATCACAGCCGAGACCGATCTTTCGCCGTTGTCCGTCATGTCGTCTCCGTCAGTCGCAGGATCTCGACGTCTTCGGCGGGCGCGTTGAACCCGCCGCTCTCGCTCAACGTGAGCGTCGCCCACACGAGCAGCGGCCACCGCTCGCGACGATGCTCCGGAATGCGCTCCGTGCGGCGATGCGCGAGCCACGTCGCGAGGTAGTCGAGCGTCACGCCGCGGTGAACGCCGCCCGACGCTTGGAGCGCCGCGCCGAGGTAGACGACGCCACGCACGCGCAGGTCAACGCGCGTCACCTCGCGGCTCACGAGGCAGCGCACGATGCCGTCGGGGTCGCGCGGTGCGACGAAGCGCTGCCACGCCTCGGACCACAGCGGAAGGTCGCGCGTTGCGTCGCGCAGGTCCGCGGGCGAGATGCGCGGGAGACCGGCGCGGTCCATCGCATCGAGTACGCAGGCGTTGAACCGGCCGCGCTCCGTCTCGGCTGCGTCGTCGCCGCGGGTGATCCACTCCGACGGCGCCCACACGCCACCGCGCGCTTGCACCTCGGCGCGACGCACGC
>JBPOHC010000391.1:0-2494 GCA_052035985.1 Myxococcota bacterium | reverse complement strand
AAGAGAAACGAATCGTGGCCAGCGTGGCAGGTGCTGCCCCTGCTCCCTCCGGGGAACGAGCCCGACGCTCTGCTGCTGAGCTACACGCTGTCGTGTGGGGGAACAAGAACTAGCTCGACAAACAGGACTTGTCCAGACGGCCTACGCCGGAATCACGTCGCGCACGCCCCCGTCCCGGAGGGCCTCGCTCAAGCGCGCGAGCTTGTCGGGGTTGCGGATGACGTACACGCTCGCGACACGCGCGACGCCATCGACCGTGACGACGTCGGGCACCATCACCGACGTGACGGCCCCGCCTTCGATCGCGAGGACGCCGACGGTCCCGTTGACCCACGCGACGCGGGCGTGGCCCGCCGTGCGCGCGAACTTGCGCGTGAGCCCCCCTGGGGCCTCGCGCGTAACTTCGTCACGGGCGGGGGTCATGCCGCAGCCAGCATTGGGGGCCGCTCCCTGCACTTGCGCATGCGCGAGCGCGCCGGTTGTGGTGTGAGGGCGACGAGGTGGGCGACAAGGTCGTCGTGCTTCTGGCCGGTGAAGCGTTCGGCGGCGGTCGTCCCGTCGGGCCGGGTCAACACGTAGTTGTGGATCACCGTCAGCGCCTTGAGCAGATCGGGCGTCAGTCGGTGGGTGTGATGGTGGTGCAGCGAGAGTTGGCCGTTGCGGCCCTCGACGTTCGAGCTCGTCCGCACGAACAGATCCACGCAGCCCTCCACCGCCGACATCACGCGTGCTCGCGTCGCGGCGTCCCAAGCGCACCAGGGACTGCCCTGCGCCGTCAGCGCTGCCACCTTCTGCTCCACCAGCTCCCTCAGGGCCTCGCGCGCCTCGGCGTCCGCGGCTCGGCGCGACGCGCGCCGCAGGTACGCCGCGGGCAGCAGCGACGAGAGCACCCACTGTTGTTCGTCCTCCAACAGCTTGAGCGCACCGAGGCGCTTGTGCACGAGCTCAAACCACGCCGCGACCCACCCCACGAGCGACGGCAGCACGCGCTGCGCCTTCGCGATGGCCTCGATCACCCGCGCGTTCGTGTCGCCCAACCCGGCGCCCGCGGCGCAGCTCCAGATCGCGTCGAAGCCCTCCAACAGCCGAGACTCCACGGTCTCCGCCGAGAGCAGCGCGCCCGTGCGCAGATCGACCGGGTGGTAGCGCAACCCGAGCTCGCGGACCGACGACCGCATCGCCTCCCGGTGGGCCGAGGCGTCGACGACCTGTTGCTCGGCCTCGACGAGCGCGAGTTCTGCCGCCTTCTCGCGGGCTTCCCAGTTGGGCGGACGCCCCGGGCCGTGCGTCTGGGTGAGGTATGCCGCGTGCGCCTTTCGGACGGCTTCGAGCGCCGCCCGCGCCTTGTCGCGGGACTTCTCTGCGACCCGCACCATGCGTCCGATCGCCCCCGAGACGCCGCGGCAGATCTCGTGCTGGACGTGGAACAGGTCGCTCCCCTTGAGCACGTTGAGCTCCACCTGCGCGCAGCGAATCAGGCCCTTGGCCTCGTCCCCGATCAGTCCGATGAGCTCCACCGCGGGCCAGCGGGCGAGCGCCTCGCGCATCACCGTCGCCCAGGTCTTTCCGTCGCGGCGCTCGGAGACCTTCTCGACCAGGACGAAGTCGGATTCGGCGTCCATCGCGACGAGCATCATCGCGTCGTGGAAGTTCTCGTCGAAGGCGCCGATGATCTCCTTGGGCGCCATGCCCTTGGCCAGCGCGGCATCCTGCGCGTCGCCCCACGCGCCCGTGGCGTCGATCAGGGCCTTGCGCGTCTTGCGCAGCGAGGTCTCCGAGCAGGCCACGAGGGTGTGCAGGCCCGTGAAGGTGAAGAAGGCGCGGACCATCGCGACGCCCAGACCGCCGCGGAGGTTCATGACGAAGAGGGCCGCGACGAGGAGCAGGCGGAGGAACTGAACCCCGTCGGGACTCTCGAAGAAGGCCTTCTGCGCCGGGGTGAGCGAGTTGCGCGCAGCGCGCCCGACCCATCCCAGGAGCGTCGTGCGGCAGACCCCGAGTTCGTCGGCGATCTCCTTCTGCGTGCGCTTGCGCTCACGGCGAGCGGCCTCGAAGTCGAGCACCTTGGCGCAGCGAACCGCGCGGGGCGCCTGCCGGGTCGAACGTGGGGGTTGCGCAGCGACAGGGAGTTGGGCAGGTTCCGGAGGCACGGCTCGACGCGTGGTGTGGGGTTGGTCTTCGCAACCCTTCTCCTGCCCCGCTTCGGGCCGTGTCTGCAACCCTCGCCCGGAGCTCCGGCCCCTTCACCCCATGTCGAAGTTATGCGCGAGGCCTCACAACTGAACGACCGTCGGTTGACGCTCCTGCGGAGCGAGGGACTGGTGACGGCATCGGTCGCGGGTGTCGGCGACGTGAACGGCGACGGTTTCTACGACGTGCTGGTCGGGCTCCCGTCAGCCACCGCGAACCGCGCGTTGTTGTACCTCGGGAGCAGCACGGGGCTCGACGCGGGCCCCTCCCCCTTGCCCACCGTGTGGCCCGTCGGATTTGGTGA
>JBPOHC010000560.1:0-1771 GCA_052035985.1 Myxococcota bacterium | reverse complement strand
GCCCACGGTGATCCTCTTCGGTCGCCATCGCGCGCCCCAGACGGCAGAGGTTCGAGTCGTGATGGGACGACGCGGCGAGCCCGAGACGCCCGAGGTGCCCGCGAAGGGCAAGGTGTGGTCGAGCATTACGGGGCATGACACCGAGGTGGGCTTCGAGAACGAGTTCATCACCGTCGCCGAGGTGGCCAGAGCGACGCTTGCGAAGCACCCTTGGAGCCTCGGCGGTGGCGGCGCGGGCGACCTCAAGGAGCTCATCGAGGAGAAGTGCGAGAAGCGGCTGGAGTTCGTGATCGACGGTGGGATTGGTCGCGCTGCCCGAACCGGTGACGACGATAGTTACATGATCGACTCGCGTGCAGTTCTCAGGCACGGAGTGCCCGCTGATTGGACCAGGGGCTTCCTGGTTGGGGAGTCAGTCCGTGACTGGGGCACTACTGGCGTCGAGTCAGTTCTTTATCCCTACGATTCGCAATTGAAAGTCCGGGGCCTTGATTCTCGCGAGGTCATCTCGCTGCTCTGGCCTCAGCGCACTCGCCTCGCGCAGCGCAACACTTTTCAGGGCAAAATGGCTGACGCCGGTCTGCGCTGGTACGAGTACATGCAGTACACGCCGAGCGCGAACGCCACCCAATTCTCGATCGCGTTTGCCTTCGTCGCGACGCACAACCACTTTGTTCTCGACCGCGGCGGCAAGGTGTTCAAGCAGTCCGCGCCGATCATCAAGCTCCCGGCGAACGCGACGGTCGAGGATCACTTCGCGTTGCTCTCGTGGGTTAACGCCAGTGCATCGTGCTTCTGGATGAAGCAGTCGTTCATGGGTAAGGGGGGCAGCGGCATCGGGCGTGGAGTGCAAGACGAAGACTGGGAGCAACGCTTCGAGTTCGACGGCACGAAGCTGTCAACACTCCCTATCGCCTCAAGCCCGACGTGCACCGCCATCGCCACGCTGCTCGACAGCCTCGCGATCGCGCGCGAGGAGCTCATGCCGCGCGCGGTGCTCACTCGCTACGCCTCCTTGTCAGAGATGCCCTCTGCGAAGGAGGTGCTCGCGACGACGCGACACGCAGCGACCAACATCCTGGCGCGCATGGTGTCGCTTCAGGAGGAGCTCGACTGGCGCTGGTACGAGCGGCTCGGTCTCCTCACCGACGAGGAGCGCGCTCGCCACACGGCCGCGCGCGATGCGGTGTACACCGACGCGGTGACCCCGCCTCCCGTGGCGGCGGGGATGCGCGCGTTCGAGCGGGCGATGGTGTTGTCGGGAGAGGCGACGGCGTGGTTCGAGCGCAACGGCTACGCGGTGCCCACGGACGCGGCGGTGGCGGCGCTCCCTGCGGAGATGCGCGCGCTCCTCGAGACGCGTGTGGCGATCCTCGCGGGGAACCGCTCACTCGGGCTCATCGAGCGTCCCGAGCACAAGCGGCGGTGGACGCTGCGAGACTTCGACGCGGAGGCGCGCGAGGCGGCGGCGGACCTGCTGCTCGACCGCGTCGAGGCGGTGATGCGCGAGGCCGAGGCGCCCCTCGACGTGTTCGCGCTCACCCACGCGCTCCATGCCGACACGACGGCGCTGGCGCTCGCCGCGGTGCGCTTCTCGGAAGAGGTCGACCCGATGGCCGCGGTGCCCGGGCTCATCGCAGAGGCGTCGGTGGCCTTCCTCGCGGCGCAGCGGCACACGGAGACGGGCCTCGCGAAGCGCGCGCTCTGGGAGCGCACCTGGGCGCTTCAACGGCGCGAGGACGCGGGGGAGTCCGTGGGAGAGATCCCGGTT
>JBPOHC010000928.1:0-3602 GCA_052035985.1 Myxococcota bacterium | reverse complement strand
TCGTCGCGGAGCTCCTCGTCGCCCCTCGCCCGCGCGTCGAACGTCACCGCCTCGGCGATGGTCCTCGCGGCTGTGTTCCTCGCGCTCGCGGGTGCGCCCGTCGTCGCGATCGTGCCCGGCGTGTGCGCCGCGATGCTCTTCGCGAGCGCGCCGTCGAGACCGACGCGCGCGGGAGAGCTCTCCGCCGCCGTCGCGAGGCTCGGTGCCGCGCTGCTCGCGTGGGCCGGCGCGCGGACGCTCCTCGAAGCGCGCGCGGCGGCGTCATGGAGCGCCGACTTCACGCGCGCCGAGCGGGTCGCCGAGGTGCTTCGAAGCGCGAGGGAGAGCGTGACGCTCCACGCCGTCGCGCTGCTCTGTCTCGCGGTGACGGCGTCGGTGAGCGCGTGGCGCGCGTCACGGGTCACGTCGACTTCGTGGCGTCCCTCGCGCGGCGGCCTCGCGCTGCTCGCCACCGCGTGCGCGTGGAGCGCCATCGACGGCGCCTTCGTGGCGAGGATGCGCGATCACCGAGACGCCCTCTGGCGCGACCTCTCGCCCGCGTTCGCGCTCGGCGCGAAGCTCTCGCCGCCCGTGGCCGAGGGGCTCCCGCGGCCTCCGCTCGGCCCGTCGCTGCAGGTCACCGAAGGCCGCATCGCGGTCGATGGAACGCCCGTGGCGCTGGTGCGCGCGCTCGACTCGCTCGAAGGTCGACGCGTGCTCGCGGCCGACCTCTCGCATCGCCTCGCGCGCGGCGGCGCGACCGAGGCCTCGGAGCTCCTCATCGCCGTCGACGGGCGCGTCGCGTGGCGCGTCGCGAGAGACACGCTCCGCATCGCGAGAGACCTCGGCGCGCGGCGGGCGACGGTGCTCTTCACGCGAGGCCCCGCCCCGCGCATCGACGCGGCTGCGCCGCCCGAGGCGGGATACGCGCTCCCCCACGATTTCGGCGGCCTCGCGGTGTCGCTCTCGGAGTCGGGCGAGGCATTCGAAGCCTCGACGCCCTTCGCGGAGGTCGGCGCGAGGCTCGTGGCGAGGCGCTCCGTCGCCGTCTCCGTCGATCGCTGACCGCACCTCGCAGACGCTTCGGACTTCGCGTATAGGTGGGCGCGCTCGATGAGACGAACGCTCCACGCCCTCCTCACAAGCGCGCTGATCGCCGGCTGCGGCGCCGGCGTCGAGACCGCGCCCGGCGCCGATGCCGACCTCAGCGACGCGAGCGCCGACGACGGCTCGCTCATCGTCGACGTGTACGTGCCCGACGTGCCCGACGCGCCGACGCGGCAGCCCTCGCCCGTGTACCCCGCGTTTCGCCCCGCGGCGCCGACGGTGGTGAGCGGCGGCGGCCCGGTGCTCCGCGCGCCGCGCATCGTGCCGGTGTTCGTCGCGAGCGGCGCCGACACGACCTGGCCCGACGAGCGCGCCGAGATCGACTTCATGCGCCGCTACGTGGCGTCGGCGACCTGGCGCGCGCAGGTGACCGAGTACGGCGTCGGGGCGGGCACGGTGACCGACGCCTACCACTCCGACGGCGCGGGGCTCTCGGCGGGCACCGTGACGGCGACGCGCTTCCGCACGTGGGTGCTCAACCAGATCGAGTCTCGCGCGTGGGGAGCGCCCGACGAGAACACCCTCTACATCCTCATGCTCGACGCGCGCAGGCAGGTGCAGTCGGGCGCCGACGCGACGTGCCGCGGCATCGGCGGCTACCACAGCGACCTGCGCGACATCGAGCGGCGCTCCATCGCGTACGCGGTGATCCCCGACTGCGGCAGCGGCATCGACACGATCACCCGCGTGCTCTCGCACGAGATCATCGAGGCCGCGACGGACCCATACCCCAACGTCGCCCCCGCGTACTACCAGCCCTCGACGCAAGCGCCGCCCGAGGGCGCGTGGGCCATCGCGTACACGGGCGGCGAGGTCGGCGACATGTGCGAGCACCGCAGCGACGCGGCGATCCGGCCCGACGACCTCGACTACGAGATCCAGCGGTCGTGGTCCAACGTGGCCGCCGCCGCGATGCAAGACCCCTGCGTCCCCGCGATCACCGGCCGCGCGTACTTCAACGCCGCGCCGACGCTGCCCGACGTCGTGACCCTCACGACGCGAGACCGTCAGCGCACCGTGGCGGCGCACGGCCTGGTGATCCCCCTCGGCCAGAGCCGCACCATCGACGTCAGCCTCTTCAGCACGGCGCCCACGCAGGGCGCGTGGCGCGTGTCCGCGCGAGAGCTCACCTTCGACGGCGAGTCGTCGGCCTTCTCCTTCCGCTGGGATCGCAGCACGGGCTTCAACGGCGACGTGCTGCACCTCACGATCACGGCGCGCGACGAGGCCCCCGAGGGGCGCACCTTCACGATCACGTCGTCGCTCGGGCGGGTGAACACCGACTGGGTCGGCGCCGTCGCGACGGAGTAGGAGCGCCGGTCAGCGTCGAGAGAGGTGCAGCGAGGCGAGGTGCGCCTCGACGCGCGCGCGCTCCTCGTCGGTGAACTCGAAGTGCGACGCATCGCTCCGCCACGCCTCGTGAAAGCGCTCGACGACCTCGTCGACGACCGCGAGCGAGCGTCCGACGTCGACGCGGGCCTTCTCGGCAAGGCGCTCGAAGTCGCTCCGGAGCACGTCGCTGAAGTGCTTCCGCTTGAAGAACCCGAGCGCGAGGAGGGTCTGCTTGGGCATGTACGCGATCGTCGAGATGAGGTCGTACGCCGGCGCGAGGCGGGCGCGGCGCGCGTCGTCACGGTAGTAGAGCGACCAGTTCTTCAGGTGCGCGTCGTGATTGCCGATGAGCACCATGAACGCGACGCGGCGGAGATACTCGTAGAAGTCCTCGTGGCCACAGACCGCTGCGATCACCCGCCCCATCCCGCGGAAGGTCGCGTCGAGGCCGTTGGGCTCAGCCTCGTTGTATTTGTTGTAGGGCTGGCGATCGAAGACCTGGGCGAAGTCCTCTTGATGGATGCGGGCGCCATCATCGAGCCTGTCGTAGCGGCGAACGATCAGCGACATCGGCTCCGTGAAGCGGATCGACGGTGGGAGGTTCGCGATCTCGCGCCAGGGCACGCGCTCGTGGTCGGGAACGGTGATGCCCACGCGCCGCGCGAGCGAGAGCATGGCGTATTCGTGCTCGGGCACACGGGCGTGATTCGGGTCGGGGAGCTTCGCGATCCACCGACCACCGCGGCCGGTGACCGGGAGCGTGAAGCGCGATCCCTCCTTCGCGACCGAGAACTTCGGCTGCATGCCCGCGAGGGAGAAGCGCAACGCGTCGTCGCGCGGCACACGACGATCGGTGATCGGCGCCTCATCGTCGACGCGATCGTCGTCACTCACCTCGCGGACGACGATCGCGCCGGGGAGGTCCTCGCCAAGCGCGGCGAGCAGAGGGCCGTTGCGCTTGGGATCGACGCCCGCGCGCTCCGCGAGCTGCTCGCGCAACCAGCTCCCCACCTCGGGGAGGTAGTTCTGAAAGAACGCGGGGAGGTAGCTCTGCGTCGCGGAGTACGGGAGCTCGCGGAGGTCCTGATCTTCGAACCAGCGCCCGAGCACGGGGCGCTCGGGGAGCGCGAGGTACGCCGCGTCGAAGCGAAACTCCCAACGCGACCCGGAGTAGAGTCGCAGGT
>JBPOHC010000318.1:0-1611 GCA_052035985.1 Myxococcota bacterium | reverse complement strand
CCGCGGCGATGATGGCAATACGTTGGCGACATGCGGCGACGAGTTCATGCTCATGACCTTCACGCCAGCAGGATCCACTTCGGGCGCGGTCTGCCTGCCTCTTCCCGACGGCGTCACGATGACGACGCAGGGCTGCACCCCGCGCGAAGTCTCGGTGAACCTGAGCGATGCCGCGAGCGTCTTCCTCAGCCTGAGCGGAGCGCCTGACATGTTCTCGCGTGAGGGCTCTGTCCCGGTCGCTCTCTCGCTCTCTGGGCGCGGGCTCCCTTGCGCGGCCGCAGCGGTCGCCTGCGATTTCCGCACGATCGGGCCCATGTGTTTCGCTTCGGTCGTTCGTCGAGGTGGGGTCGGACAAACGGTCGAAGCAGTACTGCGTGATCCGTGTTCGCTCCAACAGCTCGATTCAACGGGGCGACCAGTGGCGACGCTGACGATTCGAACGATGCGAATCCGCGGCACGCTCAGGCTCTATCTCGACGCGAGCACCAGCCATGATGCTGGCTCGTCGCGCCCAGACTGCGGCACGCCCTGAGCGGAATCGGCGCTCCCCGGGCGAGCGCGGCGACGTCGACACGTGTCGCGTGGCGGCCTCCACACGGCCTCGGAGGCTCTTCTCACCAACCCACATCGCGAGAGGAACTTCCCATCACATGTCGCGTCACAGCCTTTCATGGCGCGTCTTCGAAGCGAGCTCCTGCCTCTCGCGATCCCCGTCGCTCTGTGCCTCGTCGCGTGGGCGGTGATCCTCGCCCGCCCCGCCGCGGTCGCGCGTCACGTGCCCACGCCACGCGAGAGAGTGGTGCTCGAACGTCACCCGCAACGCCCTCCCTCCCCCCCTCCCGTCGAACCCGCCGCTGTTTCCCCCGCCCCCGCTCCCGCGCCTCACGCTGAAGCACCCGCCGCCACGTCGAGCGGAAGCCCCGCAGGCGCAGCGACAGCGACCGCGGAACCGCTCGGCGAGATCACCATCGAGGGCATCGGCATCTCGGGCATCTCGTGGTGGGGCGACGACGACTGGCGCGCGGACAACTACCGCTGGGAGCGCTGGTACTACTACGCGCGCCGCGAGTGGGCCGAGTGGCGACGCGCGCGCCGCGAGGCCATGTCGCGACGCGTGCGCTCGATGATGGACCCGGGCAACGCGGGCGAGCTCTCGGGCGACGAGTTCAGCTCTCCGATCTGCGCGGTGTTCACCTCGGCGTGCCGCACGGGCGCGCGCCGCGTCGTTCCGGCCGTCGCGTCACCCGCCTCTGAGAGCCCCGCGACGCTGCGCCGTGACGGTCACGTGTGGAAGCTCTCGAACCGCTCCGTCGAGGCCGCCGTCGACCCCTCGGCCCTCTGCGCGATCGTGCTCGCGCGTCGCGGTGACGACACGCTGCCCGCGCTCACCGTGGCGACGCCCCACGACGCGCCCTGCGAGGTCACCGAGACGATGCCCCCGGACACCACCGTCGACCGCGGCGGCGTCGCCATCGCGATCACCTGGTCAGGCGAAGGCTGGAGCCAGCGCGCGGTGCTCTCACTCTCCGACGACGCGACGAGCCCCGAGCTCAGCGTGACGCGCTCCGAGCGCCGCGGATCGACCGTCGCGACGACGCTCACCAACCTCAC
>JBPOHC010000351.1:0-9196 GCA_052035985.1 Myxococcota bacterium | reverse complement strand
GCGAGCGTGGGGTAGTCTCGGAGCTTGACCTTGTCGTCGCGCGCGATCCCGTACGCCTCGCGGATCGTCGCGAAGACCTCGGCCTGCTTGACCGTGTCGATGCCGAGGTCCGCCTCGAGGTCGAGGTCGAGCTGCAACATGTCGCTCGGATAGCCCGTCTTCTCGGCCACCAGCGTCAGCACGCGCCGCTCGATCTCCGATCCGCCCTCGGCGGGGGCGGGCGCGCTCGTCGCGGCCGCGGGCGCCGCCTCTGCCTCGCTCGCGCGAGGCGACGTCGCGGGGGCGGTCTGCTTCGCGCGGCGCTCCTCGACGAAGCGAATGACGTGGGCGAGCGTGGGGTAGTCTCGGAGCTTGACCTTGTCGTCGCGCGCGATCCCGTACGCCTCGCGGATCGTCGCGAAGACCTCGGCCTGCTTGACCGTGTCGATGCCGAGATCCGCCTCGAGGTCGAGGTCGAACTGCAGCATGTCGCGCGGGTAGCCCGTCTTCTCGGCCACCAGCGACAGCACGCGATCCGCGATGTCGTCGCCCTGCGCGGGGCTCGTCGCGGGCGCGTCCGGTCGCGCGGTGGTCGGGGCCGCGTGAACCGCGGCGCGGCTCGCCGGTCGTCGCTCCTCGACGAAGCGAATGACGTGCGCGAGCGTGGGGTAGTCGCGGAGCTTGACCTTGTCGTCACGCGCGATCCCGTACGCCTCGCGGATCGTCGCGAAGACCTCGGCCTGCTTGACCGTGTCGATGCCGAGATCCGCCTCGAGGTCGAGGTCGAGCTGCAGCATGTCGCGCGGGTAGCCCGTCTTTTCGGCCACCAGCGACAGCACGCGCTCGGCCACGTCTTCGACGGCGGGCGCTGCGACCGCTGACGGCGGGGGCGCTGGAGCGGCCGTCGGAGCGGCCGCCGGAGCGGCCACGAGCGGCGCGCTCACCGGCGCGGGCGCGACCTCCGGAGCGTGCGCCGGTCGCTTCTCCGCGGGCGGCGCAGCGGCCGCGGTCGCTCGCTGCGGCGGGCCCTGATCGACGACGCGGAGCGTCCGGTGGGCGACTTCGAGCGAGGGCGTCGCGTAGCCCGACGCCTGCGTGAGCCAGCGCGTGAAGGCGGCCTCGTCGGTGCGGTGCGCGTATCCGAGCGCGCGCGCGGCGGGGCGCGGACCTCGCGTGACGCGGCGCACGAGCGACATGCTGATCTGCGAGCCGAAGCCCGCGGCGAGGCGGAGCGCGTACTCCACCGGGTAGGCGCCGCCTCGCGAGAGGTTGAGCGCGCCGAGGTCGGGGTCGGCCTCCTTGAAGTTGGGCACCGCGGGGACGACGCCCGTCTCCAGGGCCTTGACCGCGAGCACGTCCTCGATGCCCGCGCCCATGGCGTGGCCCGTGAACCCCTTGGTGTTGGCGATGACGATGCGCCCGGCATCGGCGCCGAAGACGCGCCGCAGCGCCGCGACCTCCGCCGCCGCGCTGCCTCCGCGCGCGGGGGTGTAGGTCTCGTGCGAGACGAACACGGCCTCGCGCGCGATCGCGGCGCGCGAGATCGAGTGCGCCGCCTCGACGCGCGCGATCATCGACTCCATCACCGAGGCGATGTGGTCGGCGTCGAGCCGCGTGCCGTGAAACGCGCTGTTGAGCGTCGCGGTGCCGAGCAGCTCCACGATCGGGGCGACGCCGCGCTCGCGCGCCGCGTCGGGGTGCTCCACGACGAGCGCCGCGGCGCCCATGCCGACGATCATGCCGTGACGTCGGCGGTCGAAGGGCGTCGCGGCGTCTTCGACGACCTCGTCGGTCGCGGCGGCGCCCGCGGCGAGAAAGCCCGTGCCGAACCACCCCAGGGTGCCGTCCGAGGTGATGTCATCGGCGGCGATCACGATCGCGCGGCGGCACCGCCCCGCGCGAATCCAGTCCTCCGCGAGGGCGACGGCCTGCGTGGTGCTCGCGCAGGCCGAGTTGACCTGCGTGTTCGGCCCGCGCGCCCTGATGAGCTCCGCGAACTGCGAGTGCCCCATCGAGAGCACGCGGAAGAGAAAGCGTCGGTCGAAGGCGTACGCGCCGCGCGCCACGTCGTCGCGGGCCGCGGCGATGCGTCGGTCGCGCTCCGCCTCCAGGGCGTCGCCCGCGGGCAGACGCGCGCGCAGCGACTCGAGCTCCGCGAGGCGCTGACGGCGCGCGTTGTCCTGTTCGAAGCGCGAGACCTCGTCGATGAGCGACTCCACGCCCGGAAAGGCGCACGCGAAGATCACGCCCGTCTCGTCGCGCATCGACTCGGGCAGCGCGTGGCCCTCGGGCAGAAAGGTCCCCTTGCTCGTGCGGCGGTAGCGCGGGACGAGCGGAATGCCCGCGTCTCGCAGCGCGTCGAGGCCCGCGGCGATGGCGAGGCGCGTGACGCGGTCGTACGCGGCGACGCGGTCATCGGGCACGCCGTACTCGCTCGCGAGGTCGAAGCGGCCCGCGCGGCCCGCGAGCTTGATCACCGAGGCGACGTCGTCGATCGTCTCGAAGACCGGGTCCTGCCCCTCCTTCTTCACGAGCCGCGTGACGTGCCTGTCCGCGATGGCGTGTCGCAGCTTCGACGGGATCACGTCGATGAACTGCTGACCCGCCAGGAGCCGCGCGACGTTCTCGTCGTCGAAGACGCGCTCGGTGCCCGGCAGCCCGAGGCCCGCGCCCGTGATCACCGCGGGCTCGTGCGGCGACGCGCTCGACGCGCCGCCCATGCGCTGCACGAGCTCCGCGACGGCCCGGCCGAGCGACTCATACGACGTCACGGCCCCCGCGCCTCCGGCGGCGTGTTGGGGCGCGCTCGCCGCGGCGACGCTGGCGTCCTCCGCCGCGGGCGTCGGCGCGGGGCGCACGCGCTCGATGCCGTGCGCCTGCATGTGGCGGGCGGCGCTCGCGGCGTCCTCGTGGTGGGCCTCGTCGTGGTGCGCCGTGGCCGCGTCGTCGGCGGCCGCGCCGAGCCCCCGCGACCACAGCCCGCAGAGCGCCTGGTTGAGCGACGCCACGTCGCCGGTCTTCGGGTGGTTGGTGAACAGCGTGAGCACGTCGGCGCGGTCGCCGAGCACGTCCTCCGCGAAGCCGTGGAGGGCCTTCTTGGGCCCGACCTCGACGAACACGCGCGCCCCGGCGGCGTAGAGGGTCTCGAGCCCTCGGATGAACTGCACCGGCGCGGCCACCTGCTGCCCGAGGAGCTCGATGACCTGCGCGGACGTCGCGTCGGCGGGGTACGGCTCACCCGTGGTGTTCGCCACGACGGGGATCTTCGGCGCGTTGATGCGCAGCCTCGAGAGCACGCGCCTCAGCGGCTCGCTCGCGGGCGCCACGATCGACGTGTGGAACGCGTGGCTCACCGGCAGCGGCACCACCTGGAGCCCCGCGGCGGTGAGCTTCTCCGCGGCCTCCAGCACGCCCTCCGTGCTGCCGCCGATCACCACCTGGTGGTTGCTGTTGATGTTGGCCGTGACGACGTAGCCCTTCACGCCCAGGAGGAGCCGTTGCACGTCGGCGAGCGGCCCCATCACCGCGGCCATCTTCCCTGCGTCGACCACGCCCTTGACGTGGCTCATCTCGTGGCCGCGCGCGCTCACCGCCTCCAGCGCGTCTTCGAAGCTGAGCGCGCCCGCCGCGACGAGCGCGCCGTACTCGCCGAGGCTGTGGCCCATCACCATGTCGGGCGCCACGCCGTAGGTCGCGAGGGCGCGCGTGAGCGCGGCGTCCACCGCGAGCACCGCGGGCTGCGTCACCTCGGTCCGCTGGAGCGCAGCCTCCGCCTCGGCCACGGCGGCCGGGTCGGCGGGGTCGACGTAGATGATCTCGCTGAGCGGACGGCCCAGCGTCGGGGTCATGATCCGATCGGCCTCGTCGAAGACCTCGCGCACCGAGGCTTCGGCCTCGCGCAGCGCGCGGAGCATGTTGGCGTACTGCGACCCCTGGCCCGTGTAGAGGAAGGCCACGCGCGGCGCAGGCCCGCGACCGCGGAAGATCCCCTGCGCGCGGAGCGGCTTCCACGCGGCGTCGTTCCCAGAGGAGAGCGCCTTGAGGGCCCTGGCGGCGCGCGCGGCGAGGTCTGCGGCGCTCTCGAAATCGATCGCGACGCGCTCGGGCGCGTCGAGGTCTCGCCTGCGCGGAGGGGCGATGGGCGGCGTGCGCCCCGCCTCGGCGTCACGCAGGAGCGCGTCGAGTCGCGCCGAGAGCTCGGCCTCGCCTTGCGCGCCGAGCAGCACGGCGCCGCGCAGCGGAGGCTTCGGGGCGCTCGCCTGGGAGGCCGCCTTCCCCGCGGCGGCCGGGAGGCCCGACGCGCGCGCCCGGGGCCGCGTCGAGAGGCGTCCGGGCGCGTGCTCCTCCAGCACGATGTGAAAGTTCGTGCCGCCGAAGCCGAAGGCGCTCACCGCCGCGGTGCGCACGCCCGAAGCGGGAGCCTCCCACGCGCGGAGCTCGGTGTTGACCTTGAAGGGCGAGCGCGCCCAGTCGACGTTGGGGTTGGGCGTGCGCGCGTTGAGGTTCGGCACGAGGGTCTTCTCGCGCAGGCAGAAGACGGCCTTCAGAAGCCCCGCGGCGCCCGCGGCGCTCTTGAGGTGGCCGATGTTCGACGTGGCCGATCCGAGGTGCATCGACCCGGGGCGAAGGCCCGCGCCGAGCACCTCGGTGAGGCTGTCCACCTCGACGACGTCGCCGACGGGCGTCGAGGTGCCATGCGCCTCGATCATCATCCCCTCGCCGGGGGCGATCCCCGCGTCGCGCCACGCGCGCGAGACGGCGAGCCTCTGGCCGACGGGGTTGGGCGCGGTGATGCCCTTGCCCTTGCCGTCGGATGAGCCCGCCATGCCGCGGAGAACCGCGTAGATCTTGTCGCCCGCGGCCTCGGCGTCGGAGAGGCGCTTGAGCACGAAGAGGGCGGCGCCCTCGCCCATCACGAAGCCGTCGGCGCCGTCGGCGAAGGGTCGCGTCCCCGTGGCCGAGAGCGCGCCGATCTTCGAGAACTTCACGAAGCTGCTCGCGCCCATGTTGCGATCGATGCCGCCGGTGATCACCGCGTCGAAGTCGCCCTCGCAGAGGCCCTCGCGCGCGGCCGTGATGGCGGCCATCGCGGAGGCGCACGCCGCGTCGGTGGTGAAGTTCGGGCCGCGGAGGTTGAAGGTGTTGGCGATGCGCCCCGCGATGCAGTTCGAGAGCTCGCCGGGCATGGTGTCTTCGGTGACCGGCGGGAGCGCGTCGCCGACGCGCCGTCGCCACTGCTCGACGATCGTCGCGCGCAGCCCCGAGGGGAGGTCGCGAAACGCCTCCGCCTCGCCGAGCCACCGCGCATACTCGGGGAAGGCGATGCGCGCCGCCGTGAGGTAGTGCTTCTCCCCGGCCATCGCGTTGCCGAGGATCACCGCGGTGCGCTCCGTGTCGAGCGGACGCTCGGGGTACCCGTAGTCGACGAGCGCCGCGCGCGCGCACGCCAGGGCCCATCGCTGGCCGCCGTCCATCGCATCGGCGACGCGCGGAGGGATCGCGAGCTTCCACGCGGTCGGCTCCCACGGCGCGTCGGTCACCCAGGCGCCGATCTTCGAGTAGGTCTTGTCGGGCGCGTGGTGGTCGGGGTCGTAGTAGAGCGCCGGATCCCAGCGATCGGTGGGCACGTCGCGAACGCTGTAGCGCCCGCTCTTGAGGTTCTCCCAGAAGCTCCGAGCGTCCGGCGCGTCGGGCAGGATTGCGCCGACTCCGACGACGGCGATGGCGAGATGCGAGCGATCGTCCATGTTCTCTCCCGTTGCCTGCGCCGCCGTCGGCGCCGCGGCGCTCCCCCCTCACGGGAGGAGCGCGACCCAGCGATGCACTCGGGCGTCGTCGCCCTGTCCCCTCAACCCTGTCGCGCGGCCCGGCCGTAGAGCGCGTCGGCGACGCGGTCCATGTCGTCCACGAGCCCACGCTGCGCGCGCTGCGCCTCGGCGACGCCGAGCGCCTCGGCGATGCCCTCGACGGGTCCGCCCGATCCGACCACCCAGCGCGCGCCCTCGGTGACGACCTTGAGCGCCGCCTCTCGCGCGAACACGCGCGCCACCGCGGCCAGCGCCTCGGGCGTGAAGCGCGTGTCGGCCTTCGCGTGCAGCGTCCCGTCGAGCGCGGCGCTCGCGCGCCTCGCGAGCGCCCCGGCGCACTCGGCCCACGCGATGAGCTCCCCGAGCCGCAGGAGGACGTGCTGGTGGCGCGTGAGGCGCCCGACGCGAGCGCGCTCCAGCACCTCGCCGAGCGCTCGCTGGGCGAGGGCCGCGAGGTCGGCGCCGACGAGGCCCTGACGCGCGTGCAGCGCCGCGAGCTCGCTCGCCCGCTCGGCGTAGTGCCGCGCGCGGGTCTTGAGGTGGAGCTGCCAACGGTCGCGCGCGATGGTCATCTCGAGGATCTCCGACGTGCCCTCGTAGATGGTGGTGATGCGCACGTCGCGCTTGATCTTCTCGACCACGTACTCGTGCGTGAACCCGTAGCCCCCGAGCGCCTGGATGGCCGCCTCGGCGGCGGCGTTGCCCGCCTCGGACGACATGTACTTCGCGATGGCGCCCTCGGTGTTGTACTGCCCGTGCATGCCGTCGGCGGCGTCGATGAGCGCCGCGGTCTCTTCGATGAAGGCGCGGCCCGCTTCGAGCTGCACTGCGCGCGGCACGATGAGCTTGTGCGAGTAGCCCTGCTTGTCGGCGAGCGGCCCTCCGCCCTGCACGCGCTCCAGCGAGTAGGCGATGGCGCGATCGAGCGCGGCCCACCCGGCGCCGAGGCCGAACGACGCCACCATGACGCGCGTGTACCCGAAGACCGCCTGCGCCTGCGCGAGCCCCTGGCCCTCGACGCCGCCCACGAGGCGGTCGGCGTCGACGTAGACGTCCTCGAGCGAGAGCGGCGCGGTGTTGCTCAGACGGATGCCGTGCTTCTCCTCCTGGCGCCCCGCGCTGAAGCCCTCGGCGCCGCGCTCCACGACGAACCACGAGGGCCCTCCCGGCGCGACGGCGAGCACGGTGTAGAAGTCGGCGATGTTGCCGTTGCTGATCCACTGCTTGGCGCCGTTGAGCTTGTAGCCCGTGACGCGCCCGCCCTCCTCGACGGGCGTGGCCGAGGTCTTGAGCGCGGCGAGGTCGCTGCCCGCCGCGGGCTCCGTGGCGCCGTACGCGACGAGCGCGCCCTCCTCGGCGATCTTCGTGAGCCAGCGCTGCTTCTGCTCGGGCGTGCCGCCCACGCTGATCGGATCGCTGCCGAGGAAGGTCGCGAGCACCGACGTCGCGACGCCGAGGTCGATGCGGGCCATCGATTCGCACACGCGGTAGACGTCGAAGGTGTTCCCCCCGAGGCCGCTGTAGCTCGCGGGCACGAAGAGGAGCTGGATGCCGAGCTCGGCGCCGTACATCCGACGGACCACGTCGAGCGGCACCTGATCGGCGCGATCCCACTCGAGCAGCTTCGCGTCGGGAAGCTCGCGATGCGCGAACTCCTTCAGCGACGTCAACACGCTCTCCAACGACTCGCGATCAAGTCCGACTTCCATACACCCTCCGATCGGAATGCAACGGAATCGCGCTGGCTGTCAACGCCTACGAGCGCGCTCGCGTCACGTCACGATCACCCGTGAACTACAGGCGAATAGCGTGCGCATCCGGGTCGGATCGCACCAACCCTTCTCGACGGCTTGTCGAGGGGACGTCGTCGGACTCCGCGCGGCGTTCCCCTCGGTCGACGCGTCGGTCGAGGGGCGATGCGGGTGCTCGAAGCGCGCCCTCTTTGGGACGGGCTCCTCGCGGCGTGTCGCAGCCTGCGTCGCAGGGCATCGCGAGGTGAGCCCTCACCGTTCACGCGCCGCGCGTCGCGCGTCACCTCCGATCGCCTCTTCGTGCCCGCCCCCCCGCTCTGCGTTACCCTCCGCGGTCTCCAATGCACCTCCGATCGATCGCCGTGTTGTCGCTCCTGGCCGCGTGCAGCTCCGCGGCGCGCCCCATCGTCGTCGCCGTCGCGCCCCCTGCCCCGCCTCGCACCCTGCGCGGAACCGTGCGCTTCGAAGCCCGTCGCCCCACGCCCGCAGGCGCGTCGCGAGAGGGTGAGCTCCGCCCCGCGCGCTTCATCGCGATCAGCGCGCTCGACGCGAGCGATCACACGCTCGGCGAGTGCGCCACCGACGCGCAGGGAGCCTTCGTGTGCGAGCTCCCCGCGGGCGTGAAGTCTCTCGCGGTGCAGGCCCACGCGCGCGCGCAGGGCATCGAGACCTCGTGCTCGCCCGATCAAGACCTCCGTCGTCTGCATGAGCTCCGCGTGCCTGTCACGGCGAGCGATGCGCCGCTCGAAATCGTCGCGAGAGACAGCGATCCGCAGGGCTTCTCGGGCGCGCTCCACATCGTCGACACTGTTCTCCGCGGCCTCGAAGCGGTGCGCGCGTGGACGGGTCAGACGCTCCCTCCGCTCGTCGTGTACTGGGGCCGCGGCGTGACCACCGAGTGGAGCTACTACCGCGGCGAGCGTCCCGCTCACTCGGGGCGCTTCATGCTCGAACTCCTCGGCGGACCGGCCGGAAGACAGTCGACGAGCGACACCGACGAGCACGACGAGGGGATCATCCTTCACGAGGTCGGCCACTTCGTGATGGACCGCCTCAGCACCAATTCATCACCCGGCGGAACGCACCCTTCGAACACGCTCATCGACCCGGGGCTCGCGTGGGAAGAGGGTCGCGCCACGTGGTTCTCGTCGGCCGTGCGCCACGACTCGCGCTACCAGGACACCATCGGCATCGAGCCCGGCGGGAGCCTCCGCGTCGACCACGACCTCGAGAGCTCCGTCGGGCCGCGCGGAAACGGCGCCGAGAACAGCGTCTCCGACGTGCTCTGGGACCTCACCGACGGCGCAGAGGGCTACGAAGACCGCGACCACGACGGCGTCGCGCTCGGCCCCGAGGCCGTGCTGCGCGCGATGATCGACATGAACCGCGTCCCGGGGGCGTTCCCGTGTCTCGGGTCGTTCCTCGACTTCGTGACGGCGCGGCAGACTCTGCCCGAGACGGGACCGCGCGAGGCCCTGCTCACCTCCGCGGCACTCTCGCAGATGCTCACCGCGACGCACGAGCCCTCGGCCCTCGCGCGGCTCACCGACGACCGCTGGCCCCTCGACCTCACGCTGCCCGCGAGCGTGAGCGACAAGATCGACGGGCTCACCAACCCCGCGCCGAGCGGCGGACCGCGGCGCCCCGAGAACGGCCTCG
>JBPOHC010001063.1:0-20228 GCA_052035985.1 Myxococcota bacterium | reverse complement strand
GCGTGTTGGCGCTCGTTCCGCTGGTGCGCGCGGGCATCGAGCTCGACCCGAGCCTCGACATCATCGTTCCCTTCGCCGCTTCGACGGAGCGCGTCCGCGAGGTGCTCTCTGCGCTCCCGCCCGAGCGTCGCGAGGCCGCGGTCTACCGCCGTTTGATGACCGACTGGGGCCCCACTGGAGCGCTCGCGCTCAACGGCTTCGCCAACGGGATCGTGCTGCTCGACCTCGTCCCGTCAGAGCGCATCACCCGGATTCTCCTCGGCAAGCTCCGCAACAACCGCGGCTACTTCAAGCGCAGCCGCGAGCGCCACATGGCGCACATCGAAGCGCTCGCCGCGACCGAGCCCGGCATCGCCGCAGGTCTCAAACGCCTCCCCTCGGCCAAGACTCCCACGCCGAGCAAACCGGCGGCCGCGAGGACGCCGGGGCCGCGGAAAACGCCCGCAGCAAAGAAATCCCCCACGCCAAAGACCCCCCTCACAGCGAAGAAGAAGCCCTCTCGCGCGAAGTAGCGCTCGCTCAGCGCGCGCGGCCGAGGCGCGTCGACATCGTGGCGCGACCGCCCGTGGCGCGCTCGAACGAGTGCAGCGTCGCATGGGCAGTGTCGCCGCCGACGATGGAGGCCCAGCGCTCGAGCGCGTCCATGCGCTGCGCGGTGACCGGCGCGGCGGAGAACACCACGAAGGCGCCGCGGAAGGCGCGCTCCTCGGGCGTCGCGAGTGCGCGCTCGCCGTGGACGCGCACGATGTCGTCGACGGAGACCTGATGCGTCCCGGTGATCTCGAAGGTCATGCGACGGGTCATCGCGTCGTTCGAAACGAAGTGCGCGCCTTCGAGCACGAGGAAGGGCCCGCCCACCTCGCCGCGCGGAATGAGCCCCATGAGATACTGCTCGATCGGCGCGTAGGGGCGGCTGTCGCCGCCGTTGGCGTTGGGGCCGAAGGTGGCGACGGTGACCCGCGTGACGCCATCGGGGTCGGCCATGCAACCCGGCGGAGAAGATCCCGCGGGCACGTTGCAGCGCAGGGTCGAGAGGTCGAAGCCGCCGTGCTGGCCGTTGACGCTCGCGACGCCCCAGTGCGCGCCGAAGGACTGGTCGCGGTCGCGTCCGAAGCCGAAGGTCGAGCTCAAGAACATCGACCAGTAGTGCAGCGTCTCGTGGAGCGTCGGGCCGTTGCCGACGGCGCTGAAGTTCACGCCGATGGCGCCGCGGAGGTGCGTGGCCGACGCGGGGTACATCGCGTTCATGGTGGCGCGCGTGATGCCCGTGCCGGGGATCACCGGGCGGCGCACGGGGGTGAAGCGCGCGGCCGTGGTGGCGCCGTCGACGGGGCCGTCGGTGAAGACGTAGAGAAAGTCGTACTCGTCGCCGAAGTGTTCGAAGAAGACCTGCGCCGAGCGGTAGAGCTCGGGAGACTGCCCGCCGATGTAGCGCACGATCTCGCTCGCGGCGTCGGCGTCGACGATGTTCACCGCGTGCGCGCGGAGCTGGAGGCCCGGGGGTGCCGGCGCGTCGTCGACCGTGTCGGTGACGGCGTCGGTGACGGCGGGTGTGTCGGAGGTCGACGCGTCCTGCGTGGGGGAGGGGGCCTGCGTGTCATCACCGCAGCCGCCGAGGAGCGCGAGGAGCGCGAGCGCGCAGACGTCGTGGGTTCGCATCGGTGTTCTGGTGTGTACCCGACAACGGGCGCCGTCGACGAGTCGCTTCGCGCGAACAGACCTCCGCGATGTGTGCTCACCGCCGCGCGCTTCACCCTGTAGGATGCGGCTCGTGAGCATCACGCGGCGCACCCTCCTCTCGGCGCTCCCTGCGCTCGTCTTCGCGCCGCGACTGGCCCGCGCGCAGCGTCCCGGACGCTCCGCCATCGTCGTCGGCGCGGGCGCGTCGGGCCTCGCGGCGGCGAACCGTCTCCACACCGCGGGCGTGCGGGTGACCGTGATCGAGGCTCGCGATCGCCTCGGCGGGCGCATCTGGACCGACCGCAGCCTGGGCATCCCCATCGACCTCGGCGCCGCGTGGATCGAGGGCGACCGCGGCCCCGCGATGCGCCTCGCGCGCCAGTTCGGCCTCGCCACCGACGTGAGCGACTGGACCGACGAAGACCTCATCGACGCCGCGGGGAGGCTCGTCTCCGACATTCGCACCGCGCGGGCCACGCGCATGTGGCAGACGGTGATGCGCACGATCCAGCGGCGGGCCTCGACGGTCGACCGCGACGAGCCGCTCGCCGTCGCGCTGCGCGCCGGGCTCGCGCGGGTGCGTCCCAGCGATCGCGCGCTCGTGAGCCACATCGCGGTGACCGAGATCGACGAAGACCTCGGCGAGTCGCCCGAGCGCCTCTCGCTCACCGCGTTCGAGCAGGAAGAAGCCTTCGACGGCGAAGACCGCGTGCTCCCGGGCGGCTACGTGGGCCTCATCGACGGCCTCGCGCGGGGTCTCGACCTGCGCACCGGACACACCGTGCAGCGGGTGATTCGCGAAGCTCACGGCGTGCGCGTCGAGTGCGACCGCGGGAGCTTCACGGCGGATCAGTGCGTGGTGACGCTCCCGCTGGCGCTCTTGCGTGCGGGGCGGGTGACCTTCGATCCGCCGCTGCCCGCGTCGCACCGTGCGGTCATCGAGGCCCTCGGCGTGGGGCTCCTCGAGAAGGTCGCGCTGCGCTTCGATCGCCCCTTCTGGCCGAGGGAGCGGCACTTCTTCGGGCGCGTCCCGCCGACGCCCGACGGGCTTCGAACGTGGCTCAACGCGTGGCGGTGGTCCGACGCGCCCGTGCTCGTGGGGATCATCGGCGCAGACGCGGCGCGCGGCCTCGCGAGGCGCTCCGAGGCCGAGGTCATCGCCCTCGCGATGGAGTCTCTCCGCGCGATGTTCGGCGCCTCGGTGCCCGACCCCGCGCGCACCATCATCACGCGGTGGAACGCCGACCCCTTCAGCCTCGGCGCGTACTCGTGCGTGCCCGTCGGGGCCTCCCACACGATGCGAGAGCGCCTCGCGGACCCCATCGACGGCGCGCTCCACCTCGCGGGCGAGGCCACACACGCGCAGTACCCCGCCACGGTGCACGGCGCGCTGCTCTCGGGCTGGCGCGCCGCGGACCGCGCGCTCGGCGCCTGACGACCAGATCCGACGACCGGGGCGCGCCGCACCGCCCCCTCGCACGTGTCGCGAAACGCCACGCGGCCCTCGCCCCGATTCGCGTGAAAACAGCTTATTTCTAGCGGGGCACGCCGCGTGCGCTCTCAGCGATCCAGACCGTTCGCAAGAGGAGCACACGCGATGAAGACGCACTCAGATACCTCGGCACTCACGAGCATCACCGACCTGCGGCGCCGCGCGAGAGACCACGTCGAAGACGGCGCGATGGTGAAGGGCTACAAGGCCGATCGCGTGGCCGTGGTGCAGATGCTCAACGCCGCGCTCGCCACGGAGCTCGTGTGCGTGCTGCGCTACAAGCGGCACTTCTTCATGGCCCACGGGCTCGAGTCCGCGTCGATCTCCGAGGAGTTCCTCGCGCACGCCAACGAGGAGATGGGGCACGCCGACGAGATCGCCCACCGCATCACGCAGCTCAACGGCGCGCCCGACTTCAACCCCGAGGGGATGCTCGCCCGCTCGCACTCGGAGTACGTCGCGGGCTCCACGCTCACCGAGATGATCCGCGAGGACCTCATCGCCGAGCGCGTCGCCATCGAGTCGTACAGCGAGGTGATCCGCTACGTCGGCGACAAAGACCCCACCACGCGCCGCATGCTCGAGGGCATCCTCGCGAAGGAAGAAGAGCACGCCATGGACATGGCCGACCTCCTCGCGCGCCACGCGACGCGCCCCGCCTCCACCTGAAGGGGCCGTCGCGCGACGGCGGAGGCTCACAGCGGCGCGCGCGCGGGCTGCCTCGCGGCGACGCGCTCGCGCGTGGCGAGCTCCCACTCCGCGAGCGTGAGGCGGGTCATGTCGCGGTCGCGCACGACGGCGTTCTGTGCGAGGCGAAAGTAGGGCGCGAGGGCCATCGCGCACGCGGCCTCGCCGGGCTTCACGGTCACGGCCGTCGCGCCCACGAAGATCTCGCGGTAGCGCACGCGCTGGTTCTCGCCCACCGCGAGCGCCGAGTGGGCCATCGCCTCGAGCACGGCCTCGCGCGAGTCCTCCCACGCGACGTCGCCGGGGAGAAAGCCGGGGTTCTCCATCATGAGGCACGCGTCGCGGCTGCGGTCTTCGGGGATGCCGAGCGCCATCGCGGCGTAGAGCACGCCAGGCTCGCGCGCGGTCTTCATCTTCATCGCAGCGGGAACGTGCGACCCGGGCATGAACGGAAAGCGCTCGTCGTCGAGCGTTCCCATGAGCCGTTCGAAGGCCCCCGTGAGCGACGCGAGGTCGTAGAGGTCGGCGCGCTGATCGCCGCGCTGCACGGCGCCGATGCGCGTGTGGCCCTCCTCCGGGGCGCAGAGGTCGTAGCCCCAGATTCGCCCTTGCGGACCGCAGAACGACGACACCGTGATGACGTTGAGCTGGCCCATGTTGGCGCCCGCGACCTCGGCCATGTCGAAGGCGTTGATCTCGTCGAGGAGCGTCGACCCGGGGCACGCGAGGCCGCACTTCACGAGGCCGATCTTGAGCGAGACGCCGAGGAGATATCCCGGCGCGTCGCACGCGAAGTACCCCTCGCAGTGGTCGGCGAAGCGACCCGCGGCGACGGGCGCTGAGGGCAGCTCGCGGAGGTGCGCTGAGAGCGCGTCGGTCAGGGTCTCGGCGGTCGTGACGGGGGCGCGTCCGTCGCGAGAGACGAGCCCGTGGCCGTGGCTCACCGGCGGGGGAAGTAGTCTTGACATGACCCCTCCCGGTGCACGTCGGCCGTCGCGCAGTGGATGCTCCCTCCGAACGAATACGCGTTGCGGAAGGGGATCGGGATCACCTCGAAGCCGAGGCGCGAGAGCTGCTCGTTCTGGTAGACCTCGGTCTCTTCGACGATGACCGTCTTGGGGTCGACGGTGAGAAAGTTCATCGACAGCCAGATGCTGTAATAGCAGCGCGGCTGCGGCTTCTCGTGGGCGGGCTTGGCGGCCATGACCACCTCCCAGCCGTTGCGCTTGAAGAGGTCTTCTTTACCGGGCTCCATCACGACGGGGCGGTCGGGGTTGGCCATCATGAGCCCCGGCCGCAGCGGAACGAGCGAGCAGTCGATGTGCACCGGGTCGGGGTCGTTGCGAAAGTTCACCCGGTGAATCCGGTGCTCGGGAAAGTGCCTCCGAAGCCACTCGATGCCCTTGAGGTTCGTCGTGAAGCCGTGCTGCACGAAGATGTCTCGCCCGCAGCGCGTCGCGTCGGCGGCGTCGAAGAGCGGCTCGGCCTCGGTGGTCACGTAGTCGAGGTTGTCGGCCTTGTTGATGATGCGTCCGAAGTCCGAGATGTTCGTGTCGTCGAAGTAGCCGGGCTTGTACGACGAGGGGCCGAGTCTCGGCTTGGGCGCCGCCGTGAGGCGCATGTTGGGGTCGGCGTCGAAGTACTCGAGCAGCAGCGGGCGATACGCGAGGTACTCGAACCACCGCGCGCGGTACGACATCGTGGCCTCGACGATCTCGTTGCCGACCGTGAGCAGCACGTCGCGCGCGGGCATGCAGCCGATCATCGAGGGGTGCTGAAAATCAGGCGTGACGACGGGCTGATCGAAGGCGATGGGCGTCGGCCGGTCGACGCGGACGCCGCGCTTTCGAAGCACCGCGGCGAGGTTGTCGAGCTCCTCGTTGGCGCGCGCGATGAGCTCGTCGGGCCACTGACCGCGCAGCCCCGCCACGCCCGCCTCGGGCGGAAAGTCGTACTCGATCGCGGGCTCCGACACGGGGATGCACCCCTTGTCGGCGACGCCGACGATGATGTGACGGAGCGGGTCCCACTCGTTCCATGAGTTGACGACGGTGCGTTCGTAAGGCGTTGAGCGCGTCATGCGTGCCTTTCGTGAGGGTGTGTTCGAGTGCGTTCGGCGTCGTCGCGCCGGGCTGTGCAGCCCCGTGCGCCACGAGCGCCCAGGCGTGATGGCCTCTGCGCGTTTCTTCGCCTGCGAGCGCCGCCTCGCTCAATGTCACGCGATATCACCGACGCGAAGTCGGGCCGTGGCGGGTGACGCGCGAGCACCCTGATGCGGGTCTTTTGTTCGATGCGCGCGCGGCCGCTCGACGTACGATCGCGGCTCCCGCATGGATCGGTCGGCGGCTCACAACGCGACACCTCTCGTCCTCGCGAAACACCGCGCAGAGAGCGCTATTCGATGACCGACGGCCGCGACGACGACCTCCTCGGCGAGACGCTCGCGGGGCGCTACGCCGTCCTCGCGCGCGTGGCTCGCGGAGGCTTCGGCGTGGTCTACCGCGGGCGTCACGTCGAGCTCGACGCGCCCGTCGCGATCAAGGTGCTCACCGCCACCGACCGCTACGCGGGCGAGGCGCGCGCCGAGTGGCTCGCGATGTTCCAACGAGAGGCGCGGACGCTCGCGGCGCTCAACCACCCGGCGCTCGTGCGCGTGCTCGACTACGGGTCGATCGAGCGAAACGGTCGGACGCTCCCGTGGATGGCGCTCGAGTGGCTCGAAGGGATCACCCTTGAAGCCGACCTCGCGTCGCGCCGCGGTGAAGGGCGCTCCCCGCGCGAGGTGCTCGACCTCATGCGTCCCGCCTTCGACGCCCTCGCGTGCGCTCACGAGGCGGGCGTGAGCCACCGCGACATCAAGCCCTCGAACCTCATGCTCGTCGCCGCGAAGCGCGGAGCTCCCTCGCTCCGGGTCATCGATTTCGGCGTCGCGAAGATCGACGACTCCGAACGACTGCCCGAGAGCGGCGCCACGGGCACCGACGCCGCGCTCGTCGCGTTCAGCGTCGCCTACGCGGCGCCCGAGCAGGTCACGCGCACCCGCACGGGCCCGTGGACCGACGTGCACGCGCTCGCTCTCGTCATCACCGAGGCGCTCCTCGGGGCGCGCGCCTACCCCGATCGCGCGGGCGCCTCGCTCATCGAGTCGGTGCTCAGCCCCGAGCGTCCGACGCCGGGTCGCAGCGGGCTCGACGTGGGGCCGTGGGAGTCCGTCCTCGCGCGCGCGATGGAGCGCCTCCCTTCGTCGCGTCCTTCGAACGCGGGCGCGCTCTGGGCCGAGCTCGATCGCAGCGTCGAGGAGGCGCAGGCCGCGTGGGAGGCGTCGTCTCGACCTCGACCCGCACCCCCCCCGGGGTCCAGCGACGTGACCCTCGACGGCACGGCGCCCCCCGACGTCGCTTCGCAACCGCGCACGCTCGACGTGACTTCTCCGCCCGCGGACTCGACCGCGACGGCGGTGCTCGTAGCCTCGGTGCTCCCGCGCCCGAAGCGCGTTCCGTGGGGCCTCGTGGCCGCGGCGGTAGCGGGTGGGCTCACGCTGTTCGCGCTGGCCTCGTCGAGCGATCACAGCGCGCAGGGAGCTCGCCGCAACGCGCCCGCACACGAGCCCTCTCCGCGCGTCGCCGAACCGCAGCCTCCGCTGCCTTCGACGCCTTCCGTCATCGCGACGCCCGCGGCGCCGCCTTCGCCGCCCTCACCCGAACCTCTTGCGATCTCAGCGTCGGCGCGCGCGATCACGCCGAGAGTCGTCGCGCGAAGGCCGCTTCGAACGCGCGCGCAGGTCGACGCGGGCGCGCCATCCGCGACGCATCGCGCGGAGCCGAGGCTGGTGCTCGAGTGATCGTGCGTCTCTCTCGTGTCGCCGTCGTCGTCGCGCTCTTCGCATCGTCGCGCGTCGCGTCAGCGCAGTCGTCACCCGAGGAGGGCGCGCGTCGCGAGCTCCTCTCGCAAGCCGAGCAGGCGGCCGATGCGGGTGACCACGCGCGCGCGCTCGACCTCGCACGCCGCGCGGCGTCGATCCGTCCGTCGACCTCGCTCGTGGCCTTCTTCGCGCGAGAGCACCGCGCGCTCGATCAGCGCGTAGAGGCCCTCGATGCGGCCGGTCAGTGCCTCCGCGAGGTCGCGGCCGACGCGACGTTGCGCAACCGCGACACCATTCGCGAGGCGTGCGAGGCCGTGCGCGCCAGCCTCGAAGCGCGCGTCGGACGCCTCGCGGTGCACATCGCCGAGGGGGCCCCCCCGGGGCTCTCGGTGCGGGTCGGTGAGCGCGTGATCGTGCCCGCGCTCTACGGCGTCGCGTCGCCCGTGATGCCGGGCGCGCTCGTCGTGAGGGCCGAGGCGCCGGGCTTCGAAGCGTTCACCCGCGAGCTCGTCGTGCGCGAGGGAGAGGTCGCCACCGTCGACGTGACGCTCGCGGCCGTCGTCGCACCGCCCGTTGCGCCTCCGGTCGCACCCATCATCGCAGCGCCCGTCGTCCCGCCGATCGTTGCGCCCGTCGTGGTGACGCCTCCCGCGCAGTCGCGCACGTCTCCCGGCGCGGGACCGTGGATCGTCGGAGGCGCCGCAATCGCGGGCTTTGGTGTCGCCGCGGTCTTCTACGGCCTCGCGATGGGGGCGCGCGCAGATCGTGACGCGCTCTGCCCTCAGCCCGAGCAGCGCTGTCCGTCGCAGGCCGACGCGTACGACGGGCGCTACGCCGACTGGCTCACGGGCACCAACGTCGCGCTCTCGATCGGAGCCGCCGCTGCGGTCGGCGCCGCCGTGTGGATCGTCGCGTGGCGCCTCACCGGGCGCGCAACGAACGCGACGCGCGCGAACATCATCACACCGGGTCTCGCGATCTCGTTCTAGGGAGAGCCATCGGCGTGCGCGACCACCGTCAACTCTCTCTCGTCTGCATCGCCCTCGCGCTCGGCTGCGCGCGCGACGACTGGAACCTCCGTCGACGCGACGCCACGCTCACCGACGCCTCCCTCGTCGACGCGACGGACGCCTCCGCAGACGCCTCCACGGATGCCTCGACCGACGCGCCGACGGACGCGTCTCCGTCGCGGCGCGTGCGACAGATCGTGATCTCGGGGCACACGACCTTCGCGGTCCGCGACGACGGCGCGGTCTTCGCGGCAGGGCTCAACGCAGGGGCATTCGAAGGCGTCGAGCGCTCGCATCGCAACCTCTTCACGCGCGTCACCGGGCTCGATGGCGTCGAGGAGGTCTCCGTCGCCTCGACCACGCCGCTCGTCCTCTGCGCGCGCCTCGCTGATGGAAGCGTGCGCTGCAAAGACGGCAGCACCTCCCCCGTGGCCGTGCAGGGAATCTCCGACGCGCGTCGCATCGCGGGGCCCTGCGCGCTCCGAGCGGACGGCGGCGTCGCGTGCTGGACGGTGGGAGAGCTCCGCGCCGTCGACGTGAGCCTCTCGCGCCGCGACGTGGTCGGCCTCGCGAGCAACGGCGCGTATCACTGCGCGCTGCGCGTCGACGGCACCGTGTGGTGCTGGGGCGCGGCGGGCGCGACGATCGACGTCCCCGCGTCGACGCGGACGCTCGCGGCGCCCGAGCAGGTGACGGGTCTCACCCCCGCGTCGGCGATCGCCGTCGGCCCTCGCAGCGCATGCGCCGCGCTCACGGGGGAGGGGGGAGGGGTGCTCTGTTGGGGGCACCGCTCGGCGATCGATCTCGGCCTCGACGCGTCGTCGTCGGCGCCGATCCCCGTGTCGCGCGCGGGGCGCGTTCGAACGCTCACGGTCAACTCGGGCCTGCGCGACGACGGACGCGTCATCGTGTGGGGCACGGGCGCCTCTGGAACGCGCGGCGACGGCTCGTACATACCCACGCAATCGGCCGTCGTCGCGGCGCCTGATTTCACGGCGACCGCCCTCGCCGAGGGAGACTCTGACGACCACGTCTGCGCGGTCGACGCCGACGGTCAGGCGCGCTGCTGGGGCTCCGACGACTACGGTCAGCTCGCGCGCGGCGGAGGCGCGCAACGGTGGCCGCTCCCTGCGCTCCTTCACCCTGAAGACCTCGCCGACGCGACGCCCCTCGGAGGCGTCGAAGACCTGATGCAGTCGGCCTCGGCGAGCTGCGCGCTCCGCACCGTCGACGGCGCGCGGAGCCTCTGGTGCTGGGGCAGCCCCGAACAGGGAACCCTCGGCGACGGAACCATCGCCAACTCGCCTCCGTGGCGCCTCACGCCCACGTTGATCCGCGGCCTCGGCGACGTGGCGAGCGTCTCGAGCACCGGATCGACCACCGAGGGGACCTTCTGCGCCGCCATGCGCGACGGCTCCGCGCGCTGCTGGGGCCTCGGCGTCAGCGGGATGATCGGCGACGGCGCGGGCATCGATCGCGCGCGTCCGACAGCGCCCATGGGCCTCGCCAACGTCGACCGCGTCGCGGTGGGAGCCTCTCACGCCTGCGCGCTCCTCACCGACGCGACGGTCTCGTGCTGGGGGCGCGGCGCGTCGGGCGAGATCGGCGACGGCAGCACGGCCGACGCGCTGCGACCCGTCGCGGTGGCGGGCCTCACCGACGTGCGCGACCTGGCGCTCGGCCCCGACGTCTCCGTGGCGCTGCGCAATGGCGGATCGATGTACCTCTGGGGCTCGTCGATGGGCGTGCTCTCGACCGCGCGGGTGAACCCCCGCCCCGTGCGCCTCCCCGACCTCGCGGACGCGACGCAGATCATCGCGGTGATGCCGCACAACTGGCGACAGGTCTGCGCGCTCCAGTCGACGGGGCGCGTGAGCTGCCTCGGTCAGAACCTCCCGCGCGCCGACGCGTGGATCGACATGGGCCTCGAAGGCGTCACGCAGCTCGCGGGGAGCCCCGCGTCGGTGGGCTGCGCGCGCCACGACGACGGCACGGTCTCGTGCTGGGGACACAACCGCAACGCCTGCCTCGGCGACCCTTCGCTGCCCAACGTCGACGACTACATGGGTCCGCAGCGCGTGCTCACGGTCGACGGCGTGACGCCCTTCGACCACGTCGCGCGCGTGAGGCCCGGCATCGGGATGGTGTGCGCCGTCCGCGACGACGCGACGCTCTGGTGTTGGGGCGCGACGGGCAACGGAATGACCGCGCGAGGCTTCACGCAGAAGTCTTCGACGCCGCGGAGGACGCTCGGGATGTGAGCGGACTCACGGAGCCTCGACGATCGCCACGTCGGCGCCGTGCGCGAGGCGAAAGCGCGTGCTGTTGTCGAGCCGCTCGAGGAGCGCGGCGCCGTCGACGTCGGCGCGCACGAGGTCCTTGCGCGTTCGAAAGAGCAGGGTGTTGAGCTCTACGCGACCGGCCTTTCCATCGGGCCACACGCGGGGCAGGAGCACGTCGTCGGGGACGGGGTCTCCCGCGGCGTAGGGCGTCGGCGGAAAGAGAAGTGTTGCGACGAGATCGCAGCGACGGTCGGCGAGCCAGAGCGTCCGCTCCCACGCTCCGTAGCTCAGGGTGAGCCTCCCCCCCCGGGGTAGAAACTCCAGCCGCACGCGCCGCGGGAGCGAGTCTCCCTCCGACGGCGCCGTCGCGGTCTCGGCGGATTCGGGCGCCGCGATGAGCCGCAGCTCCTGCCCGAGAAAGCGCACGACCGCGCCGGGCCGCACCGACACCACCTCGGACTCCGCGAGCACGGCGCCGTCGCACACGACGCCCGACTGACCCGTCTCCAACACGAGCGCGCGCTGCACCGTCGTGAGCGTGAGCGTCGCCGGAGGCCACGACGCGACCTGGAGGTCATCGCGCGCGTCTCCCCCTACGCTGAAGGGGCTGTGCGCGACCCTGAAGAACGCGCCCCCCCGGGGCTCGACCCCCCACACGCACGACGGCTCCGCGGGCCTCGGCGCGGCGGCGCTCACCACCCGGAACGTGCGCCCCGAGAGGGTGATCGCGTCGCCGTGGCGCAGCGTCGCCGAGGCGCGCACGGGCGCGGCGTTGACGGTCACCGGCGCGCGTCCGAGCACCATCATCTCGACGCCGTCTTCGATGGGTCGGAGCAGCAGGTGGTGGCGGCTCACGCGCGCGTCGGAGACGACCACCTCACACTCCGCGCTGCGGCCCACGAGGAGCCCCGATTGACGGATGAGCACGCGCCCGCCGTCGCCCTCGAGCCAGTGCTGCATGCGGTTCGAAGGGTCATCGAGCGGCACCACGACGCGCGTCATCGCCCCGAACTCTGCACGGTCGCGCGGCGTTCGAGAACCCCCGCGATCGGTCCGCTGGCGCGCTGCGAGGTTGTCATCGCATCAACGATCGAGACGGCAGCGTTACGCGGCGGTGACATTCGAATCGGGCCTCCATGAATCTGGTATCGGGCCTCGCGGGCCGCGTGGTAGCGGCTTCGGCGCGAGCTTCGACGGTGCGTGCCGAAGTGATCAGCAGTTCGGCGTCGCGCGTTCGTAGCGTTGCAGGAGGGTTCGCATGTCGACGCAGACCGAGCATGAAGTCGCAGTTTTCGAGCGCGAAGACGGTACCAAGTACATCCTCGTGTGGATCGACGCAGAGGACGTCGAGACCTTCGAGGGCACCTACACCGAGCGCGAGTGGCAGGAGTCGATCGAGGCGCACCCCTTCGTGGTGGACCGCAACCTGCCCGTGGTGATCGCGTTCGAAGACGAAGACGGCGACCCCCGCCTCTTCGGCCCCGCGGAGCTCGTCGACGAGGTGTCGTCGGACTTCGACTGGGACTCCATCAAGTGGGCCTACTCGCTCACGCTCGACTGGGACTGAGCGATCACCGCCGCGCGCGGCGGGTGCTCTGGCGTCGCGAGACGTCGTAGGGCGCCCACCGCTCGTCGCGGACGACGCGTCGATCGAGGGGGGAGGGGCCGTGCGCGCGCCGGGGGCGTGCGTTACAGATGCGCCCCATGACGGATTTTCTCAGCCGTGACCTCCGCGCCGTCGGCAAGCGCGTGCACCGACTCGGCATCGCGACCAACTACGGCATCGACGGCAGGGGCTTCGCGAAGGCCCTCGATCGCGGCGTCAACTACGTGTTCTGGACCTCGATGCGCTCGGGCGAGGTGACCCCCGTCCTCAAAGAACGCCTCGGTCGAGACCGCGCGTCGATGGTCGTCGCCACAGGGCCCAACGTGGGGTGGTTCGCGGGCAGCTACCGTCGCTACCTCGAGCGCACGCTCAAGACGCTCGGCACGGACTACGTCGACGTGTTCCAGATGAACTGGCTCGGCGTCGGATCGGCTTACTCCGACGGCATCCTCGACGAGCTCCGTCACCTCAAGGAGTCGGGCAAGATCCGCGCGATCGGGGTCTCGATCCACGACCGCCCGCGCGCGGGCAGGCTCGCCGAAGACTCCCCCATCGACCTCTTCATGATCCGTTACAACGCCGCGCACCCGGGGGCGGAGCGAGAGATCTTTCCGCACCTCGCGAAGCGTCAGCCCTCCGTCGTGGCGTACACCGCGACGGCGTGGCGCAAGCTCATGAAGCGCCCCTCGGGGTGGCAGGGGCCCATCGCCACCGCGGGCGACTGCTACCGCTTCTGCCTCAGCTCCGAGCACGTCGACGTGGTGTTGAACGGCCCCGCCACCGAGCAGCAGCTCGACGAGAACCTCGCCGCCGTCGAGAAGGGCCCCCTCTCGGCCGACGAGATGACGTGGATGCGCGACCTCGGCAAGGCCGCCCACGGCTGAAGCCTCTCCGCGCGCCTCACGCGCGAGGCGCAGCGTCAACGGTTGAGCTCTGTGATGTCAGCGCGGTGGCGGCTACTGCGCCGAGGTCGCGAGGCGGATGACGTCTTCCCAGCGGTCGAGGCGGTGACGGATGCGCGGGTCGTCGTTGCGGCGGTTGTAGGGCTGCGACCACAGCACGCCCGCGCCGCTCGGGTGCTCGGTCTGCCACTCGATCACGTTCTCGGGCTTGTCGTCGACGAGCACGCGGCCATAGAACGTGTACTTGGCGCGCGTGTGGACGATCTTCGCGCGGGGGATGCCGAAGTGCTCCGCGAGCCACGCGTCGCGCTCGTGGACCCACGTCTCGGCGCCGTGCAGGTAGCTCGTCACGATGTACACGTCGGCCGCTTCGCCGAGGGCGCGCATGCCCTCGACGGCCCCGGGGTAGGGCAGGAGGCGCGCGTGGAGCCCGGGCTTGCCGAGCTCGCGCCAGAACTCGTCGGCGCGACCCTCGGGGATGAGCGGGTCGACGGCCCAGTCCTCCATGTGCTCGACGGTGTACGCCGTGCCGAAGAGGCGGTTCATGACTTCGAACAGCGGGGTCATCATGTCGGCCAGGACGCCATCGACGTCCACGCCAACGCGGGGTTTCTTGTTCATCGGGGTGAACGTCTACTACAGGTCTCGCCCGCGCGTCGCGCCGCACCGACAGCCCGCGCCGATCGCGCGCCTCCCATCGCGTCGCTGACCTGTTCAGGGGAATCGCATCGCCGCCTCGCGAGGCGCCCAATCTCCGACGGGCGACAGGCGCCACGACGGAGGGTTCACTCCCATGAAGACGATGCACACGGTGAGGCTCGGGGTTCTGATGGCTGCGATGGCGAGCGCGGGCTGCGGCGGCGCGGACGAAGACGCCGCGACGGGGGCGCAGCCGGTCGACACGTCGCCGCTCGTCGCGCGCCCGGCTTCGGCGGACTTCGGCGCCGTCGCGGTCGGTTCGACGGCCACGCGGAGCGTCACGCTGATCAACGCCGGACGCGCGCCCGTCGACGTCATCGACGTGACGTACGCCGCCACGTTTCCGCCGGACCCGTGCCGCGCGGTGGTGCTCCAGCCGTGCATCCGCCCGGGCGAGAGCGCGGCGCTCGTGGTGACCTGCGCGCCCACCGCGGCGACGCCCTTCGGCGGACGCGTCGCGGTCCGCTACCACAGCGGATCGGACGACCACGTGCTCTCGGTGTCGGTGTCGGGCTACGGCGCCACGCGCTGACGCTCAGCCCGCGGGCTTCGCGTCGTCGTACCAGCGGGCGAAGGCGCCGTCTTCGCGGGCCGCGTGCGCGCGCAGGAGGTCGAAGAACTCCTTCGCGCTCGCCTCGGGGAGCGCGCCGAGCTCGAGCGCCACGCCCAGCTCCGTCAGCAGCTCGCGGAAGCGCCTGTGCTCCGCGAGCAGCGCCTTGACCTCTCCACCATCACCCGCTTCGAAGCGGGGAAAGACCTCTCGCTCCTCGTAGTCGATGTGGTCCGAGAGCGTGCGTTCGAGCGTCGACCAGCCCTCATCGGCGATGGCCTTGCTGCCCGTGTCGAGCTGCGAGAGCACGGTCTCGAAGAGGTCTTCGAAGCGTCGGTGGTCGTCGCGCATCGCGGCGAGCGAGCGCGTGTCGGATGTGGGGTTCATCGTCGCGTCCTTTCGGGGCGCCCGCGGAGCCCTCGCGCCGTCTCTGATGTCGGCGACCACGGGCTCCGCTTGGAGGCGATCTCTGCGACAGGTGAAAGCAATCTCGGAGCCCGCGCCTCGATCGCTCGCGCGGCGCGTCGACCGACACGGCGGTGACGCTGTGACGGGGCGTTCTGGTCGTGCGTGAGGTGCGTGGCGCGCAGCGGCGTCGCGCTGTCAGAAGCGAACGGTCACGGGCGCGAAGCGCGTCATGGTGGTGCCGTCGCCGAGCTGGCCGAAGTCGTTCTTGCCCCAGCAGAGCACGGCGCCGTCGCGGCGCAGCGCGCAGGTGTGTCCGCCCTCGACGGGCATGTCGTGGGGGCTGTGGGCCGTGAGCTGCGTGACGTCGCGCAGGCCCATCACGGGGGCGGGGGTGGCTTCGAAGGGAGAGGCCGCGCCGCGTCCGAGCTCGCCGAGGTCGTTCTTGCCCCAGCACGACACGGTGCTGTCGCCGAGGAGCACGCAGGTGTGGCGGTAGCCGACCTCGAGCTGCGTGACGCCCGTGACGCTCGCGATGGCCGTGGGCGTGGTGACCGCCATGGGGGAGGGGGTCGAGGCCATCTCGCCGAGCGCGTTGTCGCCCCAGCAAGACACCGTCGCGTCGGCGCGGAGGGCGCAGCCGTGCCACACGCCGACGGCCACGCTGGTCGCGTTGGAGATCCCCACCACGGGCGTGGGCGCGAAGTGGTCGACCTCGTCGCCGGTGCCGAGGCGCCCGCGGAAGTTCCGACCCCAGCACACGATCTGTCCGCCCGTTCGAAGGGCGCAGCCGCTCTGCGCGGTGGTGAGGCGCGTCACGTCGGTGAGTCCCGGCACCGCGACGGGCGACGTGCGGTACGCGTCGGGGGCGCCGAGCCCGAGCTGTCCGTTGCTGTTGGTGCCCCAGCACGACACGGCCCCCCCGCGGCGCACCACGCAGAAGAAGCCCGCGCCGCCGTCGATCGAGGTGGCGTCATCGAGGCCCGCGACGTCGCGCGCCGTGGTCGAGAGCGCGAGCTGCTCGGGGGTGCGGCCGACGCCGAGAACGCCCGAGATGTTGGCGCCCCAGCACGAGATCTGCCCCGAGCGGCGGCGCGCGCAGGCCGCGTTCGACCCCGCCTCGACCTCGACCGCGTCGCACACGCCGAGCACCTCGACGGGCATCGGCGACGAGGTGGTCGTCCCGTTGCCGAGGGTTCCGTAGGTGTTGGCGCCCCAGCAGAGCACCGACCCCGAGGCGCGGCGCGCGCACGAGTAGCTCGCTCCCGTGGTGACCTCGACGATCGCGCAGCCGTCGCCCGCGCAGGGCGCGCAGGGCGTCGGAGGCACGTCGCTCACATCGCTCGCATCACTCGCGTCACTCGCGTCGCTCGCATCGCTCGCGTCGCTCACATCCAACGCATCACTCGCGTCGCTCACATCGCTCGCGTCGCGAACGTCGCCCACGTCACCCGTGTCGCTCCCGATGTCGGAGCCCGTGTCGGTCGGCGCGATCACGTCGGGCGCCGCATCACCCTGCGTGCTCGACGCCGACGAGCAGCACCCCGCCGCCCCCATCGCTCCCGAGATCAGCACGAGCGGGATCCAGGTCTTCATCGCTTCTCCTCCTCCAATGGCCGATACCCCACGCGGGCGACCGATCAGGACCTATGTTGTCGGCGCCTCGCGCGGGATTCAACAGCTCGTTCTGCGCCCGCGCAGCGCACGATGCGCAGGTCGCGTCGGGGCGCCGCTGATGTACCCTCCGCGCGATGGCACGCACCAACGCACGCTCCGCCGCGCCGCGCGGCCCGCTCGTCGACGCCGCGTGGCTCTCGGCGCACCTCGATGACGACGGGCTCCGCGTCGTCGATCTCCGCTGGTATCTCTCGGGCAAGACGGGCGCCGCGGAGTACGCGAAGGGGCACATCCCCGGGGCGGTCTTCGTCGACCTCGAGCACGAGCTCACAGGACGCGTGGGACCCGGTCGTCACCCCATCCCGAGCCCCGCGCAGTTCGAACGCGCCATGCGCGCCGCGGGCGTCTCACCCTCGACGCGCGTCGTGGTCTACGACGACGCGGGAGGGAGCATCGCCGCGCGCCTCTGGTGGCTCCTCACGGCGCACGGTCACACGCGCGTCCACGTGCTCGACGGCGGACTTCAATCGTGGACCGCCGCGGGCAACGCGCTCTCGACGGAGCCCGCGAAGGTGACCCCCGGGGCCTTCGTCGCGAAGATCGACGTGATGCTCCCCGTGCTCGATCGCCACGCCGTCGAGGCCGTCCGCGGGCGCTCCGCGTGGACGGTCCTCGACGCCCGCGTGCCCGAGCGGTACCGCGGCGAGGTCGAGCCCATCGACGCGCGTCCGGGGCACATCCCCGGGGCCCTCAACGCGCCGTGGACCGACAACCTCGTCGACGGACGCTTCGCCGATGCGAAGGCCCTCCGCGCGCGCTTTCGCAAGCTCGGCGTGGTGCCGGGCACCACCGTGGTCTGCTACTGCGGCTCGGGCGTGACGGCCTGTCACGACATCCTCGCGCTCTCGCTCGCGCGCATCTCCGCGACGCGCGTGAAGCTCTACGAAGGGAGCTGGAGCGACTGGGCCCGCGACCCCGACCGCCCCGCAGCGCTCGGCGACGAAGCCCCCGCGAAGCTCGCGAAGCCTGCGAAGCGCACGAAGTCTTCGAAGCCCGCGAAGCGTCCCGCGCGCTGACACCTCCGTGGCGACCGCGATCTGCATTCGAGGCGTGACGAAGCGCTACGGCGAGCACGCGGCCCTCGGGCCCATCGACCTCACCGTCGACGCCGCGAAGACCCTCTGCCTCCTCGGCCCGAGCGGCTGTGGAAAATCGACGCTCCTCCGCGCCGTGATCGGACTCGTGCGGCCCGACGCGGGCGAGGTGCGCGTCGGAGACACCGCCGTCACGCCCGAGACGGTGATCTCCCTCCGTCGGCGCATGGGCTACGTGATTCAAGAGGGAGGGCTCTTTCCGCACCTCACATCACGCGAGAACGTGTCGCTCATGGCGCGTCACCTGGGGTGGGAGGGGGGGAGGGTCCGCGCGCGCGTCTCCGAGCTCGCGTCGCTCGTACGTCTGCCCGAGGGCCTCCTCGAACGTCACCCGCAGGCGCTCTCGGGCGGACAGCGTCAGCGCGTGGGCATCATGCGCGCGCTCATGCTCGACCCCGAGGTGGTGCTCCTCGACGAGCCCCTGGGGGCCCTCGATCCGATGGTGCGCGCCGACCTCCAGCGCGACCTGCGAGAGATCTTTCAGACGCTCAAGCGCACGGTGCTGATGGTGACCCACGACCTGCGCGAGGCCCGCGTGCTCGCCGACGAGGTCGCCCTCATGCGCGACGGACGCGTGGTGCAACGCGGCACCGTCGACGCGCTCGAACGCGCGCCCGAAGACGAGTTCGTGACGCGCTTCTTCGGGGCGTGGCGATGAGGCTCGCGGCGCTCCTCATGGCGGCGCTCCTCGCGTTGGGGTGCGCGCGCTCTGACGCGACGGTGCGCGTGGGGTCGAAGTCCTTCGTCGAGGCCGTGCTGCTCGGCGAGATCGCCACGGGGCTCGCGCGTCACGCGGGCGCCCGCGCCGAGCATCGCCGCGCCCTCGGCGGCACGCGAATCCTCTGGAACGCCCTCGTCGCGGGCGAGATCGACGTCTATCCCGAGTACACCGGCACCATCGCCTCCGAGCTCCTCTCGGGCCGCGGGATCTCCGCCCGTGACGGAGCTGCGATGCGACGCGCCCTCGCCGCGCAGGGCGTACGAATGTCGGCGGACCTCGGCTTCGACGACACCTACGCGCTCGGCGTGAGGCGCGTCACCGCGGAGCGACTCGGGCTCACGCGCGTCTCCGACCTGCGCGCGCACCCGGAGCTCGCCCTCGGCCTCTCGCACGAGTTCCTTCAGCGCGCGGACGGGTGGCCGGGGCTGCGGGCGCGCTACGACCTGCCGCAGCGCGACGTGCGGGGGCTCCAGCACGAGCTCGCGTACGAGGCCCTCGCCTCGGGCGCCGTGGCCGCGACCGACGTGTACACCACCGACGCCGAGGTGCTCGCGCAAGACCTCCGCGTGCTCGACGACGACCTCGCGTACTTTCCCCCGTACCGCGCCGTGTGGCTGTACCGCGCGGACCTCACGCGCAGGGCCCCGGGGGTGGTGCGCGCGCTCGAAGGGGTCGCCGGGCGCATTCCGACGGCGGTGATGACCCGGATGAACGCCCGCGCCCGCGTCGAGCGCATCGCCGAGAGCGCCGTGGCCGAGGGGTTTCTGCGCGACGTGATGGGCGTCGAGTCGCGCGCCCCCACGGAGTCTCGCGGCGCCCGCGTGTGGGCTCGCACGAGGGAGCACCTCGGCCTCGTCGGGCTCTCGCTCCTGGCCGCGGTGCTGGTGGCGATCCCCCTGGGGGTGCTCGCGGCGAAGCGTCGCGCGCTCGGGGCGGTGATCCTCGGGGGGGCGGGGCTCATGCAGACGATCCCGTCGCTCGCGCTGCTGGTGTTCATGATCCCGCTGCTCGGCATCGGCGCGAGGCCCGCGGTGGCGGCGCTCTTCGTCTACAGCATCCTCCCGGTGCTTCGAAACACCGCGCAGGGGATCACGGGAATCCCCGCGTCGCTGCGCGAGTCGGCGGAGGCGCTCGGCCTGCCCCCGGGGGCCATGCTCTGGCGCGTCGAGCTCCCCCTCGCGACGCCTGCGATCCTCGCGGGCGTGAAGACCGCGGCGGTGATCAACGTGGGCACGGCGACGCTCGGCGCGCTGGTCGGTGCGGGCGGCTACGGAGAGCCGATCCTCACGGGGATTCGCCTCGCCCACACGCCGACGATCCTCGAAGGGGCCCTCCCCGCGGCGCTGATGGCGCTGGCGGCGCAGGGGCTCTTCGCGCTCGTCGAGCGACGCCTCGTACGCGGGTCGTAGGGGGCCTCTCCGCGGGGACCCTGTCGGGGGGTGGTCCCTCACGAAATGGCTATTTTGTCCGAGAAACTGGTTTTGTGCGTCCGGACGGACAGCGGTGGGAACGCCCACGAAAGCCCAGGACAACTCCGACACCCTCACGGCACATCAAGGGT
>JBPOHC010000893.1:0-2090 GCA_052035985.1 Myxococcota bacterium | reverse complement strand
CTCGGCAACGCGCTGAGAGCGCAGGGGAACACGGCTGAAGCGCGCGTCGCGTATCAGCGCGCCCTCGCGATCGCGCCGGGCTTTCCGCCCGCGGTGGCTGCGATGACCGCGATGGCCGCGCCGCCCTCGACAGACGCAGGCACACGGTAGAGACGCTCCACGGCGCGCGACGCATGCCGTAGGATCGCGCCGCGCGAAGCGCCCCATGAGCACCAACCGCCCGAAGAACCCCTCCCAGCGCGGCGACACGATCCCCGACGCGAAGACCGACGTCTCGCTCCACGACACGCTGCCCGCGAGCGCGGTCGTGTCGAACACCCCCCTGGAGCCCGTGAAGCGCACGCCCTCTCAGAACACGAACCCTCGGAAGAAGAAGCTCCGTCGCACGCTCGGCCTCGCGGCGCTCGGGCTCTTCGGCGTAGCTCTCACCGGCTGCCTCGTGCTCGCGGGGCTCTTCGCGTACTACGGCCGCAGCCTCCCCGACGTGCACTCGCTCCGCACGCGGTGGAACCCGCCGCAGACGACGCGCATCCTCGCCCGCGACGGCAGCGTGCTCGCTGAGCTCTTCATCGAGCGCCGCACGGTGGTGCCCCTCGAGAGCCTCCCCGAGAACATGGTGAAGGCCCTGCTCGCGGCCGAAGACGCGGACTTCTACGAGCACCAGGGCCTCGACTGGCCGGGCCTCGTGCGCGCGCTGTGGATCAACGTCCGTCACGGCACGCTCGCGCAGGGTGCGAGCACGATCACGCAGCAGGTGGTGAAGAACGTGCTGCTCACGCCCGAGCGCACGCTCTCGCGCAAGGTCCGCGAGGTGCTCCTCGCGCGGCGCATCGAGCAGGAGCTCGGCAAGAACGAGATCCTCTTTCTCTACGTGAATCACATCGCCTTCGGGCACGGGCGCAACGGCGTCGAAGAGGCCGCGCGCTTCTACTTCGGCAAGCACGTCGGCGAGCTCACCCTGGGCGAGTGCACGCTCCTCGCGGGCATCCCCAAGAACCCGACGCACTACTCTCCGAGGCGCAACCTCGAAGACGCGCTCCGCCGTCGCCGCTGGATCCTCGCGCAGATGGTCGAGAAGCGCTTCGTCACGCAAGACCAGGCCGACGTCGCCGCCGCCGAGCCCGTGCACCTCGCGTCGACCCCCGACGACGACGACAGCGGATGCCCCGAGGTGGTCGACCTCGTGCGCCGCACGCTCTCGCAGGTCGCGGGCGAAGACTCGCTCCGCCGCGGCGGATACACCGTCTACACGACGCTCGACCCCGCGCTCCAGCGCGCTGCGAGAGAGGCCGTCACGCGCGGACTCACGCAGCTCGACGCGCGCCACGGATACCGCGGACCGCTCGTTGCGCCCGGCGCGCGCCGCACCGCCGCGAGCGGCAACGTCGTCCGCGCAGAGCGTCCGCCCGCCGATGGGAGGCTGCACCCCGGACACATCTACGCAGGCGTCGTCGAGCGCGCGGAAGATCCCGCCGAAGGAACCCGCGGCCGCGGCGCCCTCTACGTCCGCGTCGGAACCTCGACAGGACGCGTCGCGTGGGAGACCGCCGACCGTTACGCGCAATCGCTCACGCCCTCGCAGTTCGCGCCCGTGGGCGCCGTGGTGAGGGTCTCTCCCGACGGTCTCATCACGCCCGAAGTGTCGGGCTCGATGCACCTCGAGCTCGGTCCGCAGGGCGCGCTCGTCGCGATCGATCCGTCGACGCGCGAGCTCGTCGCGATGGTCGGCGCCTTCGACGCCGTGCCCGGGATGTTCAACCGCGCCACGCGCGCGCAGCGTCAGCCGGGCAGCGCGTTCAAGCCCTTTCTGTACTCCTTCGCGGTGGCCTCGCGACGCTTCACGCTCGCGAGCGAGCTCGACCCGAACCCCGGCTGCTTCGGCGCCGGTCGCGGGCGCTGGTGCCCCGCCGAGGCCCACGCGCACGCGGGGATCATCGAGCCTCCGATGCGTCTGCGTGAAGCGCTCGCGTTCTCGCGCAACATGGTGGCCGCGCGGCTCATCGAGGCCCTCGGACCCGAGGCTGTCGCCACGCACGCGCACGCGCTCGGCATCTCGTCGGCGCTCCCCAACGACCTCACGCTCGCGCTCG
>JBPOHC010000227.1:0-4944 GCA_052035985.1 Myxococcota bacterium | reverse complement strand
CGCCGCTCTGCCGAGCAGTGCTACCGCCGAGACGCGCAAAGTCCTTCTGAAAGTCGAACGGAGTCATCCCGTTGCCATCGTCTAACGCTTCCATGTTAGAAAGATCTCTGTCCACGGTTACGGAGATCTTCTTTGAGTCAGCATCGTACGCATTCGAGATCAGTTCCTTGAATGCCTTCACGAAAGGCTTGTAGATGCCGGAGAGTTCCCTGGTGATCCCCGGATCGATGCCGCTGAGCCGCATGTACTTCCTTCCAGAGGCTGCGTTCGAGGCGCCCCGTCGGCGCCTATGATTCCGATTTCCAAGAATCTCGTCAGTTTGATATTTTACAGAATCCCACTCAAATTCGCATCATGACGACGATTGCTTCTAAGTGATTGGGCGCTGGAAGGGCAACATCGAAGTTGTCACCCGGGTGGAGGTTCTGGCGCAAACAATAGCGGTTCGGCGAGATTCTCACATTAGCCCGCATGGCGGCGGCGTCGCGTCCAAGCCGCATTGGCCGTCAAGCGGATCCAGCGAGGCAGATGGCGAGGCATCGGGCGCCGCGGGAAGGCGGGCTTCGGGTCGTGCCGGAACCGTGTCGTTCGCGGGAAGCGGCGAGAGCAGGCCGACGACGGGATGCGCACGCGGGGGTTGAACGGGCGGGGCTTGGGCACCCCCGAGCACGTCCGCGGGGACGCTCGCGGCGAGCTTCCCCACGGCCTCGCGGCGGCGGGCATCGACGAGGTGCAGGTACCGGCGCGTGGTGTTGAGGTCCGAGTGGCGCAGGAGCTCCCCCACCGTGGCGAGGTCGGTGCCCATCGTGAGGGCGAGGGTCGCGGCCGAGTGCCGGAACGTGTGGGGGGTCACCCTCTTCGCCGTGCCCACGTGGGGGCGTAGCCGCGCAACCCAGTTCTCGACCGTGCGCGCCGAGAGGCGGGTGCCACGGTCCGACACGAAGAGCGCCCGCTCGCCTGAAGCGACCCGTCGCGAGCGTTCGGACAGCCAGCCCGAGACGAGCGCGACCGCGGGCGCGTTGAGCGGCAGGTCGTGGACCGTGTTCCCCTTCCCCTTCACCGAGAGGAGCGTCCCCGAGGCGAGGTCCACCTGCCCGAGGTCGAGGTCGACGAGTTCGTGGACGCGCAGTGCGGCCTGCGAGAGGAGCGCGAGCACCGCGAGCGCCTGAGCTCGCTCCCCCGCGGGCGGATGCTCCGCGGCGGCGCGGAAGAACCGGCCCACCGCGTTTGTGTTGAGCACGGCTGGGTCGCGCGGGGCCTCGCGTGAGAACGGGACGCCATCCGTGGGGTTCGCGGGCCAATACCCATCGCGCACGGCGAAGGCGGCGAGGGCGCGGAGCGCGGCGAGCTCCTGGTTGCGGCCCGCGGCGGCGCGCCGGGCGCCGTCCGCGCGCGGGCGGGCGAGGAAGCTCTCGACCTCGCCCCGCGCCGGATCGCGGCCGCCGAGGCACGCGAAGAACGCCGCGGCGACGGCGGCGTACGTGCGGACGGTCCTCGAGCTCCGGCTATCGGCGAGGAGGTGCCGCCGGAAGAGGTCGACGAGCGGGGGCATACCCGAGGGTGGTCACGCCGGGCAGCGTATCGGGCGCGTGGGAGGCGGTAAATCCCAGCAGATCCACGCACTCGTCGCCCAATGCGGCTTGGACGCACATTCCCCTTCAAATCAAGGGAAGTTCACGTCCCCAAACACGCGCCCCTCCGAGGGCGCGTTCGTCGTCGAGGGGGAGCGGGCCACGCGATCAGATCTCCGCACGGAGTCCTCGCCCTCGCCCATCCCGATCACGACGGCACCCGGTGCGGACGTGACCTCCCGAGGGAGGGGCCCGTGTTCCAAACCCAGCGTCTCGTCGCCTTCATCCTCTGCCTCTTCATCGCGGCCACCGGCTGTGGTGACGGTTCGACGGCCACACCGAGCCCCGCGCACGATGCGGCTCCGCCGACGGATCGACTCGACGTACCCGCGCTCGATGCCCTCGACGTGCCCATCGCGTCCGATCGCGCGCTGCCTGACGACGCTCTCGGTCTCGACGTGCTCGTCGACGAGGTGGTTGCCATGGATGCGCCCGCCGACGTGATCGCGATCGAGGACGTGCTCGATGCCGCGCGCGATGGCACCCAGACCGATTCGCTCACGACCGACGCACCCGACGCGGCCTGTCCCTCGGGCTCCACGCGCTGTGGCGATGCCTGCGTCGATCTCGCGCGCGATCCTGCGAACTGCGGCGCGTGTAGCACCTCGTGCCGCGACCTCGCGAACGTCAATCCTGATCGCGTGACCTGCACGGCGGGCCGCTGCGCTCTTGACGGGGCCTGTCTCGCAGACCGTGGGGACTGCGATCACGACGCGACGAACGGCTGTGAGACCGACCTCGCGACAAACACGAATTGCGGTCGCTGCGGGACGACGTGTTCGGGCTCGACGCCTGTCTGTGCGGTGAACCCGAGCGATGGGGGAATCGCACGCGCCTGTACGAGCGGCTGCACGACGATGACACCGACCCGTTGTGGAAGCTCTTGCGTCGACACGGCGATCGACCTCGCGAACTGCGGGAGCTGTGGTCACGCGTGCCCCACGCCCGCAAATGCTCGCGCGACCTGCTCGGCGAGTCGCTGCGACTTCATCTGCGACACTGGTTTCCACGCCTGCGGCGGGGCCTGCGTGGCGAACATGAGCATCGCCACGTGCGGCGCGTCGTGTTCGCCGTGCACACCTCCCGCGAACGCCGCCGCGACCTGCGACGGCACCGCCTGCGGGATCGTCTGCAACGCTGGGTACCACCTCTGCGGTGGCGCGTGCGTGTCGAACACCGCAACGAGCAGTTGCGGAGCGTCGTGTTCCGCCTGCGCCACACCCGCAAACGCGACGGCCACCTGCGATGGCACGACCTGCGGCTTCACCTGCAACGCGGGTTTCCACAACTGCGGAGGGACCTGTGTATCGAACGCGAGTCCGAGCTCCTGTGGTGCTCTGTGCTCGCCCTGCGCGACGCCCGCGAACGCAACAGCGAGTTGCAACGGCACCACCTGCGGAATCGTCTGCAACGCCGGGTACCACCTCTGCGGATCGGTGTGCCTCTCGAACGCGGACGTCGCGAGCTGCGGAAGCTCCTGTTCGGCGTGCCCCACGACCCCAGGCGGCCACGCAGCATGCATGAGCGGCGCATGCGCCATCGTGTGCGACACGGGCTTCCATGCCTGCGGCGGTACCTGTTCGGCGAACACCGACATCGCGAGCTGCGGATCGAGATGCAGCCCGTGTCCTGCACCTTCGGCCAACGGACACGCGTCCTGCGACGGCAGTACCTGCGGGATCGTCTGCGACACGGGATTCGACCTCGTCGCTGGGGCCTGCACTCTCACGGCACCGCGACTCCTGGCGCCGCCCGGTACTTCGATCGCGACGAGTCGGAGGCCGCACCTGCGTTGGACACTGCCGAGCGCCGCCGACGTGACGGTCCGACTCTGTCGCGACCGCGCGCTCACCGCGGCCTGCGTCACGCTCACAACCACGACGCTCACGGCCGATCCAACAAGCGATCTGGCGCCGGGCGTGTGGTTCTGGCGCGTCGAGCGGACGGTCGCTGGTGTTATGGCCACGAGCGCGACCTGGCAGTTCTCCGTGGGAGCGCGTTCCGCGCCTGTCAACTCCGCGTGGGGGACGGTGCCCGACTTCAACGGCGACGGCTTCGCGGACGTGATCGTGGGCTCCGCCTCGGACGCCAATGTTCATGTGTATCACGGGAGCGCGACGGGCCTCGGCAGCGGCCCCGCGACACGCCTGTTCGAGTCGCCTCCTGGAGCCTACTTCGGTCAGTCCGTGGCTTCTGCTGGCGATGTAAACGGTGACGGCTTCGGCGATGCAATCGTGAGCGGCGGTGGCGCGGAATATATCTACTTCGGTAGTGTCTCCGGGCTCCCGCGGTCTGCCTCGCAGACGATTCCCTCGGGAGATGGGCTCGAGTTCGGCAGCCTGATCGGTGCGCCCGTCGCCGCTGCAGGAGATGTGAATGCCGACGGGTACGGCGACGTGCTCGTGGGGAACCACGCTGCCGATGGTGTGCGCCTCTACTATGGAAGCGCGACGGGGATCGGCGGCTCCCCAACTCTCATCGGACGGCCCACGAGCGCTGCGCTGGTGTCCTCCTGGGCCGAGGCGATCACAAGCGTCGACATGAACGGGGATGGCTTCAGTGATGTGGTCGCGAGCGCCTTCACGCGTGAGGGCGTGAATGCCATCTACGTGTTTCTCGGTTCGACCTTCGGCCCTGGCGTGGTCCCGATCCGCATCCCTGGCAGCGGTTTTACTGGTGCCGGAACGGCGGTGAGCAACGCGTGGGATGTGAACGGGGACGGGTACGGCGATCTCGTGGCCGCCGGCTTCGGCGGGGGATTCGGTGACGCAGAGGTGTTCCTGGGCGGTGCTTCTATCTCGACCGTGCCGATCGCGACTCTACACTCGCCCGTGGGCGGGCTCGGTGCCGCTGTCGCCGGAGCGGGCGACGTGAACGGGGACGGATACGCTGACGTCATCGCCACGGACAACGGTGATGCGTATGTCTTCCCCGGGAACTCAAGCGGGGTCTCAAGTTCCCCGGTCGTGAGCCTCAGCGGAAGAAGTGGCTTCGGCGTCTCCACGGCTGGTGCGGGCGACGTGAACGCCGACGGCTACGCGGACGTGATCGTGGGCGGCATCGAGTTCGCTCGTGTGTTTCTCGGTACCTCTACCGGCATCGGAGCCGCCCTTCCAGACCTGTATCCCTCCACGAGCGGGATGCACTTCGGCTTCACAGTCGCGCAGATCGATCCCTTCCTACCTACTTTTCGGCGTGTGTTCGTGGGGTGTCTGCCTCCGCAGTCGTGGAGGGACGAGTCATGAGCATCTCGTCGTACTCAGCGAATGGTCTCGTTCGGGCTACCGTCACTCTCGCCTTCGTTGGATTGCTC
>JBPOHC010000126.1:0-8424 GCA_052035985.1 Myxococcota bacterium | reverse complement strand
GCGGAGCGTTGCCTGCCCGTCATCGCGCGGGCACCGCTGGACATCGAGCGCGACGACGCGTATACACCGCCGCCCTCGATTCACTCGTTCGGTCACTCGTCGTGCGCTGTTCGCGCGACGCCTCTGCACCTCAAGCCCGCCGCTTCTTCTGCCGCGGGTTGCGTCTGCAACGTCCGATCGACTCACTCATCCCTTCGCGGGTGCTTCACAGCGCCGCGAGCGCCCGACGTGGGCGCAAGGACTCTCCTGCATGTCATTCGATTCCCTCGGTCTCTCCGCCCGCGCCGTTGAAAACGCGCTGCGAGCGGGCTTCGTCACCCCTACGCCCATCCAGGTCGCCGCCATCCCCGTGGCCCTCGCGGGGCGTGACCTCCTCGGCTGCGCGCAGACCGGCACCGGCAAGACCGCCGCGTTCGTGCTCCCCACGCTGGAGCGCCTCGCCGCGAACCCCGACGCCACGGCCCTCGTCCTCGCCCCCACGCGCGAGCTCGCGCAGCAGATCGCCGACACCGTGCGCACCCTCTCGGGCGGCACCGCGCGCATCGCGACGATCCTCGGCGGCGCGTCGATGAGCCAGCAGATGCACAGCCTCCGCGCGGCGCCCCAGTGGATCATCGCCACGCCCGGACGCCTCATCGACCACATCGAGCGCCACACCGCCCGCATGGGCAACGTGCGCGTCCTCGTGCTCGACGAGGCCGACCGCATGCTCGACATGGGCTTCGCGCCGCAGCTCCGCCGCATCCTCGCGGTGGTCCCCTCGGACCGTCAGACCCTGCTCTTCTCGGCCACCATGCCGGGCCCCAACGATCCCGGCTGGCGCGACATCGTGAAGGCCGGGCTGCGTGACCCGGTGCGCGTCGCGGTCGATCCGCCCCGCGTCGCCGCGCGCGCCGAGCAGAGCCTCTGGATGGTCGATCAGTCGTCGAAGACCAACGCCCTCCTCGCGCTCCTGCGTGAAGAGAGCGGGAGCGTGCTGGTGTTCACCCGCACCAAGCACCGCGCCGACCGCGTGGCGCGCCAGCTCTCGCAGGCCGGACACTCCTCCGACCGCATCCACGGCAACCGCTCGCAGGGGCAGCGCGAGCGCGCCCTCGGCGGCTTCCGCTCCAACGAGGTCCGCATCCTCGTGGCGACGGACATCGCCGCGCGCGGCATCGACGTCGACGACATCGCGCTGGTGGTCAACTACGACCTCCCCGCCGACGCCGAGGACTACATGCACCGCATCGGCCGCACCGCGCGTGCGCAGCGCTCGGGTCGCGCCGTGTCGTTCGTGATGCCCGAAGAGACCCCCGCGCTGAGGCTCATCGAGCGCCTCGTGGGCGAGCGCCTCCCGGCCACGATCGACAAGCGCGCGGAGTTCCCCGCGCCGCCGCCGCTCGCGCCGAGGCCCGACGCGCCGAGGCACCACAGCGCTCCTCGCCCGCACGCGCCCCACGCGCCCCACGCGCCGCAGACGCCGCCCTCCCACGGAACCGCGCAGCCCCAGGGCCGCGGGTTCAACCTCCGCGGAAGCGCGCCGTCGCACAACAACGCGCCGCCCGCGCCTCGCAACGTGCATCCCCGCCACGCGCCGCATCGGGCGTAGCGCCCGCTTCACCGACCCCCCCGCGCGAAGCGGGGGGAGCGGTTCATCGGACATCGTCAGAGCGCGGCGACGCGGCCGAGGGCCGCCACCGCAGCCTCGGCGTCGGTCGCGCGTCCGAGCCAGGTGAGCGCCTCGGCCACGGCGCGCACGGTCGCGCGCAATGACTCGGGGCGGCGCAGCACGTCGCCCATGTGCCCCACGCGGAAGTACTTCGTCTTGATCGCGGGATGCAGTCCGCCCGCGACGGTGACGCCCCGCGCGCCGATCGCGCCCACGAGCTCGGGGCCGACGCCCTCGGGGTAGAGCACCGCGCTCAGCGTGTTCGCCGCGATGTCTTCGCGCTTCGCGAGGAGCGTGAGGCCCATCGACTTCCACGCGGCGCGCATCCCGTCGGCGACGCGGCGGTGGAGTTCGAAGCGCGCGTCCATTCCGTTCGCGAGGATCTCGTCGAGGCCCACGGGCAGCGCGCGCACGAGCGTGGTCGCGGGCGTCGCGAAGTAGCTCGGACCGCGAGACTCGTACGCGCGCATCACGGGCGCCCACTGTTCGAAGTCCATGGTCATCGGAGGCAGCACGCGCAGCGCCGCGCGCGCTTCGAGCGCCCGCTTGCTCGCCACGAGGAGCGCGAGGCCGGGCGGCAGTCCGATCGCCTTCTGCGAGGCCGTGAGGTAGACGTCGACGCCCCACGCGGCCATCTCGAAGCGCTCGCCCGCGGTGGCGCAGACGCCGTCGAAGACGCTGAGAACTCCGTGCTTTCGCGCGAGCGCGGCGAGGGCCTCGGCGTCGACGCGGACGCCCGTCGAGGTGTCGACGTGGGTGGCGTAGAGCGCGTGCGCCGAGGTGCGCGCGAGGGCGTCGTCGACGGCCGCGAGGTCGGGCGCGTCACCGGGCTCCGCGGCCACGACGGTGACCTCGACGCCGCGGCGACGGAGCATCTCGGCCATGCGGTCGGAGAAGTAGCCGCTGCTGGCGACGACGGCGCGCTGACCGGGGTCGAGGAGGTTCGTGGCGGCGACCTCCATCGCGAGCGTTCCGCTGCCGGGGATGACGAAGGGCTGCGAATCGTCGGGCGCACGCCACACCTTGCGCATCGCCGTGAGCGCGCGGCTGAAGGCGTCGATGAAGCCCTTCTCGAGGTGACCCGGCGGCGCTCCGTTGCTGGCCTCGACCACGGCGGGAGAGACCTCGATGGGACCGGGGATCATGAGAAGGGGCATTGGACGACGTCTTCCTCCGCGCGCTCAACGGGCGCGACGGTTCGCGAGGTGCTGGAGATGTGAGGGAGAGACGGAGAGAATGATTACTTCAGGTCGAGCACGGCGACGCCGGGGAGGAACTTCCCTTCGAACATTTCGAGGGAAGCGCCGCCGCCCGTGGAGACGTGCGTGACCTTGTCGTCGTAGCCGAGCGAGCGCACCGCGGCGGCCGAGTCTCCGCCGCCCACGATCGTGACCGCGCCCTTCGCGGTGATGTCCGCGAAGGCCTTCGCCACGGTGATGGTCCCCTCGTCGAAGCCCTTGATCTCGAACACGCCCATGGGGCCGTTCCAGAGCGCGGTCTTCGCGGTCGAGAGCTTCTCGGCGAAGAGGGCGCGGGTCTTGGGTCCGATGTCCACGCCCATCCAGCCCGCTTCGAGCTTGTCGACGACCTTCGTCGGCGCGCCCGCTTCGACCTTCTGCACCACCACGTGATCGATGGGCAGCACGATGCGCTTGCCCTTCGCCTTGGCGAGCTCGAGGATCTCCTGGGCCATCTTGAGCACGGGCTTCTCGACGCCCTTCTTGTCCTTCACGGTGGTCTCGACGCGCGAGCTGCCCGTCTCGATGCCCGCGGCCTTCATGAAGGTGTAGGCCATCGCGCCGCCGACGAGCACCTCGTCGACGAGGCTCAGGAGGTTCTTCACCACGAAGACCTTGTCGCTCACCTTGGCGCCGCCGAGCACCGCCACGAAGGGACGTCCGGGGTTCTTGAGCGCCCCGTGGATCACGTCGACCTCCTTCTTCACGAGGTCGCCGGCCACGCCGCCGCCGAGCACGCGCGGAACGCCGGTCATCGACGCCGCGTCGCGGTGCGAGGTGCCGAAGGCGTCGTTCACGTACACGTCGGCGAGCTTCGCGAGCTTCTTCGCGAAGCCCTCGTCGTTGACGGCTTCACCGGGATAGAAGCGGAGGTTCTCGAGGAGGCAGACCTCGCCGTCCTTGAGCGCCGCGACGGCCTCTTCGGCCACGGGGCCCACGCAGTCCGCGACGAACTTCACGGGCTTGCCGAGCACCTCGGCGAGGCGCGCGGCCACGGGGGCGAGCGAGAACTCCTTCTCGTAGCCCTTCTCGGCGGGGCGTCCGAGGTGCGACGCGAGCACGAGGCGAGCGCCCGCGGCGAGCGCGCGACGGATCGTGGGAGCAGCCGACACGATGCGGAAGTCGTCGGTGATCGCGCCGTTCTCCGTGGGCACGTTGAAGTCGACGCGCATGAAGACGCGCTTGCCCTTGAGCGACACGTCGTCGATGCCCTTGAGCGAGAGGTTGTCGCCCTTGTCGATGCCCTTCTCGGCCATGAGGGCCGCGAGGTCGGCGACGCGCATCGAGTAGCCCCACTCGTTGTCGTACCAGCTCACGATCTTGAAGAAGCGCTTCTCGCCCTTGAGGTTGTTCTCGAGGGTGGCCTTCGCGTCGTAGATCGACGAGCGGTCGTCGTGGATGAAGTCCGTCGAGACGAGCTCCTCGTCGGTCACGCCGAGCACGCCCTTGAGGTAGGTCTGCGAGGCGCGGCGCAGGGCGGCGTCGATCTCTTGAATCGACGTGTCCTTCTCGGTGCGGATCGTGAGATCGACCGCGGAGACGTCGGCCGTGGGCACGCGGAAGGCCATGCCCGTGAGCTTGCCCTTCGTCGCGGGGATCACCTCACCGACGGCCTTCGCGGCGCCCGTCGACGAGGGGATGATGTTGATCGCCGCCGCGCGTCCGCCGCGCCAGTCCTTCTTCGAGGGGCCGTCGACGGTCTTCTGCGTGGCCGTGTACGCGTGGATCGTGGTCATGAGGCCCGACTCGATGCCGAAGCCCTCCTTCATGAGCACGTGCACGGTGGGGGCGAGGCAGTTGGTGGTGCACGACGCGTTCGACACGATGTGGTGCCGCGCGGCGTCGTACTCGTCGTGGTTGACGCCCATGACGATGGTCTTCACGTCGACGCCCTTGCCGGGCGCGGTGATGAGCACCTTCTTGGCGCCCGCGGCGAGGTGGGCGCGCGCGAGGTCGGCCTCGGTGAAGAGCCCCGACGCCTCGATCACGATGCCGACGTTCATCTCCTTCCAAGGGAGGAGCGAGAGGTCCTTCGGCGCGGGGAGGCAGCGGATGCGACGGCCGTTGACCACGAGCACGTCGTTCTCGGCGCGCGAGGGGTCGCTCTTCTCCGTCGAGATCTCTCCGCGGAAGCGCCCGTGCACCGAGTCGTACTTGAGCTGGTACGCGAAGTAGTCTGCGTCGGTCGACACGTCGACCACTGCGACGATGTCGAGCTCATCGCCAAGCAGACCGTTCTCGACCATGGCGCTCACGACCAGTCGGCCGATACGCCCGAACCCGTTGATTGCGACGTTGATCATGGCCACCGCAATAGTCGAAGCGGCGCCCCGCTGGAAGACCGATTCGCGCCTCGCGAAGCGAAGTCACACACGCGTCTCATCGCTGTGCGCAGCCGTTGCGCTCGGCCGCACACGCGTCGCATCGGGCGCCGTGAACCTGCTTTGTTTCAGCGGATTTCTGCGACCGTGCAGAGTTCTTCGAACGCCTCTCGAACGTCGTCGGCGAGGGCGGTCACATCGGGCACCGCGTCGGGGTCGGCGTAGAGCCCGAGGAACATCCCGCCGTCGTAGCTCGCGATGGCGACGCCGACGCCCTGATGATCGAAGAGGGGCACGACGGCGTGGATCGAGGTCATGCGCGCGCGTCCCACGTAGAGCGGGAGCTGCGGTCCGGGCACGTTGGTGATCGTGACGTTGAAGGCGCGGAGCATCGCGGCGATGCGGAACACCGCGGACACGACGTTGGGTCCGCCGAGGTCTCCGATGCGCTCGAGGAAGGCGGCCCCTTCGATCTCGTGCGACGCGTGCTTGAGCTGATCGCACGCGCGGTGCACGGCTTCGAAGCGCCGACGCGCGTCGGGCTCACTGAGCGGAAGCTGCGCGAGCACGAGGGAGATGTGGTTCCCGCCGTCGCCGAGCTCGCTCTGTCGCGGGCGGAGGTTGACGGGCACGAGCGCGCGGAAGTCTCGCATCTCGTCGACGGGGTCTCCGCGTCGCGCGAGGTGACGACGCAGGGCCCCTGAGACCGCCGTGAGCGCGACGTCGTTGAGGGTGCCGCCGAGCGCGTGGCGTACGGCCTTCGCGCGCGCGAGGTCGAGGCGCAGCCCCGCGAAGGCGCGTCGCGGCCCCACCTCGGACGGATTGATCGACGACGGAGACGCGGGGACGATGCCCTCTCGCAGCGTGTCGAAGAGACCGCCCACGACGTCTCTCGCGTGCGCGCCACCGTCCGAGAGCGTCCCTCGCAGGTCGCGCAGCGCGTGGACGACGGAGCGCGCGCTGTCGGTCACGAGCGCCGTGGCGATCTCGATGCCGCGCGGCGCAGGACGCGGGCTCCACGGCGTGATCTCGGGGATGTCATCACCGGGCTCCGCGCGGAACATTGAAGCGAGCACGGCCATGCCCGCGACGCCGTCGACCATCGCGTGGTGGGCCTTGATGAGCATGGCGAAGCGTCCGCCCGAGAGCCCCTCGACGAGCCACGCCTCCCAGAGCGGATGCCGTCGGTCGAGGGGGTGCGAGAACACGCGACCCGCGAGCGCCATGAGCTGCGCGTCGTCACCGGGACGAGGGAGCGCCGTGTGTCGCACGTGATCCTCGACGCGGTATCGGGGGTCATCGACCCACACCGCGCCGAGGCCGGGCATCTCGCGCACGACCTGACGAAAGCGCGGAGCCTCGGAGACGCCCGCAGCGAGGAGACGCGTGAGGCGCGCGGCGTCGAGGGCTCCATCAGACGCGACGAGGTCGCCGCCTTCGAAGACCATCACAGCGCCGATGTGCATCATCAGCGCGCCCCCTTCGATGTCGAGGAACACGCGGTCGGTGGCCGATAGCTTGTCGACGTTCACGGCGCATCGTCGCAGCTTTTGGCGCCCCTACGTAGCCCCCTGACACCAACCTTGATGCGGGAACACCCTCGCGCCGGGAGACCTACATCAACACCCTGACCGGGGTGAACAGCGTTGTGACCGTACGAACTCCCAGCATTGCCGTGAAATCGCGGGTTCGCGCGCTGGCCTCGTGATTGCTCAAGAGGGTCACGACACGATGCAGACCTTCAGCGCGTTGACCAGGGCAGTCGGAGTGGGGTTCGTGGCGTTGGCGATCGGGGGCTGCGCGGCCGACGAGCTCGACTCCGACGACTGGGACGAGAGCTTCGAGACGAGCGAGATCGCGGTGGCCGGGCGGTGGATTCCGACGGCGAGCGTGACGGCCCTCTCAGACCGTCAATACGCGCGCTACGACGACGCGCCGCCGTGGGCGGGCGGGCGCTACTGCGGCGGGCGCTTTCTCTCGGGCTCGCGGCAGCTCGGTGACTACCTCCGCGCGAACTTTCGCGGGGTGAGCTCCTACGGCGGGTACGTGTGCCGCCAGAACACGGCCAACGCGGCGCAGACCTCGATGCACGGCACCGGTCGCGCGATCGACGTGATGATCCCCACGCGCTCGGGCGGCGCGGCGGACAACACCGTGGGCGACGCCGTCGCCGCGTGGCTCATCACCAACGCGAGCGAGCTCGGCGTGCAGCTCGTGATCTGGGATCGCAGCTCGTGGAACGCGAGCCGCCCCGCGGGTTCGAAGCTCCGCGCCTACGGCGGACCGCACCCTCACAACGATCACCTCCACGTCGAGCTCAACACCGACGGCGCCACCGCGCGCACCTCCTGGTACAGCAATCACGGCGTCGCGCCGCTCCCCGGCACCTCGACGCCCACGCCTGCGCCGACCCCTGCGCCCACGCCCGCGCCTACGCCTACGCCCACTCCGACGCCCGCGCCTGCGGCGATGTACATGCGCATCAACGTCTCGGCGCTCAACCTCCGTCGCGGTCCCTCGACCTCTGAAGCTGTGATCGGGTCGATGCCCTGCGGCGCGCGCGTGGCCTTCGTGAGCGGACCGACCTCGGGCTGGTACCAGGTCGACTACAACGGCACGCGGGGATGGGCCTCGGGCAACTACCTTCTCCCCGAGTCGAGCTTCTCGTCATCGGTCTGCGGTCGCTGAACGCGCTGCGCCGCGCCGAGGCGCCGTTGCGTGCGCCTTTCACAGCGTGTTACCTCCGTTGATCTACGGCGGGTCGCGTGGGCGTCGCCGTCGAACGGACGGACCCCATGGCTCGCGGCGATGACGGCGGCGCAGCGCGGTTCCTACGCAGGGCGATCACGCTCCTCGCGCTCGTCGCGACGCTCGCGCTCGTCATCGGGTTGAGCCCCGCGCTCTTCACGGTCACCGTCGTCCTCGACCTCGCGACGCGGGCCCGCTTCGCCGCGACGCGGGCGCTCCTCATGGTGCTCGTCTACCTCGCGTATGAGCTCATGGGCGTGCTCATCGCGACAGCGATCTGGCTCCGCGGCGGCGACGCGGAGCGACAGCTCGACGCGAACTACAGGCTCCAGTGGTGGTGGGCCGGAGGGCTCTTCGACTGGACCCGCGCCATCTTCGGGCTGCGCGTCGAGACCCGCGGCGTCGAGTGCGCGCGCGGCGGTCCGGTGTTCGTGCTCTCGCGTCACGCGAGCGTCGCGGACACGCT
>JBPOHC010000860.1:0-22835 GCA_052035985.1 Myxococcota bacterium | reverse complement strand
ACGCGCTCCACGCGGGCAGGGTGACCCTCAGCGTCGCGCCCTTCGCGGCGTCTTCGAAGCGCGCCGTCGCGCCGTGAAGCCTCGCAACGTGGGCCACCAGCGCCAGGCCCACGCCGTGCCCACGCGTCGACGACCCGCGCACCCTCGCGCTGCGATAGAACGCTTCGAAGACGCGCTCGCGCTCCTCGCGCGCGATGCCCGGCCCCTCGTCGGAGACGCGCAAGACGAGTGCGCCCTCTTCGCGCGTGACGCGCACCGCGACGGGGCCCTCGGGCGCGAACTTCAGCGCGTTGCCCAGCGCGTTCGACACCATCAGCCGAAGCAGCGTCGGGTCTCCGCGCACCATCGCGTCGGGCTCGACCGTCACCGAGATTCGCGCTCGCTGCGACGCATCGAGCGTCTCGATCGCCTCGGTCACCACGTCGTCGAGGTCGACCGCCTCGCGAGGCATACTCCCCGCGTCGAAGGGAACCGAGAGCACCAGCAGTCGCTCGACCAGCGTCGCCATGTCGCCGAGCGTGCGTCGCGCCCTCGCGATGGGATCACGCGAGCGCTCTCCACCGCGCTCCGCCAGTTCGAGCTCTCCGAGGGCTGTCGTGAGCGGCGTGCGGAGCTCGTGCGCCGCGTCGGCCGCGAACCTCCGTGACTGCGAGAGGGCCTCATCGAGACGCGTGAGCAGCGCGCTCAGCGTCGCGCGCAAACGCTCGATCTCGTCGAGCTCCTCGGGCGCGAGCGGAACGCCCTTCGACGGCGCGTCGGGGTCGACCGCCGCCACCGCGTCACGGAGCCGCTCCAATGGACGCGTGACGCGCGCGCCGAGCTGACGTCCGAAGGCGAGCGACACGAGCGCGGCCACGAGGCTCGACGCGAGCGCCGCCGTGAAGAGCGCGCGTCGCGTGGCGTCGAGGGGCGCGAGGTCTGACATCACCACGACGCGCCGTCCGCCGAGCGTGGCCGCGCAGCGACGCCACGGAACCGCGGCCCGCGTCACCGTCGCGCACCCCTCGGAAACATCGGTCATCCAAGGGTCTCCACCGAGTCGGGCGCCGTGGTCGAAGAGCGCGATGCGCATGCCCGCGGGACGCACCTCGGCGTCTTCGTCGTCGGCCACATCCGCGGGACGGCGCGTGGGCGACGCCTCGAGCTCGCGCTGAAGCGTCACCGCGGCGCCTTCGAGGCGCGCGTCTTCGCGGGCGCGCTCGGCCCTCGCCGCGATCGCGGCGGTGAGCGTCGAGGCGAGCGCGGCCGAGAGCGCGACGGCGACGGTGAGCGCGCGCGCCACGCGTCCCGAGAAGGTGCGACGCGGCGCGGTCACGAGCCCCCGAGGGAGTAGCCCTCGCCGCGCACGGTGCGGAGACAGGCCGCGCCGAGCTTGCGACGGATGCGTCCGACGATGACGTCGAGGCTCGCGCTGGCCTGCGGGCTGTCGTCGCCCCACACCGACTCGAGGATGTCTGCGCGAGACACGAGCCGACCGCCGCGCGCCGCGAGCAGCTCGATCACGGCCCACTCCCGCGCCGTGAGCGGAACCTCGGCCCCCTCGCGCGTGGCTCGCCGCGCCGCGAGGTCGAGCGTCACATCTCCCACGCGCACCACGAGCGAGCGCGCCATGGGGCCGCGTCGACCGAGGGCTCTCACACGCGCGAGGAGCTCGGCGAGCGCGAAGGGCTTCGCCACGAAGTCATCGGCGCCCGCGTCGAAGCCCGCCACGCGCTGCGAGATGGCGCCCTGCGCGGTGAGGATGAGCACGGGCGTGAGGAGCCCTTCGGCCCGCAGCGCGCGGCAGAGCGAGAGCCCCGACTCGTCGGGCAGGCCCAGGTCGAGGACGATGAGGTCCGTGGGCTCATCGGCGAGGCGCGCGCGTGCCTCGGCGGCGTTCGCGGCGCTCACGGTGGCGTGGCCGTCGCGCTGGAGGGCGCGCGTCACGAGGTCGAGGGTCTCACGGTGATCTTCGACGACGAGCACGCGCATCACCCCGATCGTGGAGCCATTCACCCCCGCGTTGGAACCCCTGATCGCGCGGGAGCTCCCCGCGACGCCTCGCGTCGGCGTAGAACGTCGGTGTGACCCCCTCCGTGTTTCGCAGCCCCAAGGCGCTCGCGCGGCTCAACATCGTGTCTGTGGGGGCGTCCCTCGCGGCGGCGACGGCGGCGGTGTTTCGCGCGATGATGTCAGGCGACGGGCCGAAGATCGTGTTCGTCACGGGCCTCCCCACGCTGATCCTCGGGATGATCTGGGCCCGCGTGCTCCGCTCGCCGCAGACGCTGGGATCGACCTCGTTCCGACGGGGGTGGCTCCTGTCGCTCCCGCTCGCCGTGGCGAACTCGTGCCTCGCTGGCGGCCTGCTCATGCTCCTCGAACGCGGCGGCGGCAACGCCATCGAGCGCTTTCTCACGGGCGTCGCGCTCGGGGCCACCTTCGGCGCGGTGTTCTGGATCCCCGGGCTGCTGCTCACGCTCGCGTGCTTCGGGCTCCCCATCGCCAGCGCGCAGGGCCTCGCGCAGAAGGGCCTCGCGGGCGAGGAGCGCGGAGAGCGCATCGTGGGCGTGGCGAGCGCCGCGATGGCCGCCGTGGCGACGTTGGCCTCGCTGGTGAACATCCCCTCCTGGCGGCCTGGGGATGTGGTCGGCGCGTGGGGCGTGCGTGCGCTCGCGCTGGTCGGAGCCTCGACGGGGCTCATGGCCGCGTGGCACGCGTGGCGGCGTGAGGTCGATCGACGGGCCTTCGTGCGCGACGTCGAGGCGGGCAAGGTCCCGCAGTTTCGCGTCGACGAATCGCCCGAGGGCAAGGTGCTCGTGCGCGTGGTCGTGCAGGGGCAGGGGTACCGCGTGGTCGACTACGTCGAAGAGGTCGCCGCGCTCGACCGCGAGGGAGCCGCCACGCGCGTCGCCCGCGAGGGCTGATCGACGGGCGTCGACGATTTTTCGAAGCAACCGCCGGGGCCCTCGCAATAGGGTTGCGTGTCGATGGCCGCACTGCCGATCGCGGAGCCTGGTCCGAGCCCGCGGGCGAACTCGCTCGACGCGGGCGCCGTGCATTCAGAGCACAGCGGGTTCATCTGGGCGACGCTCCAGCGACTCGGCGGGCGCGCGAGCGACCTCGACGACCTCTATCAAGAGGTCTTCGTCGTGGTGCACAGGCGCCTCGGTGACTACGACCCCGCGCTGCCGATTCGCCCGTGGCTCTTCGGCATCTGCGTGCGCGTCGTGGCGGGCTGGCGACGCCGCGCGCACGTGCGCCGCGAGGAGCTCGTCGACGAGATGCCCGAGGGAGACACGGCCGCGCCGACCCCCGAAGACCGCGCCGACCGATCGCGGAACCAGCGCATCTTGATGAGCATCCTCGACGAGCTCGACCTCGAGCGGAGGGCTGTCTTCGTGATGTACGAGATCGATGAGTTGCCCTGCGATCAGATCGCCGAGATGGTCGGCGTCCCCGTGGGCACGGTGCACTCGCGCCTCCACGCGGCCCGCAAGGAGTTCGAACGCGCCGCGGCCCGCTGGCAGGCGCGTCACGGAGGGTCTCCCCGATGAGCGATCCGCCCCGCCTCCGAGACCTGTCGACGCCGGGGGGTGACTTCTCGCGCTCGCTGCTCCGCGACGCCGCGCCGACGAAGCCGCTCGCCGCGGTCGACGCGCTGCGCCTCAAGGCCGTCGTCGCAAAGGCTGGCGCCGCGCACGCGAGCGGATGGTTCGCCGTGAGCGTCGTCCCCAAGGCCCTCGCCGCCGTGACCCTCGTCGCGCTCGGCGGAGGCGCCATCGTCGCCGCGAAGCACCGCGCCCCGAGCGTCGCGCAGGCGTCGATTCGCAGCCCTCGCGCGCGCGTCGTCGCGCCCGCGGTGACCGCGCCGAAGCCCATTGTAGAAGCTATTTCGAGTGAACCAGCCGCGACCGCACCCGCGGCCGTCGAGCCCTTCGCGCAGCCCGTGGTCGTCGAGGCGCCGAGCGCCCGCGCGCATGTTCCCGCGGCGGGGTCGAGGGTGATCGCGGAGCCCGTCGTGGCGCCCGAAGCGCCCGCGCCTGCGCCCTCTCTCGCGGATGAGCTGCGCGTCGTTGATGAGGCTCGCGCCGCGGTGCAGACGAACCCCGCGAGCGCGCTCTCGACGCTCAACGCGGCCGAGCGGACCTTCTCGCACGGACAGCTCACCGATGAGCGTGAGGCCCTCCGCGTCGAGGCGCTGACTCGACTCGGTCGATGGGACGAGGCCCGCGCTCGCGCCGCCGCGCTCGAAGCCCGCGCGCCGCAGAGCCCGCAGACCGCGCGCGTCCGCGTTCTTCTGGGAGAGCACCGCACGCCGTGAAACGCGTCGCCTTGATCGCGGGCCTCGCGGCGTGCGCGGTGACCCCTCGCGCCGCCGCGCAGGAGGCGCTCCACATGGTGACCTTCGCGTGGGCGAGGGGAGACGGCGCAGACCGCTGTCCCACGCAGGCCGCGATGATGTCGTCGGTGCGCGCGCGGCTGGGTCACGACCCCTTCTCGCTCCTCGCGTCGGTGAGCGCCGAGGCCAGCGTCGAGCGCGTCGCAGATCGATGGCGCGCGCGGCTCATCATCCGTGACGGCGCCGGGGTCGCGCTCCTGCGCCGCGAGCTCGAAGACGGATCGGAGAGCTGCGACACGATCGCGGGCGCCGTGGTGCTGAGCGTGACGCTCGCGCTGACGCCTCCTCCACCGGGAACTCCCCGGCCCGCCGTCGATCGCGAACGCGCGCCGCCTGTGGTGTTGAGCGTCCCCGAGGCGCCGAGGCCCGCGCCATCGCCTCCGAGAGAGCCCCTGCGTACGAGCCTCGGCGGAGAGGTCTTGTGGGGCCCTCTCCCTGACGTCGTGCCGGGCGTCGTGTGGAGGCTCGACGTGCCCATCACGCAGCGCGTGGGCGTGTACGGCGCGGCGACGCTCAACCCCGAGCAGCGGATGTCGTCCGACGCGCGGTGGTCCTTCGGGATGACGCGCGCGACGGCGGGGCTCTGCGCGAAGGGACGACCCCTGCGTCGCCTCGAAATCGATCTCTGCGCGGGGCTCTCGTTCGGCCTCGTGCACGTGGTCACCTTCGGACCGACGCCCGTCGAACCCGGGAACTACCCCTGGTTCGCCGCGCAGATCGAGGCGCACGCCGTGGTGAGCCTCGTGGGGCCGCTCTTCGTCGACCTCGGCGCGACCGCGTCGGCGGCCTTCGTGCGTAGTGACTTCGTGATCACGGGCTTCACGCCGACGAGCGTGTTCGCGCAGTCGAGCGTCGGCGTCGCCGGGACCTTCGCGGTCGGCGTCGAAATGTGATCGATCGATGACGATTCCGCGAAGCGCAGGATGGGGCGCTCGCAATCGGTGTTCAGAAGGGCATCGTCGACCGCCGCGGGCGGGTCTCCTCAACGAGACGGTAGTCACTTCGAAGGGAGCGGGACGATCATGATCCAGCGTCGTGGTGGTGTGTCTTCTGTGTTCGGTGCGGGCGCCGCGTGCGCCATGCTCTCGGGCTGCCTCATGCAGGTGGTCCCCGTCGCGCAGGGCGACGCTGAGGTGAACGACGCCGCGCCCGTGGTCGACGCTGCGATGCCCACGCCCGACGCCGCGATGCCGACGCCCGACACGACGCCCGTGGTCGACGTCGCGATGCCCACGCCCGACGCCGCGACGCCCGATCCGTCGCAGGGCGCTGGGAGCGTCGACCTCCTCCTGGTCGTCGACGATTCGAACTCGATGACCCGCGGCCAGGACTACCTCGCCGCGAGCATCAACCACACGGTGATGGAGCTGCTGCAACGTCACGGTGTGCGAGACGTCCGCGTCGGCGTCGTGTCGACGGACCTCGGCACCCCGGGGTCGGTCGTTCCGAGCTGCATGGGCGCGCGCGGCGACGACGGCGTGCTCAACCCCCGCGTCCGCGGCGCAGCGACGAGCGCGCGCCCGCTGCCCCGGGTGGAGGGAGGCGTCTTCTGCGACGACGCGATGCTCCTCGCGCAGAACTTCATCACGGTGAGCTCCAGCGACGACGCGATGGCGCAGTACTGGAGGCCCTCCTGTCAGGTCCGCATCGGCACCGGCGGCTGCGGCCTCGAGCAGCAGCTCGAAGCGGCGCGCAGGGCGCTCATCACGCAGGGGGGCGTGGGCGGAATGAACGCGGGCTTCCTCCGTCGCGACGCCGCCCTCGCGATCCTGGTGCTCACGGATGAAGAAGACGGCTCCGTGCGCGACTGCTCCGAGCACGACGGCATCGGCGCGTGCGACGACGCGCGCAGCGTCTTCGACATCCTCTCGCCGCGCTGGAGCTCGTCTGACATGAACCTCCGCTTCTACAACTACGAGCCTGGCGGCGCGCAGGACCCGACCTGGCCCGTCGATCGCTACGTCGACCCGACGCGTCCGACGCGGGGATTTCTGGGGCTCAAGCCCGGTCACCCCGAGCGCGTGCTCTTCGCGGCCGTCACGGGCGTCCCCATCGCGGTGCCCCGCACGACCTCTGGCGCCACCGACTGGGACTCGCTCCTCGGCACGCCCGCCGCGGGACGCCCCGACGACTTCAACGCCCGCGACGCGAGCCGCGCCTTCGCCGACCCGACGAACGCCTCGGGTCCCATCTCGATGCGCCAGCACGACGCCGATCCGATGTGCGTCACGCGGCTCATCCCCGCGTGTCGTCAGCACGACACCGCGCCCGTCGCGGCCTGCGATCAGGCCTCGCAGCCCTACGCGTGGAGGGCCCGTCGCATCGCCGAGGTGGCGCGACGCTTCGACCAGTCTGCGATCTGCAGCGGCGCCGCGTGTGGCAACGGCATGGTCGCCTCGATCTGCGGCGACAACGACGGGACGCCCTTCTCGCGCTTCGCCGAGATGATCGCCCGCCGCGTCGTTCGCTGAGATCGCTCCCGGCGTCGTGACCGCCGCCGGTCCCTTTGAATGGGCCGCGCTTCAAGGAACCGGCGGCCGTGAGGACGCCGGGGATCGCGCTGAGGATCGCGCGCGACACGCTATCGATGTCGAGAGAACTCCATGCGTGCGAGCTGATCGCGGTGCACCTCGTCGGGGCCGTCTGCGATGCGGAGCATGCGCGCGGCGGCGTACGCGAAGGCCACGCCGTGATCGGGTGAGAGCCCCGCGGCGCCGAAGGCCTGGATCGCGTCGTCGGTCACCTTGCAGGCCATCGTGGGCACGACGACCTTGATCATCGCGATCTCCGCGCGCGCGTCCTTGTTGCCTGCGACGTCCATCTTCCACGCGGCGTGGAGCACGAGGAGTCGCGCCTGATCGATGCTGATGCGCGCCTCGGCGACGCGCTGTCGCCACACCGACTGATCTGCGAGGGGCTTGCCGAAGGCGACGCGGGTCTTGAGGCGCACGCACATCGCCGCGAGCGAGCGCTCCGCGAGTCCGATGAGCCGCATGCAGTGGTGGATGCGCCCGGGCCCGAGGCGCCCCTGCGCGATCTCGAAGCCGCGCCCTTCGCCGAGGAGGATGTTCTCGACGGGCACCCTCACGTCGTTGAAGCTGATCTCGCCGTGACCGTGCGGCGCGTCGTCGTAGCCGAAGACGGGCACCATGCGCTCGACGACGACGCCGGGGGTGTTCATGGGCACGAGCACCATCGACTGCTGGCGGTGGCGGTCGGGGTTCCTCGCGTCGGTCTTGCCCATGAAGATCAGCACCTTGCAGCGCGGATCGCCGGCGCCCGAGGTCCACCACTTACGACCGCGGAGCACGTAGTGATCGCCGTCGCGCGCGATGGTGGCCTCGATGTTGGTCGCATCCGAGGAGGCCACGGCGGGCTCGGTCATCGAGAAGCCCGAGCGGATCTCTCCGCGGAGCAGCGGGTCGAGCCACTGGCGCTTCTGGGCCTCGGAGCCGTAGCGCGCGAGCACCTCCATGTTGCCCGTGTCGGGGGCCGAGCAGTTGAAGACCTCGGGCGCGAAGATGACCTTGCCCATCTCCTCGGCGAGGGGCGCGTACTCGAGGTTCGTGAGCCCCGCGCCGAGGTCGCTCTCGGGGAGAAAGAGGTTCCAGAGGCCCTCGGCGCGCGCGCGTGCCTTGAGCTCCTCGACGACGGGAATCACCTTCCAGCGAGGGCCTTCGGCGACCTCGACCCTGTACCGCTCCTCGGCCGGATAGACCTCCTCGCGCATGAACGCCGCGAGGCGCTCCCGGATCGCCAACGCCCTCTCACTCGCCGCAGGGAACATACGTGACTCACCCTTCGCTGCTCCCTCGTGGGAGTAGGGCCGCGGTTGTATCCCCGTCTGCGCGCGCGCCGCAACGCGGCGTCTCTCGCGGACTGCGTCAGCGGATGTTGAGTGACACGCTTCCGTCGATGCGCGCGGCGCCCGAGACCCTCGCGACGGGGCCGTCGAGATCGACGTGAATCCTCGCGCCGCCCTGGTGAATCTCGGCGCTTGTCTTGTCCGCGGGACGCACGCCGAAGCGCGCGAGCCACGCCGCCACGGAGGCGCCCGCGAGCCCTGTTCCGACGTCTTCGGTCACGCCGGGGCTGAGGCATCGCACGGGCACCGGGCCCTCGCGCGTGGGCACGAAGAGCACCGCGTACACGGGCCTGGCCTTCTCGATCACGCGCTGCCACTGCGCGGCTTCGATCGCCGCGCGCGCGAGCGCCTCGGGCGACGCAACGGGGACGAGCACCGAGAGCCACCCGCACGACACCGACTGCACGGGGAGCCCTTCTGCGAGGTCGTTCTCGTCGAGTCCGAAGGCCGACGCAGCAAGCGCGCGGTCTTCGACGGGGCGCCCGTTGATCACGGGGCGATCCACGGGGAGCGTCCACGCGGGCGCGCCGTTGCGGTCGGGTGCGCGCACGACCTCCGTCGCGATCACGCCCTGTTCGAAGCGCGCGGTGCCCTTCACGTCGAGGAGCGCGGCGGCCGCGAGGGCGCCCTTCGCGGAGAGCGGGAGCTCGCGGTGCGCCACGAAGGTGCGCACGCGTCGCTCGCAGTCATCGCGTCGCGGAGGGACCACGTAGACCATCGCCGTGAGCTTGAACGCGTCGAGCTCCTCGGGCGTGGGACGCAGGCTCGCACCGGGATCGCTCGTGAGCTCCACGACGCCGACGGAGGCGCCCGGGAGGTGCGCGAGTCCGAAGACCTCGGCGCGATGAAAGAACGCAGGGATCATGACTTCTTGTAGTGCGCGGCGATGGCCGCGAGGCCGTCTTCGAAGGAGACGCGCGGCGTCCACCCGAGGAGGTCGCGGGCCTTCTCGGTGCGGAACGACCCGCGGCGCAGGGTGAAATCGACAGCGGAGCGCGTGAAGGGCGGGGGCTTTCCCGTGACGCGCGCGACGGTCTCGAGCGCGAGGGCCACGGCGCGCGCGACGGAGCGCGGGACCGAGCGCGTGGGGCGCGGAACGCCCGCGGCGTCTGCGAGGCGCGTGAAGTACTCGCCGATGGTGCAGTGCGCGTCGCCGTCGGTGAAGATGAAGGTCTCGCCCGCGGCGCGCTCGTGCGAGAGCGCGAGCAGAAAGCCGTCGATGAGGTTGTCGACGTGGACGTGCGCGAAATGCCCGCGGCCCCCTTCGATGAGGAGCATCTGGCCCTTTCGCATGAGCTCCACGGGGCGCACGACCCACGGCACGCTGCCCACGCCGTAGACGTCTCCCGGTCGCGCGATCACGACGCGACCGCCGTCGCGCTGAAACTCCTTCGCGACCATCTCGCCCGCGCCCTTGGTGGCCGAGTACGGATCGCCCGACGCGAAGGGGCCGACGCGCTCGTCGGCGACCTCGCCCGCGTCGAGGCCCATCGCGGCGATCGACGAGACGTGCACCGCGCGCTTCACGCCCGCGGCGGTGAGGGCTTCGAGCGTGTTGCGCGTGCCCGTGACGTTGATGCCTTCGAAGTCCGCGAAGGTGCCCCAGTCACCGACGCGCGCGGCGAGGTGAACGGCGTAGTCGACGCTCCCCGCGGGGATGGCGGCGAGTGTGGCGGCGCGGTCGCGGAGATCACAACGCACATAGCGCACACCTTCGGGGATCACGGCAGGGGCGACGAGGTCGAGGTGCGTCACCTCGCAGCCTGCGTCGAGGAGCCTTCGGGTGAGGTGCGAGCCTATGAATCCAGCGCCTCCGGTGAGGAGGTAGCGCCCCTGAGCGGGGACGACGGGCTGCGTGGTCACGGTGGTCTCCAGCGCGCGACGCTACCGCATGACGGGCCTCACGATGCACTGGAACCGCGACCCGCATCAGGGGTATGAATGAACCCCGTGGAGGAGCTCGCCGACGACATGGAGATCCGTACGCTGACGACGCTTTCGTACGACTCCGAGAGGCTCGCCGAGCTGCACGGTGACTGGCGAGACCTGCAAGACGCCCGCGCGCGCGTCCCCGGAGTGCGCGACTACGACGACGCGATGCGCGACCTCGCGAAGCGCATCGTCGAGCACCGCGCGAAGCTCTTCGCGGTGAACGCGGCGCTCCAGACCGAGACCGACGGGCGAGACCCCGACACGCTCGCGCGGCTCGACGCCAACGACGACGCGATCAAGTTCTGCACGGTGATGCTCGGCGAGCTCAGCGCGGCGCTCGGCACCACGTCGCTGCCCGTCACCGATCGCTGATCGCGCGCGGCGTCTCGCTCATCCGTCGTTGTCGGCGCGGACGTCGAGCGTCTGGCTCACGCGCGGCGTCCACGCGGGGAGCGACACGAGCGCGCGCGTGCCCTGACCCTCGCGGCTCTCGAGGGTGACCGCGCCGCCCGACTCTTGAATCATCGCGCGCACGGTCGAGAGGCCGATGCCGTGTCCGCCTTTGTCGGCGTGCGAGGTGAAGCCCGCTTCGAAGGCCCGCGCGAGCACCTCGGGTGTCATCCCGCAGCCGTCGTCGATGACCTCGATCATCGCGCGGTCGACGGGGCCTCCGTCGCTCGAGTCGCCCCACGCCGAGAGGGTGATCTGGCCGTCGTCGGCGACGGCGCGACCGGCGTTCGAAACGAGGTTCATCACGACGCGCTGGAGGTGTCCCGCGAGGAGGCGCGCGCTCGGCATGTCGGGGTCGATCTCGGCCACGAAGCGCACCGACGCGGGCAGCGCGCGGCGCAGGAGCGGGGTCATGGCGAGGAGCTCGCGCCCGAGGTCGACGACGTCGGCCTCGGAGCGATCCTGGCGGGCGTGCGAGAGGAGCTGGCGCGCGAGGGCGCCGGCCCGTCGCAGGGCGTCGTTGACGATGACCGCGAGGCTCCGCGCGTCGTCGCTGAGGGAGGTGTCGTCGAGGAGCGCGCCCGCGGCGCAGGCGACGGCGGTGAGGCAGTTCTTCAGGTCGTGCGCGGCGGCGGGTGACACGGCCGACGCGCGGAGCACGCAGAGCACGGCCCCGTCGCCCGTAGGGGTCGCGACGACCTCATGGTCGACGCCGCGGAGCACCGCCGTGGACTGCGCCTGGAGCCGCTGTGACGAGGCCGCCTCGGCGGCGCCGCGCACCGCGTCGGGGAGCGCGTTGTCGTTGGCGATCTCCCACGCGTCACCCGAGAGGTGAGCGCCCACACCGAGCGCGTGCGCGGCCGTCGCGCAGCCCGCGTGGAGCACCGTGACGACCCCGTTGGGCCGGACCTCGAGCACGGTCGCGAGGGTCGCTTCGAAGAGCGCGCGCTGGCGGCGGAGGAGGCGTGGACGGTTCGCTGACGAGGGACCGTCAATTTTGACGGTGCGCCAGAGCTTTGACGCTACGAAGTTTCGCGCGGAGTTCGGGGTGAAAGGCTTCCTGGCGTCGCTGGACATGATTGGGTCGCGTCGCTCCCTCGGGCGGTGTCGAAGACGCCGAGAAAGTTGCAAACGCCCTGCCCACAAGAGGAAAAGAGAGATACCTCGGGGTGCGATACGGGTTTCACCCGCGCGCGACGGCGGGCTCTTCGGAGGGGGTGATCCCCATCGAGGCGAAGTACTCGCGGACGAGGCCCGCGAGCGAGTCGGCCTCCATCTTCCGCATGACGCGGGTGCGATGGATCTCGACGGTCTTGATGTTGATCTCGAGCTTGTCGGCGATGATCTTGTTGGGCTCGCCGCGGACGACGTGGTCGAGCACCTCGCGCTCGCGCGGCGAGAGGGTCTCGTAGCGCTGACGCCAGCGGGCGCGCTCGCTGCGCTCCCTGCGCTGGTCGCCGTCGCGGCGGAGGGCGGCGTGCACGCGGTCGAGGAGCATCTGCTCGCTGAAGGGCTTCTCGAGGAAGTCGACCGCGCCGCCCTTGAACGCGCGCACCGCGGAGGGCACGTCGGCGTGGCCCGTGATGAAGATGATGGGCGTGTTGTCGCCGTTACGGGCGAGGCGCTCCTGCACGTCGAGGCCGCTCATCGTAGGCATGCGGACGTCGAGCACGATGCACGTGGGCGCATCGGGCCGCGGAGCCTCGAGGAAGGCCTGGGGCGAGGCGTATTCGAGCACCTCGAGGTTGACCGACTCGAGCAGCCAGCGCGTCGATTCGCGCACGGCGCTGTCGTCGTCGACGAGGATCACGACAGAATTCACGGGGTTCACAGAGCTCCTCCTGCAACGGGAAGTTCAATACGAAAGACCGCGCCAGGACCTTCACCGGGGCACAGGGCGATCGTGCCTCGATGCGCCTCGACGATCGACCGGGTGATCGCCAGACCGACGCCCATGCCTCCGTGCTTGGTGCTCACGAGCGGTTCGAAGAGCGACGCCGCGATGCGCGCGGGCACGCCGGGGCCGTGATCGCGAACCTCGAGGCGCACGCGCCCGTCGGCGGCGTTGGTGACCGCCACGACGCTGCGGTCGGCGCCCGCGCCCTCGGCCACGGCCTCGATGGCGTTCTTCAAGAGGTTCGTCACGGCGATCTCCAGGTGTAGCGGATCTCCCGTGACTGCAGGGAGCGCGCCAGAGAGCGAGAGCGTCACGGTCACCCCGCGGTCGGCGGCGAGGTCTGAGAGCGACCGCGACGCCTCGCGGGTCACCTGGTCGAGGTCGACGTCGCGGCGCTGGATCTCTCCGCGCACCACGAAGTTCCTGAGGCGGCGCATGAGCTCTCCGGCGCGCATGGCCTGGCCCGCCACGCGGTCGAGGCCCTGACGGAGAAAGTCCGCGTCGACGGGGCCCCGCTCGGCCCTGTTCTGCAGCGCCCTCGCGTAGCTCACGATGGCGCTGAGGGGCTGGTTGAGCTCGTGCGAGAGGCTCGACGCGAAGCCCTCAAGAGTTGAGAGGTGGGCCACGCGGGCCACGCTCGCGCGGTGCTCTCGCAGCGCTCTCTCCGCACGTCGCGGGGCCGTCACGTCGATGGCCGAGAGGAGCACGCAGTCGCGCTGTTCGAAGGTCACCCGCGAGCGGCTCACGTGGAGCACGCGGGCCTCGCCGTTGGCGCGGGTGAACTCCACGTCGACGCCGTGCGCGGTGTCGAGCGCGTCGCCTGCGTCGTGCGCGGGCGTTCGCACCGCGCCCGCGGTGAGCCGCGTCGCGAGGTCGAGCGTGGGGAGCTCGTCGGGCGTGTGCCCCGTGAGCCGATACGCGGCGGGGTTGGCGTAGATCACCTGCCCCCGGTGCTCGATGAAGATGGCCACCGGCACGGTCTCGGTCAGCGTACGGAAGCGCGCCTCGCTCGCGAGGAGGTCCTCGTTGGCCGCGAGGAGCTCGCGCGTGCGGTGGCGCACCAGGGCCTCGGCCTCGTCGCGGCTGCGGGCGAGGTCGGCCTCGTGAGACCTCCGCTCGGTCACGTCCGAGAGGATCCCCACGACGCGAGAGAGCGTCCCCGCAACATCGTTCACGGGGATCGTCTGCATCATCACCCAGCGGATCGATCCGTCGGGCATCACGAGGCGGTACTCGTGCTGCGGCGCGCGGGCGAGGGGAGGCTCGCCCGACGTGGGATCGAAGAGCCACAGGTCGTCGGGGTGGATGCGCTCGAGCCAGCAGAGCGCGTCGCGGTACACGGCCTCGCGCGGCATCTGCCACACGCGCTCGAACGCGGGGCTCATGTACAGCATCTGCCGACAATCCGCGGACATCAGGAAGAACACCTGCTCCACGTTCTCGGCGATCAGATGGAACAGCTCCGCCGCCTCGCTCCGGGCGAGGGCAGGGTTCAACCCAGGCCCCGCGAGGGGCTTCGTGGTGTTGTCCAGTTTGCTCACGGTCAATCGCTGCCCCCGACGGAGCGGCGGCATCCTACACAGATGCTCGAACGCTGTATGCGTTTTTTCCTGTGGGTTCAGCGCGACTCAGCGCGCGTGACTGGGCTTCGGCGCGGCGGCCTCTTCGACCGCCGTCTCGACCGCCTCGCGCGCCTCGGCGAGCTTCGTCCCCGCGGCGCTCTTCGCTTCGACCACGGCCTCGCGCGCCTCGGCGAGCCTCGTCCCCGCGGCGCTCTTCGCCTCGACCACGGCGTCGCGCGCTTCCGCGAGTCTGGTCTCCGCGGCGGCCCTCACCTCGACCACGGCGTCGCGCGCTTCGGCGAGCTTCGTCTCCGCGGCCTCGCGCGCCACGGCGAGCGTCGCACCGGCGGCCGCGCGGGCCTCGGCGAGCTTCGAAGAGGCGAGCTCCGCGATGCGCGGCTTGAGCACATGCGCGGGCGGCGTGCGGAGGTCGCGCACGAGGCCCACCACGGAGAGAGCGCGGAGCACGTAGTAGCTCACGTCGACCTCCCACCAGAAGAACCCCTGGTTGGCGGAGTTCATGTAGTGGTGGTGGTTGTTGTGCCACCCCTCGCCGAGCGTGATGAGCGCGAGGAAGAAGTTGTTGCGAGACGTGTCGGTGGTCTCGTAACGCCGCGATCCCCAGGTGTGCGAGAGCGAGTTGATGGTGAACGTGCCGTGCCAGAGGAGCACCGTGCTCACGCCCGCGCCCCAGACCATCCCCCGCGCGCCGTCGAAGGCGTAGCAGAGCGCGGCCATCACCAGCGCGGGCACCCAGTACCAGGTGTTGAGCCAGCGGAGCTCGGGGTACTTCGCGAAGTCGGGGATCAGCGAGAGGTCGGTCTCGTCGTGCTCGGGGCTCATGATCCAGCCCACGTGCGCGTAGAAGAGCCCGCGCTGCTTCGGGGAGTGCAGGTCGCGCGGCGTGTCGCTCCAGCGGTGGTGCACTCGGTGGAGGCCCGCCCACCAGAGCACGCCCTTCTGGATCGACATCGACGCGATCCACGCGAGCACGAACTGGAACCACCGCGAGGTCTTGTACGACCGGTGCGCGAAATAGCGGTGGTAGCCCGCCGTGATTCCGAACATCCGGAGCGCGTAGAGGCCCACGCAGAGCGCGACGTCACGGCCCGTGACGCCGAGCCAGAAGACCGACAGCGAGCCCAGGTGGATGCCCACGAAGAGCGAGAGCGAGAGCGCGGTGAGCGCGGTCAGGCGTGCGCGCGCGGCGGGTTGCGTTTCCATCGACGAGGCACCTCCGAAGAGCGGCCATGCGTGCGACCGAAGGGCGAAATCTCGATCGCGTCAGCGGGTCGATTCTCTGCCACGAAATCCTTGACCGACGCGACGGGATTCGACGCCGCAGCGCGGCGTAACGCGCGTATTTCAGCGCGGATCGGCGCGGCCTTCGAGGTCCCTGAAGTACTCCTCGATGCGCGCGTCGGCCTCGTCGCCGAAGAGCAGCACGCACGCCTCGCGCAGCCCCGGCGCGCGGCGGATCTCGTCGGCCCGGATCACCAGCGAGATCTTCGACCGCCTGCGGAGAAAGTCCTCGAGCCTCGTGACCATCTCGCGCCGCGCCGCCTGCTCGATCTCGCAGCGAAGGTACTCCGCGCCCTCGATGAGCACCTCGGCCTCGCGCGGGTCTCGTCGGATCGACTCCAACAGGCTCAGCGCCTCGCGCCCGTAGCGCCGCCAGAGCCGCGTCGTGAGGCGCTCCGACGACTTCGGCGAGGTCATCGCGTCGAGGTCCATGAGCCTCGCCTGGTGCATGAACTCCTCGCGCGCCTCGGCGGGCTCGCCGTACCACCGCCGCGTAGGGAACGGCGCCTCCACGCCGAGCGAGCGCACGATGTCGAACACCTCCTGACCCACGTTGAGGCAGTCGGTGAGCTTGCCGCCGAAGATGCTCACGTGCCTGCGCGCCTCGTCGACCTCGACGGCGTGCTTGCGCGAGAGCTGGAGCCAGTCGCTCTTCGACTCGCCCTTGTCTTCGATCACGAGGGGGCGCACGCCGCAGCGCTCCGAGATCACGTCGGCCTCGGTGAGCGGGCGCTCGAGCTTCAACCGCTTGTTGATGTTCTCGAGCACGAAGCGCCGGTCGGCCTCTGTGACGCAGCTCTCGGGCGCCTCGACGCGCGTGTCGGTCGTGCCCACGCAGGTGCGAACGCCCATCGGGATGACGAAGAAGAGCCGCCCGTCGTCGGCGAAGAAGGTCAGCACCCGTCGGCGCTCGGTGATCTTCGGAACGATGAGGTGGATGCCCTTCGAGAACACGTGCCGGTGCCGCGTGCGCACGCCCGTGAGCGTGTTGTGGGCGTCGACGTAGGGGCCGCACGCGTTCACGAGCACCTTCGAGCGCACGGTGAACTCGCGGCCCGAGATGACGTCGCGGCAGCGCGTGACCCAGAGCTCTCCCTCGCGCGTCGAGCCGAGCGACTCGACGTAGTTGGCCGCCGCTGCGCCGCGGTCGAGCGCGCTGCGAAGAAAGCCCCACACGAAGCGCGCGTCGTTGTCGTGGAGGTACGCGTCGGAGTACTCGACGCCGCCGTCGGCCTCGTCGAGGCGCACCACGGGCTCCTCGGCGGACATCTCGGGGAGGCTCAGCACGCGCGGGCGACGCGTGAAGAAGCGGCCGAGCACCCAGTACGCCCAGGTGCCGAGGGCGAGCTTCCAGAGCGCGTGGCGAAAGCCGCGGGTGTGCGTGGTGAAGAAGCGGATCTCGCGCACCGTGGAGGGGTACGCGCGCATGAGCTCGTTGCGGCTGCGGCAGAGCTGTTCGACGAGGCCGAACTCGTAGCTCTCCATGTACTTGATGCCGCCCCAGGCCAGGTTCGACGACTGCTGGCTCGTGAAGCCCGCGAAGTCGCCGCGGTCGATGAGGGCCACGCGCGCGCCGCGGGCCGCGAGGCACGCCGCGGAGACCGCGCCGTTGATGCCTCCGCCGAGGATGAGCGCGTCGAAGGGCGCCTCGGGGAGGCGTCGGAGGATGTTCTCTCGCAGCTTCACGGGCGGGGCGTTGTGTAGTTCACCCGGGCGCCGCGGTGAAGCACGGATTCCGAAGTTCGAGGTCGGCGGCGAGGCGACGGCCTCGGTGGGGGGCGGTTCGACGCGGCGGAGCTCCGACGGTCCGCTCGGGGCGTGAGAGCCGCAACGTGGCTTGAACCCGCGCTGAATACAGGCGCGGAGCGAGGGAGACGGGTGATCTTCGGGGCGCGTCGGCGCTTGAGTTCCCGCGCGCGACTGCTCTATTGTCCGCCCGAAAATTCGGTCAACGGCCCGAAAGTTCTGCCTGCCTGACGAGTCCCCCGGAGGAGCAATGCATCAGCCCGAGCCGCTCGAGCCCTCGCGACACACCGCAGGGAGCGACGGAGACTTCGACGACCTTCCCGACGTGCCCGACTCTCCCGACGAGCCCCCGCCCGGCGGTGACGGGCCGATGGGGAGCGACGACGACGCCGTCAAGCAGATCCGTCGACGCGTTTCGCCCTTCGGCTGGCTGGTGATCCTCACGGTGCTCGGCGTCGGCGGAGGCACCGGGTACTACATGCTCAACGCGGCCATTCAAGAGTCCCGCGACGAGCGCGAGAAGGAGGAGGGGCGCCTCGAGCTCTCTCGCATCCTCCAGCAGAACCTCCCCGAGGCGCAGACCGCCGAGCGGGTGCGCGCGGTCTACACCCGCTACCACTCCGAGATCGTGCGCATGTCAGCGCGGCGCATCCTCGCGGGCCTCCGCGACCCGCAGTCGGTGCCCATGCTCGTCGACGGCCTCGCCTTCGAGGGTGTCGGGCGCGCGCAGGCGGCCCTCGGCCTCGCAGAGATCGGCCTCCCCGCGGCCGAGAGCGCCAAGGCGCGGCTCCTCGCGGTGCTCCCGCTCACCGATCCGCAGCGCGACCGCGTCGAGGTGGCCTGGGCCCTCGTCGCGCTCAACGAGCCGTCGGCCTGGCCGACCGTGCGCGAGATGCTCGAAGCGAACCGCCTCCAAGGGGTCCTCGGGCTCAACCAACGCCGGATCTTCGACCCCGCACTCGTCGCGCGCATGGCGGGCAAGGCGCGCCTCGTCGAGCTCGCCTCGTCGCGCTCCAACGCTTCGAAGCGCCTCGCGGCCCTCTCGCTCGCCGAGCTCGCCACGCCCGACGTGCTCGACGCCCTCGCGCTCCTCTCGCACGACAGCGACATCTCGACGGCGCGCGAGGCCGCGATCGGACTCGGACGCACCGGCGATCCGCGCGCGACGGACCCCATCATGGGCTTCCTCGCGGCGCACCCCGACGAGCGCGACGCGGTGCTCGGCGCGCTCGCAACGAGCGCGGGCGCATCGGGCCTCGCGGTGGTGATCCACGGCGCGCGCGACCTGCAGACCAGGGCCACCGCGACGCGCCTCCTCCGCGACCAGAAAGACCCCGACGCGGGCGACGCGCTCTTCGAATCGCTCGGCGCGGCCACGGGCACCGACGACGTGAGCCAGGGGATGCGCCGCAACGCCGTCTTCGGCCTCGCGGAGATCGGCGACGCTCGCGCCGTCGAGGGCCTGATGACCTACGTCACCTACGCCCTCACGCACCCCGACTCGAACGCCACGCAAGACGCCAAGCTCGCCCTCGAGCAGATCCGGCACATCCCCGGCGCCGGGGCGCGCGCCAAGGCGGGCCTCCTCGAGCTCCTGCGCAGCCCGCAGGGCGACTTCGCCCGCACGCCCGCGATGCTCGCGCTCGCTACGTCGGGCGACGTCACGCTCGCCTCGGCGCTCTCGCCCTTCCTCGCGCAGCCCGACGCGCAGGAGGGCGCCGCCGTTGCGCTCTGCGCGCTGCGCCTGCCCGAGTGCTACGGGCGCGTGGTGACGCAGGTCAAGCAGCCCGTGGGGCTTCGCATGGCCGAAGAGACCGTGCGCGACGAGCCCGTGTTCGTCTCGCGCCGCAACGCGATCCGCGGCCTCGCGTGGCTCGGGTTCACGTCGCCCGACGCGCCCGCGGTGACCGCGCAGGGCCGCGCCGCGGCGGTGCGCGAGCTCAAGCGCATCGTCGAAGACGCCACCGACCGCAGGCTCCTGCGCGAAGAGGCGGGCTACGCGCTCGCGGCCGTGGCCGACGACGCGACGCTCACCGAGATCGCGGCGCGCGCGACGGACACCGCGGTGCCCGACGAGACGCGGCTCTACTACGTGTTCGCCCTCCGCGGGCGCAGCACGCCGCAGATCTCGAACCGCCTCGTGCAGACCTACCTCCGCCGCGGCGTGAACCCCGACCTCATGAAGGCCGCGGCGATCACCGCGGGCTTCGGGGCCGACGAGAGCACCTCGGAGCTCCTCGTGCCGCTGCTCGCGGGCACCGACGCGCAGGACGCCAACGTGCGCTTCTCGGCGGCCATCGCCATCGCGCTCGGCGGCAACGCCCGCGCGGCCAACGCCCTCCTCGACGTGCTCGCCGTGAGCGACGAGCTCGCGGGGACGCTCCAGAACGAGTTCGTCCCGCGCGGTTCGAACCCCAACGCCGCCACCGCGCAGGAGAACTGGTCGCTCCTCCCGGTGACCGCGCCGATGTTCGCCGACGGGCGCATGTTCCGCCGCATCGAGGTCGCGTCGATCCTCGAGACGGGCCGCGCGGGCAAGCACTTCGGCTTCGCCCTCACGCAGCTCACCACGCGCCTCCGCGCGGGCTGGGAGAGCGCCATCGGCCTCGGTCCCCACGAGGTGCGCGCGAAGCTCCGCGAGGCCGCCCTCGGCACCGACGCGTACCGCCGCGACCAGGGCCTGCGCGCGCTCCGCTCGCTCAGCGACCGCGGCTCGCTCCTGTCGCTTCGCAGGCAGACCCGCAACCCCGACGCCGCCGAGCGCGCGCGCCGCGAGCTCCTCGAGATGTCGACGGCGAACGCCGGCGGCACCTGAGACCTCGACACCTCCGCACGCTTCAAAAGCCCTTCACGCGAGTCATTTCCCAATGCACCACCGAGCGATCAAGACCCTGGGCGTCGCGCTGTCGGCGTACCTCCTCGCGGCCTGTCCTCCGCCCGCCCCCGGCGCGCGCACGGGCCACCGCGAGCCCACCGCCACGGCGTCTTCGTCTGGCACCTCCAGCGGTTCGCGACGCGCGCCCGAAGCCACGCCCCCGCCCGTCGCGCCGCGGCGTCCCGGCGCCGCCGTGACGGGCGCGATCGAGGCCCCCGAGGGCGTCACCGCGGTCACCACGCAGTGCGCCGCGGATCGCCCCGAGACCTGCAACGGCCTCGACGACAACTGCGACGGGGTCATCGACAACAACTGCGGCTACCTCAGCGGCGGGATCCAGATCACGACCTCGTGGCGCGGCGCCGCAGACATCGACCTCCGCGTGACCGACCCCGCGGGCGCGGAGGTCTATTTCGGCAATCGTCAGGCGCCGTCGGGCGCGCAGATGGACATGGACGCCAACGGCGAGTGCACGCCCACGCGCCCCACGGCGGAGAACATCCGCTGGACCACGCAGACGCCGCCGCCCGGACGCTACGAGATCAAGCTCGCGGCCTTCGACCTCTGCGGCGCGCAGGACGCCACGGCGACCATCTCGGTCTCCGTCGGCGGACGCGTCGTCGGCGCGTGGACCGCGAGCTTCACGTACCCCCGTCAGGAGTACGTCTTTCCGCTCACCGTGCGCTGATCGCCGCCGCGGATCGCCGCGCGCGTCGTCACGCGTCTCGCGCTTCGTTTCGAAGCGACATCAACGCCCAAGAACACATCGGTCGCCGAAGTCGCATCCCGGCGCAAACCGCAGTAAGGTCCCGCCCGCAATGAACGCCGTGAACGCCGTGAACGCCGTGGGGGAGCCCGCGGCACTGCCCGACTCCGTGAGGTCTCGTTATCAGCTCAAGCCCTCGCGCTTTCACAGCGCCTCGGCGCACCACTTCGAGGGAGTCGACCCCGCGAGCGGCAAGCCCGTGATCGTGCGCGCCCTCCGCGACGACGCGTTCGCCTCGGCGGCCGAGCGTCAGCGCGCGCGACGCGAACTCCAGAAGCTCGCGCAGGTGCGTCACGACGCGCTCGCGGGTGTGATCGAGTCGGGCGAGGCGGGCGACCTCACGTGGTACGCGCGGGAGCTCATCGAGGGCGAGACGCTCGCCGACAAGCTCGCGAAGGGACCGCTCGAAGCGGGCGTCGCGGCGTGGGTCGCGATGAAGACCGCGTCGGCCCTCGCGGAGCTGCACCGTCACGGGGTGCAGCACCGCGACCTGCGCCCCGAGCGCGTCGTGCTGGCGCGCGACGGATCGGTGAAGATCCTCGACGCCGCCGTCGGTCGCGTGGTGCAGCTCGGCGACGGACGCACCGTCCCTGGCGTCCCGGGCTACGTGGCCCCCGAGGCGATCACGGGTCGGCTCGTGAGCTTTCGCAGCGACCTCTACGCGCTCGGCGCGACGCTCTACGAGTCGCTCTCGGGCAAGCCGACGTTCCCCGTCGCAGACCCCGCGCGCCGCGTGCAGCTCCAGACCGAGGGCGACCCCGCTCCGATCGAAGGAGCTCCTGACGCCCTCGGGCGCCTCGTCTTCACGCTCCTCGCGCGGGAGCAGCGCGACCGCCCCTTCAGCGCGCAGCAGGTCGAGCGGCAGCTCGAGCCGCTCTCGAAGGCCCCTCCCGCGCCCGTCGCCGAGGAGGCTGATGCGCCCGAAGAGGGCGAGCGCACGGTGGCCATCGACACGTCGGGGGCCGTCGCTGCGCCCGCAACGACGACCACGCCGGGCCTCTCGGATTTCGATGACCGCGCCGACGACGCGCCGACGCGACTCAACACGGGCCTCGACCTCCCGGGCTCTTCGACCATCGTCGGAATGACCGCGCCCGTGGTCACCGCGCCGCCGTCTCCGCCCGCCTCGGTGGGCTCCGCCACGGTCAACGGACGCCTCCCCAAGATGCCCACACTCCCGCCGATCCCCTCGGCCGCGAACCGCTCGAGCATCCCCGGTCCGATGGCCTCGACGGCGCCCGCCGCGGCCGCGCCTCCGCCGAATCCTCGCCGTTCGACCATGCTCGGGATGCCCATGACCGACCCCGCGTCGGTGGGCGCGCTCCCGCCCGCTCCGCCCGCGCCTCCGCCCGCTGTCGCCGCGCCTCCGCCTGCGCCCGCGCGCCCTGCCGGTGCGAAGTCGGGCCTCGACTACGACGACCTCGGCGACACCACCGTCAACGACGACTCGCGCGCGTTCGGCCTCCCGGGGTACGTGCCCTCGCAGGGCAGCGCGGTGCCTCCGCTCCCCGGCGACGGTGCGCAGAGCGTCCTCGCTGGACGTCCCGCCGCGGGCGTCCCCGCAGCCCCTCCGCCTCCCGGAATGCCTTCTGGACAGGGCAATGCGCCGCCCTCCTACGAACCCATGTCCGCGACCGTGATGGCACCGGCGCCCAACATGGGCCCCGGCGGCGTCGCGGGCACCGTGATGATGCAGATGCCCGGCGCGCCCGGTGCGAACCCCGGGTCGATGCCGCAGAGCCCCTTCGGCGCGCAGCCCAACGGCGCGCAGCAGGGATATCCGCAGCAGGCGCAGCCCGCGCCGCACGGACCGCAGAAGCCCTTCTCCGTGCTCCCGTGGATCTCGGGCATCCTGAGCGTGATCGCGCTGGCGAGCGTCGGCGGACTCGCGGTCGCGAAGCTCCGCGCGCGTGACCAGTCTCCTCCGCCCGAGACTGTGACCATCGTCCCGCAGCTCACGCAGAGCCCCGCGACGCCGACGCAGCCGACCGTCGCGATGCTGCCCACCGCTGCGGTCCCCGAAGCGCAGCCGACGCCCGCGCCCGTCGCGCAGCCGACGCCC